>CAMHIS010000001.1 GCA_946185285.1 uncultured Prevotellaceae bacterium
CCGTCGTCGGTGATGGGCAGATGGCGCACCACGATGCCGCGCTTCATGGCCTGCAGCTGCCAGCTGACGATGTTCGAGTGGTGCTCCATGTCGGTCACGATGACCTCGTCGCCCTCGTTCATCCTGCTCTCGCAGAACGAGCTGGCCACCAGGTTGATGGCCTCGGTGGTGCCCCGTGTGAACACAATTTCCTCCGTCTTGCGGGCATGGATGAACTGGCGCACTGTCTCGCGAGCCGCCTCGTGCAGGTCGGTAGCCTGCTGTGACAGGTAATGCACGCCGCGATGCACGTTGGCATTCACGTTCAGGTATTCCTCGCGCATGGCGTCCAGCACGCACAGCGGCTTTTGCGTCGTGGCGGCATTGTCTAGATAGACCAGCGGGCGGCCATACACCTCGCGCCCCAGGATGGGGAAATCGTTCCGTATTTGATTGATATCGTACATCACCGTTGCGGCAGCTAATTTCTCATTTCTCATTTCTCATTTCTCATTTTTTTCATTTGCACAGCCTGCATCCCTTACACTTGTTCAGCTCGCCGCGGAAGCGCTTCTCCACCAGATAGTGCAGCCGGTCGCGCAGCGGGTCGAGCTGCATCTTGTCAATCACCTCGTTGATGAAGGCATTCTGCAGCAGCACCTTCGCCTCGGCCAGCGATATGCCGCGCTGCTGCATATAGAAGAGCGCCGCCTCGTTCAGCTGTCCTACGGTAGAGCCGTGGGCACACTTCACGTCGTCGGCATATATCTCCAGCATGGGCTGCGTGTACATACGCGCCTCGCGGGTGGCACACAGGTTCTGGTTGGTCATCTGCGATGCCGTCTGCTGTGCGCCGTGCTCCACCAGCACGCGCCCGGCGAAGGCCCCCGTGGCCTGGTCGTCGAGCACATATTTATACAGCTGGTTCGACGTGCAGTGCGGCACTCGGTGGGTGATGAGCGTGTTGTTGTCCACATGCTGGTGCTTGTCGGCTATCACGCATCCGTAGCACTGGCACTCCGCCCCCTCGCCGCTCAGCGTCAGGTCGAGCTTGTTGCGGGTGATGCCGTTGTGCAGCGTGATGACGTTATGGTTGACGCGGCTGTCGCGCTGCTGGTCGATATACACATTGCTCACGCGGACATTCTTATAGTGCGTCTCCTCCAGACAGTAGAGGTCGAGCGAGGCCCGCTCGCCGACAAACGCCTCGATGACCTGTGTCGTCAGGAACCGGCGGTCGTCGGCAGCATGGTCGCAGAAGAGCATCTTCAGCTCAGCGCCCTCCTCCACCACGATGAGCACGCGGCGGTTCACCATCAGATCGACGTCGGCCCGCAGGATGTTGATCACCTGTATCGTGCGCCCCGTCTTCACGCCCCGTGGCACATACACCAGCAGCCCGTCCTGACAGAGCATCGTGTTCAGGTCGCTCACGGCAGCCTCGTCGCTACCCGCCAGCCGGTTGTAGTATCGTGCCACCCATTCCGGGTGCGCCTTGGCATATTCGCCCAGCGAGGCTATCACCACCTCGTCGTCCTTGTGCTTGCCGCCGTAGAAGCTGTCGTTCACCATGAAGAAGAGCGACGTCGATAGGTTCGGCACGTCGCAGCGGAACGCCTTGTACGGGTCGGCCGGTATCTGTAGCCGCTGCAGGTTCAGCCCGTAGTCGGGTGCAAACAGCGCCGCCATGTCGGTATATTTATATCGCTCCACCTTACGCGTGGGAAATCCCTTCTCGGCGAAGCGCCCGAAGGCCGCCTCGCGCACGTCGTTCATCACCTGCGGCGCATGGTCGCTGATGAGCTGTCGCGCTTGTTTATATAGGTCAATGTATTGTTGTTCGCTATTCATAACTATGAACTATAAACTCTTAACTATGAACTGCACTCACTCCTCACCAATCTCCTCCTTGATCCAGTCGTAGCCGTGCTCCTGAATGTCCTGGGCCAGCTCCGGCCCGCCGGTCTTCACGATGCGCCCCTTGTAGAGCACATGCACATACTGCGGGCGAATCATCTCCAGCAGCCGGTCGTAGTGGGTGATGACGATGCACGACGTGTCGGGCCGCTGCAGCTTGTTCACGCCCTCGGCCACGATGCGCATGGCATCTACGTCCAGCCCCGAGTCCGTCTCGTCCAGGATGCTCAGCTTTGGCTCCAGCATGGCCATCTGGAAGATCTCGTTGCGCTTCTTCTCGCCGCCGCTGAAGCCCTCGTTCACCGAGCGGTTGGCCAGTTTCGAGTCCAGCTCCACTATTTTCCGCTTCTCGCGCATCAGCTTCAGAAACTCTGCCGCGTTCATCGGCTCCAGACCTTGATACTTACGCTTCTCGTTGATGGCCGCCTTCATGAAGTTGGTCATCGACACGCCGGGAATCTCCACCGGGTACTGGAACGAGAGGAACAGCCCCTCGTGGGCCCGCTCCTCGGGCTTCATCTCAAGCAGGTTCTTACCGTTGAACCAGGCCTCGCCCTCGGTCACCTCGTAGAGCGGGTTGCCCACGAGCACGGCCGACAGCGTCGACTTGCCCGAGCCGTTCGGACCCATGATGGCGTGCGTCTCGCCGTCGTTGACCACCAGGTCAATGCCTTTCAGTATCTCTTTCTCGCCTATGCGGGCGTGCAAATTACGTACCTCTAACATGCTGTTTACACTTTTCCTTCTGTCTTCTGTATAACTAAAGTTTTTTTGGTGTTTGCGTAGAGAAGTCACATTGTGGCGTCTCTACTGGCGACTGCAAAGGTACGAAAATATCATCTGAGTTCTAATAACCATGATTATAATTTATTAAGAATTAACAAACTTCGGTCGCCCTCTCCGCCATATACTCGTCCAAAACCCGCCACGTTTTTCCAAAAACCCGCCACGTTTTTCCAAAAACCCGCCACGTTTTTTCCAAAACCCGCCACGTTTCCCTCAAGGTGCGGGTTCAGGTGTCGGTTCCCCCATCCGGGGCCGTTGTAGTTCTCACCGGGAGGGCGGCGGATACTCATTCCTATATTGTCAAACACAGGAAACAACCCTCACTTCTGACACTTCTGACACCCGTCCAGGTGTGAGAAGTGTCAGAAGTGAGGGATAAAAACTGCGATTGACAATTAGCTGTGAACCTCTTAAAATATCAAGCCGGAAATCCGGCGGCCCGTCCGTGTCTCACCCCACGGTACCTTCCAGCGACACCGACAGCAGTTTCTGCGCCTCGACGGCAAACTCCATCGGCAGCTTCTGAAGCACCTCCTTGGCATAGCCGTTGACGATGAGGCCGACGGCCTGCTCAGTCGGGATGCCGCGCTGGTTGCAGTAGAAGAGCTGGTCCTCGCTGATTTTGCTGGTCGTGGCCTCATGCTCGAAGATGGCCGTGTCGTTATGCACGTCCATATAGGGGAAGGTGTGGGCTCCGCAGTCGGAGCCAAGGAGCAGTGAGTCGCACGACGAATAGTTGCGGGCACCGTCGGCGGTGGACGTGGCGCGCACCAGTCCTCGGTAAGAGTTCTGCGAGTGGCCGGCGCTGATGCCCTTCGATATGATGGTCGACCGCGTGTTCCGTCCGATGTGTATCATCTTCGTGCCCGTGTCGGCCTCCTGGTAGTTGTTGGTCACGGCCACGGAGTAGAACTCTGCCGTGCTGCCGTCGCCGCGAAGGATGCACGACGGGTATTTCCAAGTGATGGCCGAACCCGTCTCAACCTGCGTCCACGACAGCTTGGAGTCCACGCCGTCCAGAAGGCCGCGCTTCGTCACGAGGTTCAGCACGCCGCCCCGGCCGTGCTCGTCGCCGGGGTACCAGTTCTGGACGGTGGAGTACTTCACCTCGGCACGGTCCTTGACGATGATCTCCACAATGGCGGCGTGAAGCTGGTTCTCGTCGCGCATGGGGGCGGTGCAGCCCTCCAAGTAGCTCACGTAGCTGTCGTCGTCGGCCACGATGAGCGTGCGCTCAAACTGGCCGGTATTGCGGGCGTTGATGCGGAAGTAGCTGCTCAGCTCCATCGGACAGCGCACGCCCTTGGGAATATATACGAACGAACCGTCGCTGAAGACGGCGGAGTTCAGCGCGGCAAAGTAGTTGTCCCGATAAGGCACCACCGACCCTAAGTACTGGCGCACCAGGTCGCCGTGCTCCTTGATGGCCTCGCCGATGGAGCAGAAGATGACGCCCTTCTCCTTCAGTTTCTCCTTGAACGTGGTCTTCACGCTCACCGAGTCCATGATGGCATCGACGGCGGTGTTGCCGCTCAGGGCCAGCCGCTCCTCCAGGGGGATGCCGAGCTTGTCGAAGGTCTTCTCCAGTTCAGGGTCTATCGTCCCGCCTTCCCCGGACTTCCTGGTCGTCGGGTCTGCGTAGTATGAGATGCCCTGGTAGTCTATCTTGGGCAGCGTCACGTGCCCCCATGTCGGCTCCGTCTGCTCCTTCCAGTAGCGGAACGCCTTCAGGCGGAAGTCGAGCATCCATTCAGGCTCGCCCTTCTTCTGCGAGATAAGCCTGACGACTTCCTCGTTCAGGCCCTTCTCGATGATTTCCGTATGGACGTTGGTGGTGAAGCCGAACTCATATTTCTGTTCGGCGATGTTCCTCACCAACTCGTTTTTCTCGTCTTTCTTCTTGTCTTTCTCCATGTTTGGGTTTTATTGATTGCTGCCGACGATCTGGTTCACCATGGCCCTCAGGTCGGCGGCCTCCACTGTGCCGTTGCCGTCCATGTCGGCGGCCTCCTTGCAGAATTTTTCCGGCGTCTGTCCGGCAATATAGCTGATGGCCGCCGTCACGTCGCTGATGTCCACCCGTCCGTCCATGTTCGCGTCGCCCATCTTGACGTACTCAGTGGCTGTATATGTGGCCGTACCTGATTCGCAGCCGGTATAGCCCGTCGTCACCGTCAGCGTGCCTGGCTCGGTGAAGGCGAAGTAATAGCTGTCTGTGCGGTAGATGCGGATGTCGTCGAAGCGAAGCTTTGAGTAGTAGCGTCCCATCACAAGATAGAAGCCGTCCACCTCGCTACTTGTTCCCTCTGGCAGTGTTAATATACCCTTGCTGCCGTTCGATATAGCCCATGCTACAGTGCCCGCTGAACGGTTCACGTCCAATGTGATGTGATACCAGGTGTTTGATGCCAAGTCAGTGGTCGTATTAGTGCCATTGACTGTATAGGTATTAGAGTTTTTGGGGGCAGTAATGTCAAATAGCATGTTCTTATAGTCGTTGATGGCTGCATAGTTATCCCATGCTTTGGAGGGGTTTTTGCCACCCTTGCTCATTACGCAAAATTCCATAGGGTCGGTATTACCCGGATTTATAGCTAAGTCAAACTCAATGGCATACCTGTTGAACTGTGACACGTCAACATCGCTCAATCGGGTGTAGGCATAGCGGGTGTTAGTTTCTCCCAGATTTATAAAGAAGTAGTTGCCGTGGTCTGTATCGCCTGTTTCTATACTAATGGGCGCTCCCAAATGAGTCCAGCCAGTAATTTCCGTTGCTTGATTAAAGTCTTCGCTATAGAGTACGTATCGCCCTAATTCCACTCCTGTATCGTTGAATGCTGCCGTGACGCCGTTGGGTACTACCTCCGTGCCGCCATAACTGAACGTACCAGGATTGATGCTGACGATAGGCAACAAACCGTTTTCAGTGCGCTGGTAGCCGCTGACGGCAAAGGTAGCAGGCGGACAGGTGGCGCTTTCACCTGTGCCCACGATGAGGAACAGCTTGCCACCCTCAGCCAAGAGACGCGGGGTGTTCACACCGTCAAGTCCTTCCAGTATGATATCATTAGTCAGACTGCCACTCACTTCGCCTACATCACCAATGAAATAGGTGCCATCGTTCAGACTGCCGCTATGCGTGAATTCGATGACCGGCTTCAGGTACTTCGGACCGTACTGCTCCCACACCTCGCCGCTCTTCTTTTTCAGTATCAGATTGCTGATGTTCACCGGTGTCGCCTTGCCGTCGCTGCCGATGCTCACCTTCAGCCGTGCACCGTGGTTCAGCGTCAGCGTCGTCGTTGTCATGCCCCCGTTGCCAACGGCAATGGTGGCGCCGTAGTCGGCCGTCACACCGCCGCCGAACGTGCCGCCGTCAGTATCAAGTGTGGCAAAGCGGTTCAGCCAAACGGGGCTGCTCGCCATCGTGCCGTTGAAGCGCAGCGTACCCGCCCACACGTTCGTCTCGCCGGTATAGGTCTCCGTCACGTCGGGCAGCACGAGCACGCCGTCGCCCTGCTTCACCAGGCGCATCGTGCCGGCGAAGGCTCCGCCCGTCAGCGTGTGGGTGTAGGTCGTGGTCCTGATTTCTGGCAGGTTCGTGGCACCCACCGAACCGTCGCCTCTCACCTTTGTGCCGCTGGTGCCGTTCACATCGGTGCCCTGCACCCATGTCGGCGTGTTCACCGTCAGTATGCCGGGAGCCGCTCCGTCCTCCACGCTGACGGTCATGTTGCCCGTCTCACAGATCAGGAGGTGCTCCCCGTCTCCAGTGCGCCCGACGGTTCCCCCGTTGGCTATCTCCGTCCGTCCCTCATCGGTCAGCGTAGGCGGAGCCACGGTGATTTCCTCCATTTCACCGAGGAAGTAGCTCAGGTGCGGCGGCTGGTTGTAGGCCATCATCTGCCAAACCATCGCCTGCCGGTACTGGTGGTCGTTCCACAGCGTGGGCAGGGACCACTCGGTCCACAACCCCGTGGTATAGACGCGCAGATTGCCACCGCAGCGAACCACTATCTCCTCACGCCAGTCGCCGATGATGTCGCCCTGGAAGCAGGGGTTGTTCTTTGAGTCGTTATTCATGTTGCAGCCGCTTGAAGTAAAGAGTCTGCCTGTTCCAGGTTTCTCCACCTTGGCTTCTCTGGCCTTGCCGGGACTGTTCAGTATCTCCGAGCGGAGGTCGCCGTCCCAGTAGATGCGGAAGTTCAGGTCGCCCCAGGCTATGTAGTTGTCGCCGACGTAGTCGGGGTCGGGGATGGTCTTGTCGGCCACGCTGCTGAACACGCCGCTGCCTATGGAGCGCCCAACGCACCCGGGGTATTTGTCCGAGAAGTTGCCTATCAGACAGCGACCGTCGTCGCCTGACTTCCCTTCGCCTTTGGGGTTGGTATGCTTAAAATACACCTCGCTGGTTGTCGCGTTTCGGTAGTTGCTGCCCCAGTAGGGGTTTTCCTCTAAGCAGCCCATGAACTCCAGACCCTTCCGGTAGGGGTCGAAGTCGCCCACGTGCTGCGCATCGCCGTGCCCGTAGCCGGTGGTACTCAAACCTTTGCCGTTGTCGTCAATCACCATCGAGCCATACACAATCTCGTCGCGCCCGTCCTCGTCAACGTCTGCTATCAGGTAGTTGTGATAGCCGTTGCCGTACCATGGACTGCTGCTGTCGTTGCAGTTCCAGCTCCAGAGCTCCTTCCACTTGTGCGCCTTACGGTCCAGGTCCATCGCCATCATCTTGTGTCGTGTATAGATGCCGCGACCAAGGAACAGGCTCGCATGGCGTCCGTCAAGGAATGGCGCACCGAAGAAGTACTTCGACGAGCGGTGACCGTAGCTGTCGCCCCAGGCGCTGGCGCTTTCGCGGGTCAGTGGGTAGTTCATTTGTTGGTAGAGTTCTCCCGTTTGCCCGTTTAGATAGAGCAGGTATTCAGCACCGCTGCTGGTATAGGCCATACTGCCGGTATCGCTGCCTTTGGCATCGGTTGAGTACCAGGTGTTGCGGGTGTTCACGCTCATGTCGCCGACGGTGTAGAGACGTGTCTGTCCGTCGCTGCCATAGACTATCATGTTGTCCACACCGCGAAGCACTACCTCGGCACGCCCGTCTTCGTCCCAGTCGTAGGCAATGATGTTGATTTCCGTTGAGTTACTGCTAACCATGTTCGGACCGCAGTCGATGCGCCAGAGCAGCTTGGATTTGCCCGTCTGCCAGTTCACGTCGTAGGCATCGAGCACCACAAACTCCCTCGACTCCTTGGGATAGATGATGTAGCGGTCATTACCGTTGGCGTTGTCTAATCCGCTGTCGTAGCCCGCTGCATCCACCGTATTCAGCCGCTTCACGATGATCTCTAACTGTCCGTCGCCGTCAAGGTCCGCCATTTCCGCGTCATTAGGCTCATAGTGACTTGTCACGTCATTGCTGTCGCGGTCATAGACGGCAGCAAGGGGGATGTCCAGGAAGCTACTGTATTTCCCGCTTCCCTCATACTTATATCCTTTCCACATCTTCTGGACAAGGCTATCGTTCTTCTCAACTCCGTTGACCACTGCCTTTACGGTGTATTGATTGTCCTCAGAACTATTATTGTCTGTATAATTCGTTTTGTTATAATTTGTAGCAATCCTACTGCCATTGCGATAAACATTATACTTCACATCATAGTATTCAGTGGTTAGCCGCCGCCAACTCAAGTAATTGGAGTTGTATGCTTTTGACACCACCAGTCCCCGGTCCAGCCGGTCGGTATGCCGCTGGGCCGTCATCATTGTCACCGTCATGCCTAACAGGCAGAGTAGTAATAGTCTTTTCGCTTTCATTGTAGTTTGTAGTATCGTCTGGCTGCAAAGTTACGAAATATTTGGTGAATACGAAAGCAATCGGCCAAAAAACTAAGCATTATATATAAAAACCACATCGGATGCCGCTCAGTGCGCCTTGCGGTTCTCCCGCAAGGTCTCCAAAAAGCCGCCACGCCTTCTCCAAGGCGTGGCGGCGTTAGAAAATATGGATAGCGCGAAAGGGCGTTAAGCCTCTTTTGCCAGCTTGTTGAACTCATCAAAAGTGACGCTCTTCTCGCTGAGCTTCACCACTGTCTTACAGTTCTGGAGGAGCTTCTGGCTGACGATGATGTCAACGAGGCGCTCAACGTTCTCGCGCTTGTTCAGCATCTCGTCGGCATATTTCTCTATCACGTCTTCGGGCATGTCGTTGATGCCATAGTACTGTACGAACTGCTGGCGGACCTGGGTCTGGGCGAGCGACTTCACTTCGCCGTCTTCAACCTTGATGCCCTGGGCGCTGACCAGCTGTTCCTTGATGAGGTGCCACTTCAGCTCGCGCAGACTGGACTGGAAGTCCTTCTCAAACTCCTCGTCGCTCTTCTCCTTCTCCTTGTCCTGCTGCTTCATGAAGCGCTTCAGCAGTTCTTCGGGGAACTTCAGCTCGCCGACTTTGTCCTCGCAGTAGGCGCGCAGGTCTTCCATGAACTTGTAGTCGCTGTTCTGTGCCAGCTGTGACTCGATCATCTCGCTGGCCTTCTTGCGGAAGTCCTTCTCGTTGCTGACCACGCCCTCGCCGAATACCTTGTCGAACAGCGTCTGGCCGACCTCGGCGGGTTGGAAGTGGCGGATGCCGGTCACCTGGTAGCTGAAATCGCTCGTCAGATCCTTCACTTCTTCCTTCTTCAGCTTCAGAAGGGCGGCTATCTCAGCATCGTTGTCCGGGTAGGCCTTCTTCGGGTTGAAGGTAATGATGTCGCCGGGCTTGCAACCGTCGAAGAGCTTCTTCTGGTCTTCCTCCTTGATATAAGCGGGCATCAGCTGACTGCTGTCAACGGTAATGCCGCCCTCTAACGTGTTGCCATGGTCGTCGAGCTGGCGAAGGTCGCCGGTCAGCGTGTCGTTGCCGCTGAACACATCGGCATCCTTCATCTCGCCGAACTGCTGGCAGAACATCTGCACCTGCTGGTCGATCATCTTGTCGTCGGCCTTGATGGCGTAGTATGTCAGCTTGTCATTGTTGGTAAGCTCTATCGTGAACTCAGGAGCCACGGCGATGTCGAACTTGAACGTGAACGGTCCGTCCTGTGCCAGGTCGGCAGGCTCCTGATGCTCGCTGGCCAAGGGCTGGCCCAGAACCTGTATCTTGTTCTCGTTGATGTACGACGTCACTTTCTCACTCAGCAGACGGTTCACCTCCTCCATCTTCACGGCCATGCCGTACTGCTTCTTAATCATGCCCATGGGAACCATGCCCGGACGGAAACCGGGAACCTGGGCGCGCTTACGATAGTCCTTCAAGGTCTTCTCGACCTTGTCCTGATAGTCTTCTTTCTCGATGGTGACGGTCAGCTGGCCATTCACCTTGTCGGGGTTCTCAAACGTAATGTTCATTGTCTTTTATACCTTATTTATATAATATAGTCCGAAATCGGGCTGCAAAGGTACATAATAATTGCGAATAATGAGTGCTTAATTATGAATTATTAACTTCTTCCTCTGCCTCGCGCCGCTGCTTCTCCTCGTCGAGCTGCTCGAAGTCCTTGCGCTGGAGCACGAAGTTCGAGCCGAGGTACTTCTCCCGGACAATGGGGTTCTCGGCAAGCTCCTCGGGCTTGCCCTTGAACAGGATGCGACCCTCGAACAACAGGTAAGCACGGTCGGTGATGTTCAGCGTCTCATGGACGTTGTGGTCCGTTATCAGGATTCCGATGTTGCGGTACTTCAGCCGCCAGACAATGTGCTGGATGTCCTCAACGGCTATCGGGTCAACGCCGGCAAACGGCTCGTCGAGCATGATGAACTTCGGCTCGATGGCCAGGCAGCGCGCTATCTCGGTTCTTCGGCGCTCGCCGCCGCTCAGCTGGTCGCCCTTGTTCTTGCGCACTTTCCCCAGGCGGAACTCCTTGATCAGCTCCTCCAGTTTGTGAAGCTGGTAGTTGCGGGGCTTACCTGTCATCTCAAGCACGCTCAGTATGTTGTCCTCAACCGACATCTTGCGGAATACCGATGCCTCCTGTGCCAAGTAGCCGATGCCGGCACGGGCACGCTTGTACACGGGATAGTCGGTCACCTCCTGGTCGCCAAGGTAGATATGGCCACCGTTGGGCACTATCAGGCCTGTCGTCATGTAGAACGACGTGGTCTTGCCGGCACCGTTCGGACCCAACAGTCCAACAATCTCTCCCTGACGTACGTCGAAGTTGACGTCGTTAACCACCGTGCGCTTGCCGTAGCGCTTCACCAGGCCCTCAGCCCTCAGTACGATGTTCTCTTCTTCCATCTTTTCCTGTTTTGGGTGCAAAGGTAATGTTTTTTTGGCACGGATAACACGGATTAACAAGGTTTTTTTGATTATTTAAAAGAAAAATCTGTGTTAATCCGTGTTATCCGTGCCAAAAAATTAGTAACTTTGCACCCAGAATGAAGCTTCTGCAGAAATGGCTGACCACCTTCGGTCGTTATGTTATGCTGATGGGCCGCACGTTCTCAGTGCCTGAGCGCATGAGGATGTTCCGCAAGCAGTATGTCAAGGAGATGGCACAGCTCGGTGTCAACTCCATTGGCATCGTCCTACTGATATCGTTCTTCATCGGAGCCGTCATCTGCATACAGATGAAGGTTAACATTGAGTCGCCATGGATGCCACGCTGGGTGGCCGGCTACACCACGCGCGAAATCATGCTGCTCGAGTTCTCCAGCTCAATCATGTGCCTTATACTCGCAGGAAAGGTCGGCTCGAACATCGCCTCTGAGCTGGGCACCATGCGCGTCACCCAGCAGATTGATGCACTCGACATCATGGGCGTCAACTCGGCCTGCTACCTCATCCTGCCAAAAATACTCGGCATGATTACGCTCATGCCATTCCTTGTCATCTTCTCGTCGGCCATGGGCATCGTCGGCGCCTACTTCACGGCTTACGGCATGCGCATCATCACACCCGACGACCTGACGCTTGGCTTGCAGCACACGTTCATACCGTGGTTCATGTGGATGTCAATCATCAAGAGCCTTTTCTTTGCATTTATCATCACATCCGTTCCGGCATTCTTCGGCTACACCGTCGAAGGCGGCTCCGTCAACGTCGGAAAGGCGTCCACCGATGCCGTCGTCACGTCGTCGGTGCTGATATTGTTCAGTGACGTATTCCTAACGCAGCTGCTGTCATGATTGAAGTCAAGAACCTGTATAAGAGCTTCGACGGTAAAGAGGTGCTGAAGGATATCTCAACCGTCTTCGAGGATGGAAAGACCAACCTCATCATCGGACAGTCCGGCTCCGGAAAGACCGTACTGATGAAAAACCTCGTGGGACTTTTCGACCCTACTCAAGGACAGATATTATATGACGGCCGAGACTTCGTACAGATGTCCAAGCAGGAGAAAGTACACATGCGGCGCGAGATGGGCATGATTTTCCAGTCAGCGGCTCTCTTCGACTCGCTCACCGTACTCGAGAACGTCATGTTCCCTCTCGATATGTTCTCGACGATGACAATACGAGAGCGCGAACGACGAGCCATGGACTGTCTCGACCGTGTCAACCTGGTCGGAGCAGAGCAGAAGTTCCCAGGTGAAATATCAGGTGGTATGCAGAAGCGGGTTGCCATTGCACGGGCCATCGTCATGAACCCCAAGTACCTCTTCTGCGACGAACCCAATTCAGGACTCGACCCAAAGACCAGTCTCGTCATCGACGAACTCCTGCATTCTATCACACGCGAGTACAACACCACCACAATCATCAATACCCACGATATGAACTCCGTCATGGGCATTGGCGAAAACATCATTTTCATCTACGAGGGACGGAAAGAATGGCAGGGCGTCTCTGCCGACATCATGACTTCACCCAATCAGCGACTTACTGATTTCATCTTCGCCAGCAACCTCCAAAAACAGATGCGCGAGGCCGTTTTGAATGCCCAGACCCGGTAACCCAAAAGATAACGGTTTTTGTTAATTCTTTCCACGCGTTAACGATATTTAACTTTAAAAAGCCGCTGATATTAAGAAATTTTTCCTAATTTTGCAGCGTGTTATGTTATAAAACTACCACAGACGTATAATAAAAGTGTACAGTCAACCCGCCTTTCATAGCTAACAAAAAAGAATAATATAATAATGAAGAAAAAGCAACTGATTACATCTGGATGCATGCAGCCGGTACGCAGAGTGCTGGCAGCTCTTCTGTTCCTCGTGGCTGCCGTCGGAGCTTCGGCAGCTGAAGTCGAAGGAGACACATTGGAAGTGCATTTCCGACTCGGACTGAGCAACCTTGACATGTCGTTCTCCGACAACGAGCAACGTATCAACGAGTTCGTGGCACGTGTAAAGGCTCACTATGCCAACCAGCCGAAGATGAGCCTCAAGATGGATGTCTACGGAGGTGCTTCCCCCGAAGGACCCAATGAGCTGAACCGCAGACTTGGCGAGGAGCGCGGTATCTCACTCAAGAATGTTCTCGCAAAGCGACTCGAGGGTATTATCGACCAGATTACCGTCGTTAACCAGGGAGCACGCTGGGGAGGACTCTACTCTATGATTGAGAAAAGTAACGAACCTTGGAAGTATGAAGTTCTTGAAGTCCTTACAAAGACACCCGAGGATGACCAGTGGCGCATGGACCCACGCGAGCAGAAACTGCGCAAGATGCACAAGGGTACCATCTGGAACCAGCTCTTGGCCAAGTACCTACCGCCGCTCCGTATGTCGGGTTCGGCTGTCGTGGCTCCCATGACTGAGTTCGAAAAGCAAATTGCCGGGATCCCCGACCGTGACTGCTGCGATACGCTCGTCATACGCGACACCATCATCTACCTGCCAGAGCCGTGCCCCGTCTTTGAGGAGCCGATTGACAGCTCGTGGGTATGGGCACTCAAGACTAACCTCCTGTTCTGGGGCTTGGCTGCTCCTAACGGACAGATTGAGTTCCCATTGGGGCGCAGCAACCGCTGGAGTATCGAGGGCGAGGTGTTCTGGCCCTGGTTCATCTGGAGCCATAATGCACATGCACATCAGTGCGGTAACATCGGCCTCGAACTGCGCTACTGGCTCGGCGACCGTAAGAAGCATCATACACTCGACGGATGGCACATCGGTCTCGGTGCTGCAGCCGGCTACTATGACTTCGAGTGGAAGAAGCACGAGGGCTATCAGGGTGAATACCTTAATATATATGCTAATATAGGTTATCAGCACCGGTGGGGTAAGCGCAAGCAGTGGGCAGTTGACGGCGGTCTCGCCATCGGATGGATTCCCACCAAGTACCGCGAGTACCTCGGTAGCAGTATCTTCCCCGTAGGTCATGAGGAAGAGTACGACGACCACCTCATGTGGCAGAAGACCTCGTCGAAGCATTTCTTCGGAGCAACTCATGCTAACATCACCCTCGCCTATATGTTCCACACCAAGGATAAGAAGAAGACCGAGACCATCACCGAGGCTCCCGCCCCCGTCGCTCCCGTCAGCTATGCTGCGACCCCGTCGCAGTCAGACGAGAAGGCTGCCAAGGCTGCCGCCAAGGAGAAGGCCAAGGCCGACAAGGCCGCCGCCAAGCGCGCTGCCCAGGAGGCTAAGGATGCCGAGAAGGCCGAAAAGGCTGCCGCCAAGCGCGCTGCCCAGGAGGCTAAGGATGCCGAGAAGGCCGAAAAGGCTGCCGCCAAGGCTGCCAAGGAGGCCGAGAAGGGTAAGGCTGATGCTGACAAGGCTGCCGAAAAGGCCGCTAAGGAGGCCGCCAAGGAGAAGGCTGCCGCCGACAAGGCTGCCGAGAAAGCTGCCAAGGAAAAGGCCAAGGCTGCTGAGAAAGCTGCCAAGGAAAAGGCCAAGGCTGCTGAGAAAGCTGCCAAGGAAGAGGCTAAGGCTCAGATAGCTGCTGAGAAAGCTGCCAAGAAGGCTAAGTAAAAACGCTTAATATACAGGAAAGATGAAAACAAGCATGACATATATCAAACGTATCGGCAAGACACTGCCCGCAGTGGCAGCTGCCGCACTGCTGATGGCGACCACTGCCTGTGAGCGCCGCGAGCTGTACGTCTACCAGGACTACTTCAAGCAGGTGCTCCTCGAGATTGACTGGCGCCATTATGACCGTGACAAGGCTCTCTATCCACACACACCGGACCCGGGTGGTATGACCGTCTGGTTCTACCCTGCCAACGGCGGTAAGGCTGACCACTACACAACGGCTCAGGTAAACCGCTATGAGACTTACCTCTCGCATGGACAGTACGAGGCTTTGCTCATCGACTACTCACCCGAGGAGTATGGCAAGCAGGAGTTCATCGGTATGGACTATGCCAACACGGCCAAGGTGCAGGCTACTCCTGCTGAATACCAGCCGCTCGAGGACGAGAAACTCTACGGGGCCTCCTGCTACGACAAGTTGCTTTTGCGTAAGCAGCCTGCTACAGGCCTTTGGACTGTTATGAACCAGCCGGAGCAGATGGCCAGCGACACCACGTTGATGAACATCATTTCGGGTAAGTACGATCACTATATCCCTTATGATGAGCGTGACTCTTATCAGTCTACTCTTATCCGGCAGGTGTTCAACGTGACCCCGCTGATTGTTCCTTGGAAAATGCGTGTACGTATTCCTATCAAGGGAATCTACTACCTCTATGAGACAAAGGGCACCATCGCCGGCATGGCCGACGGATTCTTCCTCGCCGAGAACCATACCTCTGACGATCCTTGCCTGATGTCAGTCGACGACTGGGAGGTGTTTGTCACTGGCGACAATGAAGGCTACATTGCCAAGACCTTCGACACCTGGGGTATGCGTAACTCGCTGTGGAAAGACTACGACGGCATCAAGCAGCGCCAGAACTGGGTCCCTTCACAGGCTACTCCCGAGCCGTTCTTTGTACAGTGCGCCAAGAACGAGGTGCGTGTCAATCTCGCCATCAAGCTGCGCGACCGCAAGACTGTCTGCCACTTCAACATTGACTGTGGCGACTGCGTTGAGGTCTACGGTAATCAGGGCGCTTCCATTATCGGTAATGCCAATGCGCTCAGCGTCGACCTCCGTAATGTACTTAAAGGCGACGATATACCCACGCTGCCATACGTAGATGGTACCAATGGCATCAATTTCGGCGGTGTCGTTGTTCCATGGCAGAATGGTGAAAATGCTGAGTTGAACTTCTAAACCAATATAATAATATCAAAAGTAGAACATAAACAGTTTTTTTTTTAATTTATTTTTTTTATTCACTTAATTATTAACAGTATGAAAAAGTTATTTCTTTTCGTAGCAGCTGCAGCTACTTTTGCTGCCTGCTCTGAGACCGAAGTACTCGACCAGGTTGCAAATCAGGCCGCCATCGAGAACGACGGTGCAGTGAAGTTTGACGTCTACGCTCAGCGTGGCATCACCCGTGGCGGTGGCCAGCTCGGAGACCTCAACAACGCCAACATTGGTAAGAATGGCTTCGGTGTGTTCGCTTACTACACGGACAACGAGAAGTACAGCTCCAATGCTAAGCCCAACTTCATGTACAACCAGAAGGTGTGGACCGACCAGAGTCCTGCTACCTTCGGAACGCTCTGGAAGTATGAGCCCGTTAAGTACTGGCCGAACGAGTACGGCAACGCCGCTATCTCTGACGCTATCGACTACGTGACCTTCTTCGCTTATGCTCCTTGGACGGACATCGAGCCCACAACGGGTAAGATCATCGTTCCCGACAGCATCCTGAACCAGTTCCCCGACAGCATCCAGAAGTGGCAGACGAAGAACATCATCTCTGTCAACAACAACGCTGCACAGGGCGACCCCATCGTGAAGTATGTGGTTGACACCGATCCTGGTACTTCTGTTGACCTCCTCTGGGGTGTCGCTGCTCAGCAGGCTGACAGCCTCTACAACCCGATTGACGGTGCTCAGGGTTCTCAGAAGGCTAATGAGGATGTCACCATCGAGACTGGCATGCCGTTCATCGACCTGGTGAAGCCCAACAATCCTGCTAACGACCGTCTGGTCTTCAACCTGAAGCACGCTCTCGCTAAGGTGAAGGTTACCATCGACTACATTGCCGACCAGCCCACTCCGCTGAATGGTACTTATGGTGAGGATACTTATGGTGTAAAGAAGGCAGACGGTTCTGATTCTGTTCCCAACCCCAAGTCTAAGGTTATCGACTCTCTGAAGACGCGTATCTTCGTTCGTTCGTTCTCTATCGACGGTTGGGCTACCGAGGGTGCTCTGAACCTGAACAACACCGAGCCTGGTGTTCCTCTCTGGAAGGATATCGACGGGACTAAGGACCTCAGCTTCAACACTGTTACTTTCTTCGACGGTCTGAAGGACAGCAAGGAGGGTACAGCTAACAACATCCAGAAGAGCGAGACTCCTACTGGTCTGAACCCCACTATCATCGAGAACTATGCTATTACCGACACTCTGAGTGCTGCTGAGGCAGAGGCTAAGGGCTATGGTAAGGATTCTCTCGTCTTCCGTGCTGGTGCAAAGAACCTTGGTGTTCCTAGCTATGAGAATGGTGATGGCAGTGTGCTGCTCTTCGGTGGTGACTCTACCAAGAACGACGGTTACTTCTACGTGATTCCGCGTAACGCTGACGAGGATGTCAACGTGAAGATCGTTTACGATGTTCAGACCATCGACCAGAACCTGGCTGGTACGCTCGCTGACGGTGTCACTCACGGTTCTATCATCGAGAACGTCATCTCTAAGGAGGCTATCTTCGGTACTGGTGTTGACTTCAAGCCTGGCTACCAGTATCTGATTAAGATTCACATCGGTATGACAAGCGTTAAGCTTGAGGCTACTGTACAGCCGTGGCTCGAGACTGGTGAGACAACCGTCAACCTCCCGGACAACCAGAACCCCGATCAGCTGAATCCTGAGACAGCTGTGCTGCCCGCAGCAGGTTCGACAATTCAACTTGGTGTATATCCCTATGCTGATCCTAATAACAAAGTCGGTGAAGCTACATCCAAGTTTACAGGTAACTTCTATGGCAGCTTTGCTGAGGTAAAGATACCTGGTACTGGTAGTATTGATATTTTGGGTACTACATATAAGCCTTTCAATGATTGGACGTTCGCAATCGATGCTAATGCAAAGAAAGGTGAATCATATCCTCTCTTCGTAATTGATGGCGGTAAGCTTATTAAGAGTGAAACTTACTTTGTTAAGGTGTTGTAATTATTATTCTCTCATCAGCGTAAGCTGAATGAATAACCTCTAAACAGGCGGAGCCGCCGGTGGCGAACCGGCGGCCCCACCTTCACAAAAAACAAAACACGCGCTCTTTGACATTGCTGGCACAGATTTTCCAACGGAAATACTTGCACATTTCCCTAATAATTCCTATCTTTGCACCGTGAAACCCGTAATTAACGGAAAATGGTATGAGGAAAGAATTAGGAAAATGGTTAATGGACGTAGCCAAATATATGGCTACTGCATTGTTACTCACAACGATATTCAAAGATATGAGTGAACTCGTAATCTTTTGGATTGCTTTTTTCACTGCTCTTTTAACACTCTTCTGTGGACTTATATTAGTTAATGATAGTAACGACAATAAAAAGAAAGGAAAAAAGAAATGAATTCAATTATCGTTTTAAGTGTTTTTGTCGTCTTTGTAATTTGCATGTCCATATTTGCTACTTACATGGACAAACGGAATGAAGAACATGATGCTGTAAGTGAATAAGTGGCAATTAAGAATTACGGATAATTTCCGTTAATTTCTTTCCCGAACGAAAAATCTGTGCAGCGCCCCCGGCTCACACGCCGAGGCCGCTGTTTTCTGTGCCAGCCCATCAGTTGACGTTGACGTTACCGTTGACGTTATAAAGATGCCCCTCCGGGAGTGTCCCCTGCCCGCAAAGATGTAAGAAGTGAGGGAGAAGAAGATGACGGGACTGAAGGTCCCAACCTGAAGAAGAAATATAAAAAATAAAATATAGTATGAAGAAATACCTAACTCTAATTGCAGCCACGATGCTGACGGCAGCGTGCAGCAATGAAGCAGAAGCACCCGACGATAATCTGTCTGGTATGCCCATTCTCGTCACAGTCGACGAGGGAAGTTTCACACGTGCAACTGGTGAGATTGCCTCTGACAGCAAACTGGCCGAGAAAGGATTCGGGCTGTTCGGCATCTACACTGGTAAACTGACCTACGAGAACACCAGTGTCTCGGCTGACTTCATGTACAACCAGAAAGTCACCGGTACACTGAATGCCGCAGGAAAGTATGACTGGGCTTATAACCCTGTCAAGTACTGGCCTAACTCGCAGAGCCCCGAGACAAGTGCTAACAATGAGTATGTATCCTTCTTTGCATACGCTCCATACGAGGCTAACCCGAAGGAAGACGGCCGTTGCATCTTCGGCATGTCTGACAAGTATGACAAGGGCGACCCCTGGGTCAACTACCGTCTGGCCGCTGATCCTTGGAGTGATACTAACCCGCAGGTTGACCTGATGTATGCTATTAAGGTTCGTAACAACAGTTACGATGATCTCTTCATCAATGAGACCAAACCTGCCGTCACTGACAAGATGAGACTCATATTCCTTCATGCCTTGGAGTGCGTCGGCGACTTGATTACTATTCAGCAGTCTGACGAACTGTATAATTATATCAACGGTTATGCCACGATTCTCATTACCGATGTCAATATCGTTTATAAGAACCTGACATCCAAGGCACGCTTGGTGCTGAACAGCCCCAGTGGCCCCAACTGGAAGGAGATTATCAGTGGTGAACTGACCACAGAGCGTAAGGCTCCCATTGCCCCAGTCTATCGCAGTATCATTAACAAGCCTGATACCATCAGTGAGGGACAGGGCCTGTTCTATATCCCGATGCAGATTGCAGGTACCGATGCTCCTTGTGCTGAGGTCACTGTCGGTTATGCCGTCATCAACAACAATGGCAGCGTGTATAACGGCACAACATCAACCACTTTCAAACTTGACATGTCGAAAGAAGGTTATAAGCAGGGCATCGCACTCATCCTGGGCAAGGATCTCGACCTGCTCCACCTTACCTATCCTTTGACTACTGAACCTGCCTACGAACCGTCGTACAGCCGACAGGCGAAGTAAACAGAAGACTTCACAGATAACACGAAGTACGATGAACAAGTATATCCGGTTCGACTGGGCGATGAAACGCCTGCTGCGCAACAAGGCAAACTATGTTGTGCTGGAGGGTTTCCTGTCAGTTCTCCTCGAACAGGATATCAAGATACACAAGTTCCTGGAAAGCGAAAGTAACCAGGAGGAAGCTCACGACAAGTACAACCGTGTGGACATTATGTGTGTGGGCGCTGACGGCCGCAAGATTATCATTGAGGTGCAAAACGAACGCGCCTATAGCTACTTTCAGCGGATGCTCTACGGTACCAGCAAAGCCATCACCGAATACATGGAACTGGGCGACGACTACGACAAGATACAAAAGGTGTACTCTGTCAATATTGTCTACTTCGACCTCGGACAGGGAACAGACTATGTCTACCGAGGAAGAACCGATTTCAGGGGACTACACGACGGAGAACTACTGCACCTGTCGGACAGACAGCGTCAGCTTTTCAGAGCCGACGAACCGGCAGACTTGCTGCCGGAGTACTTCGTTCTGAAGGTGAACAACTTCAACAAGGTGGCTAAGGAGTCGCTCGACCAGTGGGTCAGCTTCCTCAAGACCGGCGACATCCCCGACGACTTCAACGCACCCGGACTGGCCGAAGCCCGCGAACGGCTGCGCATCGACAACTTGTCTGACGACGAACGACGGCAGTATGTGCATGAGATGGAGCGACGTATGGTAGAGAACGATGTCATCAAGTCGAGAATCATTGACGAGCGCGATGATGCCACATGCACCGAGCGCCGCCGCATCATCGAGAACATGAGGTCAAATGGATTGTCTGAAGACCAAATCAAAGTCCTGATAGGCTAATAAAGGGAGAAAATAATAAAAATAAAAATAATATGAAGAAAAGTATTCTTACATTCATTGCATTGCTACTCGCCGGAGTCAACACGGCGTGGGCAGATGACGTGGCGGAGAACTACGACACGAGCGTGAAGTATGCAACGCTCCAGGAGGCTTTTGCTGCCGTCGCAACTGGGCAAAAAATCAACTTGCTGACGAATGTTACCCTGGCAGAACCTTTGAACCTCGAGTTGGCCGGAAAGGAGGTCAGGTTAGATTTGGGTCGTTATACCCTCACGGGACGAACCAATCTGAAGAGCGGTAAACTGATCATCCAGAACGGCAACATTGCCGGTGGCAGCGAGCAGGCGTTGAACGTCTACGGCTCTGCAACCGCAGGTGCCGAGAATTACAGCGTGCTGAGTATTGCCGACGACGTGAAGGTTACTGCTGACGTCTATGGCGTATGCCTGTTCGGCCCGACGTACAACGCCGCAGCGGGCTACGGTGCCGTCATCGACATCGCCGGTTCGGTTAGTACCACTGGTGATGGCAAAAATGGAGCTGTGTTCGTTTCCGGCAACCTTGGCAAGAACATTACCGGTGACATGAAAAACGTGATAACCATACTTGGTAACGCTTCCATTACTTCCGTGAATGATGCCGCCATCGCCCTCAACGGCAATGCCACTGTCAGCATAGAGTCAGAAGATGTAACCATTACGGGCAACACCGCCATTGCCATCAAGCGCGGTACGCTGAATGTCACTGGCGGAACAATCCACTCTACTGGTGCTGAAATCAATCCTCCATCGCAATATAATAATGGTACTGAGATGACGGGTGCTGGTATCTCCATGACATCATCCTACAATCAATATGGTGATATGGCAGTGAACATCTCTGGCGGTACTGTTACGAGTGATCATTCTGTTGCTCTTTTCAAGTATGAATATACAAACAAGCCTTATACTAATGATGCAACTTATGCCGTTTCTGGCGGTACGTTCAGCAGTTCTGTTCCTGCAGAGTTCCTCGCTTCTGGTATTCTTATCGGTCAAAATCCTAACGGTAGCTATTCTGTAGTTGCCGAGGCTGATGCTGTGGCTTCGATTGATGACACTAAGTATGCTACGCTTGCCGCTGCCTTTGCTGCTGTAGAAACGGGTGGGACTATTAAATTATTGGATGACGTTACGTTGTCCAGTGCTTTAGATATTTCGTTGGCAGGAAAGACTGTTACGCTTGATTTGAACACAAAGACACTTACGGGTAGAACAAACCTCAAGAGTGGCAACCTGACAATAAAGAATGGTACTGTTGCAGGAGGTGCTGAACAGGCCTTGAATGTTTATGGTTCGGCTACGAGCACCACGAACTATAGCGTGCTGACCATCAACAGCGACGTGACTGTAACAGCTGATGTCTATGGCGTATGCTTGTTCGGACCCACTTATTCTTCAAAGCCTGGCTATGGTGCTGTTATCAATATCGCTGGTACTGTCACTACGACTGGTGACAGTAAGAATGGTGCCGTGTTTGTTTCTGGTAACCTTGGTAATAACATTTCTGGTGATATGAATAATATCATCAATATTACTGGTAAAGTGACATCTTCCACTGATGCTGCGGTCGCCCTTAATGGTAATGCAACTGTTAATATTCTGGAAGGTTCTGAGATAACTGGTTATACAGCTATCGCCGTCAAGAGAGGTGTGCTGAATGTAGAAGGTGGAACCATTCATGCTACAGGTGCCGAAATCAATCCTCCATCGCAATATAATAATGGTACTGAGATGACGGGTGCTGGTATCTCCATGACATCATCCTACAATCAATATGGTGATATGGCAGTGAACATCACTGGCGGTACTGTTACGAGTGATCATTCTGTTGCTCTTTACAAGTATGAATATACAAACAAGCCTTATACTAATGCTGCCACCTATGCCGTTTCTGGCGGTACGTTCAGTAGTCCTGTTCCTGAGGAATTCTGCGCTGATGACTATCTTCCTGTTAAGACGGTGGACGGTTTCGGTGTGACGCAAGATGATTACGTTGCTGAGATTGGCACCGATAAGTTTGTTTCGCTTGCCGATGCTTTCGGTTCGGTTTTGGAAGGCGATACCATCAAGCTGCTGAAGGATGTCGAGCTGACCAAGAATATTTATGGTGGTCGTCTTGATCGTGGCCAAGCTATTTATATGCAGTTCGGTGATTATACCGTCACAAAGGGCAGCTACAGCATTAATCTGACGAGTACCGCTGCTGATGCACGCTCTGCAGAACCTGCTGCTAATGTCGGTGGTGTCATCGTCTATACTGACAAGCTGACAGACATCTTTGACGCTGCAGACGAAGGTGAAATCCTTCTCGTTGGTTCTACTAATGATGCTAACTTCCCCTATTACTATCAGGTTGTCAGTGAAACTCCCGATGAGGCCATCGCCCGCAACGAGCAGACAGGTATGCTCTTCAGCGACCTCCAGGTCGCCGTTGACCTCGCAGAGGCCGGACAGACCGTTACCGTGCTGAAGGATGTTGCGCTTGCCACTACAGTCAACGTCAACAAGTGGATTATCATTGAGGGTGGACACCATACCATTACTGCCGCTGACTTCAAACCCGCTTTGAAGGTGACGGGAACTGGCGATGTTACCATCAATAAGACAAAGATTGATACCTATTATGAAAATGTCGATGTCAACGGCTACACCGATGGTGGTATTGCCATTCTGGCTGATGACGGTTATTCCGGAAAGTTGACAGTTGACTACTGTCACCTTGTTACCAGTAACCGTGGTATTGACATTCAGAAAGTTGGTGCCGGGTTCTCACTGGACGTGAAGAACGACACGATAACCGGTAAACGTGCTGACGTCACTGACCCGAAGACGCAATACATCAACAGCTTCAATTTTGACCCCTACCAGACGGCACGAGGCATTAACTTCTCGAATGCTACCGTCGCATTGAATGCCAAGGTTGAGAACACCCTTATCCAGGGTCTCGCCTATGCTTTGAATATCTCCAATACTGGCAGTCAAGTTAAGCTTGACGTCCTGGACTGTACTTTCTATGGTCGCGGTGGTGTCAATGTCCACGGCTCTTCTAATGTCGTCAACCTCGACCACATTACCGTCAACGGATTGAACAACCAGCTTGGGGGTAAGACCGAAACATTTGCATGTATCGTTGAGGACTCCGTAGCTAAGTATAATGACTATAATCTGAAAGATGTACGCGCAAAGGCTACTGTGCTGGCAGGCCAGGAGCACGAGACAAATGCTACTGAAATGTTCATTGACCTGCGCGGTAGTGATGCTACTGTAAAGATTAAGGGTAACTCTGGCTATGACATCGACGCCGAGGATAGAGACAGGGTCGGCTTCATGAATGATGCCGAAATGCAAAGACTGCTCGATCCTTCGGCTAACAACAGAATATTCTTCGATGACCAGTCAAAAGAGTACTTTACCTATTGGTTTGAGAAGATTACTCCTTGGCCAAACGCTTTTGATGCCCAGAACAGAAATGTTCGCCTTGACATCAAAGATGAGCTTGACGCCATAATCGGTCTCCACCAGGTTGTTCCCATTTATCCTGTCGTGCAGGTGACTATCGATACGGAAGACCCGTCTGATCCTAATAACGTGATTCCTTTGGATTTTTACTATGATAGTCTGGCAAAGGCTATCAATGGCGAGTTCTTTGAAAATGGTGCCTATGTTATAATCTTGGATAATATCACTATGGATGAGGATATTACACCCGACCTCAAGAGGGGTGATTTCTTCACATTGATGGACGATAATAATAATACTAGGACTATCACGCCTGGTGATTACAAGATTTATCTGAATCCATTAGTGACTGTTTTCTGTGATTTTGCAAATGGCGCATCGTTGTTTGCTCCCAGCGATACTGTAAATACTACCGTACTGAAGCAGGTGGAGACTGATGACTTAGGAGGAACCACTACTTCGTACACAGCAGCTAATGTTTACTGGGCAAATGATGTTAATGATATACCTGCTTGGGGTCAGTACTATCTCTTCGATGAGTTGTTTACAAACGATGACGAGGCTATGATTGCCATCTGGCCTGAGACGTACACCCGTCTTGAGATGAATCTTAAGTTGGAGAGAGACCTGAAGTTCCCGGATGCAATCGACGATGATAGCGATACAAGTGATCCTTCCCGTAAAATGGCTGATGAGAATAATGGCAACCGTTATTGGATTGACTTTAGTACATTCAAGATTGACAAGGGTGACTATAGCATCGCCTTGGAAGTTGGTGATACCGTTTACACCACTGTCACTACTGACATCTTCTCAAGTGCCAACCCTGCCTACTATGTCACTTACGATGCCGTTGACTCGACTAAGGTAAAAGAGAACGGTGACAACGTGTCGTTCAAGTATCGCTACTACCTCATGAAGGACGGTCTGGCTGTTACTGTTGACCCCGCTACATTCTGCGGCGATCGCTTGACGCCGACCTTCCAGGTGAAGAAGAAGGATCCCGCTACCGATACATGGAAGGTTGTCAATGGTATTACCAAGGCTGATTACGATGCTCTCGTTTCATCAGCTAATCCTGACCTTACTGGTATCGACTATTACTGGTACCTCGTGCCTCCAGTATCCGCTGATGACGACAGTACGTACGTCTCTGCAAAGACCTACCATGGTGCTCTCGTCATTGAGGGTATCACTTTCCAGGGAACGCGCAAGGCCGACTTCACCATCCTGCCGCGCGATATCAAGGATGTCGTTGTCAAGGACAGCACAAATATCCTGAAGTGGAGAGCGGAGGGGTATACGCCTGCACAGATTGCTGATACGCTCCTGCTGGTCTACAACTGCCTGACGCACAACAGCGATACGCTTCTGACTAAGTACAACGCTACTACTAAGAAGGGTGACTATCTGATTTCTGTTGCTGATGGTCCTGAGGCCGGCGGCAAATACCTTGAGGTTGACACTTACTCGCAGGTCATCACCGTGACAGCTGTCGAGGGTGGTAACTATACTGGTTCGCTGAAGCTCGACTTCACTATCTTGCAGGATGGACTTATCGACATCTCGAAGTGCATGGTTGTCTCTGACGCTACCTATACTAGCGACCCGCTGCCTCCTTTGAAGAGTCGTCTGAAAGTCATCCTGAAGGATCCTGCCACGGGTACTGAGACTGTCGTTGACTCGGCTGCCTATACGCTTGAGGTTCATGGTGCTCCCGAGAGTTACATAAATGCTCAGACTTATAGCAATGCCATTACTATTAAAGGTAAGTCAAGTTATGTTCCTTCTGGCAGCCCTGATGGGACACCAGCTGTCAAGGGCTATTATGGCTCACTTGATGCTGACTATGTTATTAAGCAACGCGACTTGGCCGACTCTTTGGATGTGAAGGATGAGAACGACAACCAGGGTAAGGTCATTCTCGAGGCATACGCTGGTGCAGACAAGCCTGCTACTACTCCTGCCACCATCTACCTGAAGTGGACTGGCAAAGAGCTTGTTCCTGTGATTAACGGTACTACAGACAACAATATCAATCTGATTCTGAAAGCAAAGGAAGATTCTGTTCCAAACGTTACACCCGGAGATGTAGAATGGAAGCTTATCCCCGCTGACTACTCGTACACTATCGAGCCTGCCCCGATGGTTGATCCCGGTATATACAAGGTCATCTTCACTGGTCGTGGCAACTTCACTGGTATGCGTGAGGTGAATGTCATGGTACTCAAAGACATCAATGAGCTTGCTGACAATATTAAGATGCCATACCAGATTATTCCTGACAACCTTGCACTGACCCCCAGTCAGATGAAGGGTATTGAGGTGAAGGACGGCAACAAGGTTCTTGTCGAGAATGAGGAATATACCCTTGTCATTAAAGGTGGTAAGCCTGGTCAGATTTTCGATGAGACGACTCCCATTTATGTAAAGGGTAAATACTATGCCTACTTCTATGGCAAGGAGCCTTATTATACAGGTCAGTACGTTGATGACTTCCGTGCATTCTTCGAGTACATCGGTTGGGATACGAATCCTGTGGCAGGTACGGGTACTAACATTTATAATAACCCGACTTCTATTGCAAAGAAACCAGACACAAATGGTAATATAATTGCCTCCAGTGGTCTTCAATATGATGGTACTAATACAACGCCCGTCAGTGTCCGCATTACTGATGTGTCAGATTCGCTGAACCTGAAGGCTGAGATTACTTACATTGACAATATTAATGATGGAACTGTGACTGCATGTGATCCTACGAAGGAAATTGTCAAAGTTAAGCCGACATTCCAAATTGCAGCTGGATTAGATAACGGCGCCGCAAGATATTTCACCTTCAACATCGTCGGTGTTCAGGACAATGCCTTCAAGAATCTGCCCAGGATTCACTGCCTCGACCTGACACAGATTGAGGGTTACACGCCGGATAATCTGACTCGTAGTGAGGATGGTCCGTTCAACTACTATCCCGTCCAGTCTCTCGTCTATTTCGATGGCACTCAGGGTGCTGATATCACTGGCACGAACTACATCTATAAGAAGGGCACTGACGACTTCCGCTGCGAGGAGCTGAAGATCTACGATGACATCAAGGGCGACCAGCAGGGCTTCGAAACCGATGCAGACTACATTGGCGGTGGCCACGGCTGGGAGTTCCGTAATATCTACCAGTTCGTAGCCGACAAGGTGACGAACACCCGTGTCTTCACGGCTGGACAGCACTACACCACCTGTCTGCCCTATAAGCTCCAGATGTCCTCTAACCTGAAGGCATACACACTCGATGCTGCCTCTGACAATATCTTCGGCTTTAAGCAGTACACTGCCAATGAGTTGGATCAGTTCACACCGTATGTGCTTATTCCATCTAAGGGTGGCAACCTGCTGAACAATGCTGAGAGCACCGTATGCTATGTGACACCGACTGTCAATCGTGGTTTCATGCCTTTGGATGAGAACAACAACCGTCGCTATGACTTTGCTACTCCCACAGGTCACATCATGTATGGCTCGACTATCTATATGGGTTGGACCTCACCTTATCCCGTCATCTTCGACCTCTATATCATGCAAAGTAAAAATATGTGGAAGAGGATACCGTTTGAGAGGTCTTCTACTTATAACAAGGCCTGCATTCTGCCGATGCGTGCATACATCATGCTGCCGACACACCCGCAGAACAAGATTAATCCTCCAAGCTACACTACTGAGCAGATTGAAGGATTTATCACAGCCAAAAGTTATGGAAACGGTTCCAGCCGTGAGTATATCAGAGCAGAGTACACTGACGTCGATGGTGTGGCTGAAGTGAATATCGATGCTAACGACGACTGGACGAACGCTGAGGTCTACGACCTGCAGGGCCGCAAGGTGGATACCACCAAGTCGACGATGCGCAAGGGTGTCTATATCGTCAACGGACAGAAGCGCATCAGGAAGTAAAGGATGGCTGCCACGGGGTGGCAGCATGGAGAGACAAAGAAACAAAGAAACAATAACAACGGGAACGACGGCGGTACTGAAAAGTACCGCCGTCGTTTTTTAAGGAGCAGAGATATGGACGAAGAAACATTCCTGAAGCACAAGCCCTTTGCAGGGGCGGCAAAGCCGTCGATGATGCGGCGGCGCATCGGGCATGACTATGCCTCGCGGTGTGTCTATCTGGTGACGATGACCACCGAGGGGCGGCGGCCTTTGCTGGGGACGCTCGTCGGCAGGGCCGACGCGCCTGCCGGCAGTGCTGATGCGCCGCATGTGGTGCTGACGCCCCTCGGTGAGCGCGTGAGACAGGCCTGGATGAATAATGAGACGTATTACCCGGGGGTGCGCGTCCTGGCGACGATGGTGATGCCCGACCATCTGCATGGTATCCTCTTCTTCAAGGAGGCAGGGAAGGTGGATCTTGGGAAGGTCATCAGGGGCTTCAAGGCGGGCTGTAACAAGGCGTATCGGGAGATAATGGGGCTGCCACGGGGTGGCAGCATAGACGGACAGGGACTGCCACGGGGTGGCAGCATAGAGGGACAGGGACTGCCACGGGGTGGCAACATAGAGGGACGAGGGCGGACTGTCGGCTATGATGACACCACGTGTCATCAATCAGCGGGAGGCGGCGAGAAGAGGGACCGGGAGCATGGGATGCTCTGGGCGCCGGAATATAACGACCATATACTGGAAGGGGCGGGCGAACTGGAACGGTGGCGCAACTACCTGCGCGACAACCCGCGACGACTGGCAGTAAGACGTGAGCATCCGGAGTTCTTCCGCGTGACCTTTAACCTGACCATGGCGGGACGTACTTACTCGGCCATCGGAAACAGGTTCCTGCTCGACTATCCGAGGAAGATGGAGGTGCAGTGCTCACGGCGACTGACGAAGGAGGAGATAGAAGCGGTGGTGAACGAGAAACTGGCCATGGCGCGCGAGGGGGTGGTGCTGGTGTCGCCGAGGATTTCGGAGGGGGAGAAGGCAGTTATGGATGCGGCCTTGGAGGCGCGACTGCCGCTGGTGTTTCTGTCGCCTCGGGGGTTCAATGAGTATTCGAGGCCGGGGCATCGGTATTATGAGGCGTGCGCGGAGGGGCGGTTCCTGATTCTTGCGCCTTGGCCGTATCAGAACAGGGAGACGCCGCTGACGCGGCAGATGTGCCTTGAGCTGAACGCAATGGCAAGGGAGATTTGCGGGGAGTAAGGGCTGCCACGGGGTGGCAGCATGGAGGAACGTTGAGGGGGGATTAGCGCATGCGCCAGCGGCCGTCGTGGCAGGACATGGGGACGACGATTTCTTCGTCGGTGCTATCGGAGAAGCAGAGGACGAGGAGGACGGTGGTGTAGTCAGCGAGGGTGTCGTGACGGGCACTGCTGATGCGGACGTCGCGGATGCCGCCGTGGACTCGCTCCTGCTGGTCCATGAACTGACGGTAGCCCGCGAGCAACTGCTCGCGGTAGTCGTCGGGAAGGCTGTCAGCCCCAGCCCTACCCTCAAGGAACTGTTCGTACTCGCCCGCCATCAGGTGGCGGTAGTAGCCTTCGGCAGCCAGCGCTGCCAGCTCCTCGGGCGTTGGTGAGGAGCAGGCTGTGAGAACGGCGAAGGCGGCGAGGAGGATGGGGGCGATGGGCAGGATGGGCAATTTGGGCAGGATGGGCAATTTGGGCATTAGGGGCTATTTCTGACGGATGAAGACGTTGATAGGTGTGCCGGTGAGGGGCCAGTTCTCGCGGATCTTGTTTTCGAGGAAGCGCTTGTATGGCTCCTTGACGTACTGGGGGAGGTTGGCGTAGAAGACGAAGGTTGGAATCTGCGTGTCGGGCACCTGGCTGACGTACTTGATCTTGATATACTTCCCCTTGACCGATGGAGGCGGGGTCTGCTCTATGAGGGGAAGCATGACTTCATTGAGCTTCGTCGTGCCAATTCGTGCCTTTCTGTGCAGATAGACTTCCTTGGCGGTCTCCAGGACCTTGAAAATGCGCTGTTTTGTGACCGCTGACGCAAAGATGATGGGGAAGTCGGTAAATGGTGCCATGCGCTCTCTGATGGCCGCCTCAAAGGTCTTTATTGCGATTTGCGACTTGTCCTCGACAAGGTCCCACTTGTTTACCACGACGACGAGGCTCTTGTCGTTCTTCTGGATGAGCTGGAAGATGTTCATATCCTGCGCCTCGATGCCTCGGGTGGCGTCGATCATGAGTATACAGACGTCGCTGTTCTCGATGGCGCGTATGCTGCGCATGACGCTGTAGAACTCCAGGTCCTCGCTGACCTTGTTCTTGCGGCGGATGCCGGCGGTGTCGACGAGGTAGAAGTCGAAGCCGAACTTGTCGTAGCGTGTGTAGATGCTGTCGCGCGTCGTGCCTGCGATGTCGGTGACGATGTTTCGCTCCTCGCCAATGAATGCGTTGATAAGACTCGATTTCCCGGCGTTTGGCCGGCCGACGACGGCGAATCGTGGGATGCTGTTGTCGACGGGGGAACCGTCGACCGCTGGTAGCAGTTGCAGAACCTTGTCGAGCAGGTCGCCTGTACCGCTTCCTGTCGCAGCGCTGATGCAGTAAGGGTCGCCTAATCCGAGGTTGTAGAAGTCGTACTGGCCGTAGAGGTCCTTGCCGTCGTCTGCCTTGTTGGCCACGAGCAGCACCGGTAGTTTGGCGCGTCGCAGAATCTGTGCCACGTCCATGTCCCAGTCTGTGACTCCGTTCTTGATGTCGCAGAGGAAGAGTACGAGGTCGGCCTCCTCTGTTGCGATGATGACCTGCTTTCGGATTTCCTCCTCGAAGATGTCGTCTGAGTTGACCACCCACCCGCCTGTATCTACGACTGAGAACTCCCGTCCGCACCATTCGCACTTGCCGTACTGACGGTCGCGCGTGGTGCCGGCCTCGTCGCTGACGATGGCCTGGCGTGAGTTTGTCAGGCGGTTGAAGAGCGTTGACTTGCCTACATTGGGACGTCCCACGATGGCTACTAAGTTACCCATATATGATCCTCCTTTAATCTACTAATTGTAATTTATAGCCCAGCGACAGCATGAAGCAGCGGTTATAGAAGGCGTCGCCCACATTCATCACCTTGATGAGTCCCCAGTTGTAACGTGCGTCGAGCACGAAGTTCTTATACTCGTAAGACACCCCCACGGGAATAGAGAGGTCAAATTTGCTGACCTTGATATCCTCATCCAACAATACGCTTCCCAGCTTGTACAACTCGTCCAAATCGATGGTTCTATCGTCGAACTTTGCCTTGGCCCGCATCTTGAAGCCCGGCTGAATACCAGCCTTCACGGCCAGTCCGGGCAGCACGTAGTAGCTGGCAAGGATGGGCACATGCACATAGTCCAAATCGACCGTGTACTTGTTTTGCCCATTGTATTCGTCCCAGAAGTCGTACTTGGCGCCCTGGTTCGACAGTATGGCGCCGAGGCCCAGACTGAAGTTGTCAGTAACCATATACTCTGCCTCCAAGCCGAAGTGCAGGTCAGTAATGGACTTGTCGGCATCCGAGAGCGTAGCAATGTTCATACCCACCTTGGGCTTCACTGTAAAGTCGCCCTCCTCATACTGTGCCATCGCGACAACCGTTGTCAGCAGGACGGCAGTTAAAATCATTAGTCTTTTCATAAGCTTTAGTTTTTATTCCGGGTTATAGCCGAAGTTATCGAGTTCTTTCTTTGACGACCGCCAGTCCTTGTCGACCTTGACGAATATCTCTAAATAGATGTGCTTGTCGAAGAACTTCTCCAGTGCCTTGCGTGCCTCGGTGGACACCTTCTTCAGTGCCACGCCCTGATGGCCGATGATGATTCCCTTCTGCGAGTCGCGCTCCACGTAGATGATGGCATTGATGTGTATCTGGCGGTCGTCCTCCTTAAAGCGCTCGACGACAACCTCAACGGAGTAGGGTATCTCCTTGTCGTAGTAAAGGAGTATCTTCTCGCGTATTATCTCCGATACGAAGAAGCGGGCAGGCTTGTCCGTCAGCTGGTCCTTGTCGAAGAAGGCCGGACTCTCGGGCAGCAGTTCCTGGATGCGCTTCAGCAGCATGTCCACACCGAACTTGTTCTTCGCCGAAATAGGCAGGATTTCGGCATTGGGAAGAAGTGCGTGCCAGTGCTCGACGATGGCGGCGAGGGCCTCCCCAAGCCCCTCCGAAGGAGGGGGTGTTTGGTTACCTGATGAGGGGGTTGCTTCCGGCTTCTTATGTAACTTGACATCCCCTCCTTCGGAGGGGCTTGGGGAGGCTTTCAGGCTATCAATCTTATTGATGAGCAGAATGACTGGAATCGTCATCTTCTGCACCTTCTCCAGGAAGTCCATGTTCTTCTCGGGTGTCTCCACCACGTCGGTGACGTAGAGCAGTACGTCGGCATCGGTGAGTGCCGACTCCGAGAAGGCGAGCATCGACTCCTGCAGCTTGTAGTTGGGCTTCAGTACGCCTGGGGTGTCGCTGAATACTATCTGCATGTCGGGCGTGTTGACGATGCCCATAATGCGGTGGCGCGTGGTCTGCGCCTTGAATGTCGCAATCGAAATACGCTCACCAACCAGTTGGTTCATGAGCGTACTTTTACCTACATTGGGGTTCCCGACAATGTTTACGAATCCTGCCTTATGCATATCTTCTGTTTTTTAGGCACGGATTACACGGATGGGCACTGCTCTTTTATAAGCGCGTGACTGTCCGCGTAATCCGTGTCAAATGTTATTCTGCGTCATACGCCCACTTGTAGTACGAGGCTCCGTGGACGAAGCCTGCACCGAAGGCGGTGAACAGCATGTTGTCTCCCTTGCGCAGACGGCGCTCATTCTCCCAGATGGCCAATGGGATGGTGGCTGCCGACGTGTTGCCGAAATGCTCGATGTTGACAATCACCTTGTCCATAGAGACCTCCAAGCGCTTGGCTACGGCCTCAATGATGCGCATGTTAGCCTGATGGGGAATCACCCACTGGATGCTGTCCTTGTCCAACCCGTTGCGCTCGGCCACCAGTGCGCAGTCGTCGCTCATGTTCGTAACGGCATAGCGGAAGACCGTGCGCCCCTCTTGGTAGAGGTAGTGCAGACGGTGGTCGATGGTAAAGTAGCTTGGCGGACAGACCGAGCCTCCGGCCTTGAGGTGAAGGAAGGGCAGACCCTTGCCGTCACAGCGGAAGTAGCTGTCCAGGCAGCCGATGTCCTGTTCGTCGGTAGCTTCCAGAAGAACGGCGGCAGCCCCGTCGCCGAAGAGGGGGCAGGTCTGCCGGTCCTTGTAGTCTACGATGGACGACATCTTGTCGGCGCCGATGACGATAATCTTCTTCATGCGTCCGCTCTGAATCATCATGGCAGCCTGGTCGAGGGCGAAGAGAAAGCCGCAACAGGCGGCCCAGAAGTCGAATGCGTATGCGTTCTTCAGTCCGAGCCTGCCCAAGACGATGCTTGCCGTCGACGGGAATTTGTAGTCGGCGGTCGAGGTGGCTACGACGACGGCATCAATGGTGTCGGGGTCGGTACCCGTCTTCTGTAGCAGTTGCTTGGCAGCCTTTCGCGCCATATAGCTGGTGCCGAGGCCTTCCTCGGTCAGTATACGGCGCTCCTTGATGCCTACGCGCGTCATAATCCACTCGTCGTTGGTGTCTACCATGCGCGACAGTTCCTCGTTGGTGAGTACATAGTCGGGCACGTAGCCTCCAACGCCTGTGATAATCGCGTTGATTCTATTATTCACTTTTCACTCTTCGCTTTTCACTTACTCGGCAGCCACTTCGTCCTCTTTCTTGATGGCGACCTTGCCACGGTAATAGCCGCAGGTGGGGCAAACTGTGTGATACACATAGTAGGCACCGCAGTTGGGGCATACGGCCAGTGTGGGTGCTACAGCCTTGTCGTGGGTACGACGCTTGAGGGTGCGAGTCTTTGATTGTCTTCTTTTAGGATGTGCCATAATTTTTGTTTTTTTTGCCCCCTAAGTTAGGGGGTTGGGGGTCTGAACCAACGTTCGTCTCCCCAGATTTATACTCTATTATTATACTCTTTCATGAAAGTCTGCCTGTTCAGACCCCCATCCCCCTAACTTAGGGGGCGAGGCAGCAAATCTTTCAACTTTTCCCATCGGGGGTCTATTGTCTGGCTGGACTCCTCATCGCCGCTTCGGTCGGCTGACAGCTCTTCCAGAGCTTTCGTCATCGCAGGGTTACACTTACCAGGTGCATGCACATGCTGGATGGGTATGGCCAATGCTATAAACTCATAGATGAACCATGACGTGTCGAGTATTCCTTCGTTCTCGTCCACGGTCACGGTGTCATCATCCTCAGGGGTTGCGGTTCCGAGCTTGACGACGAGCTGGTTGTCGGTCTCTATGGGCTGCTCCATCAGGTCGAGGCATCGGTCGCACGTGATGTCTACTGTGCCGACGGTGTGGAACTGGAGTTCGAAAAAGCCGGATGCCTTGCGTATAGACAGCGACACATGCAATGCTCCGCCTTCCACTTCCGTCTGGTCCAGAGCGTCGAAGAAGTCCTTGTCAAGGTTCCATTCCAAGGCTGTAACCTCTTCCGTCAGCCCCTTTAAGTCTATCTTAAACAGTTCTAAACTACACATATACACACTTTTGGGCTGCAAAGGTACAAAAAAAGGGGGAAATGGCCAAACATTTCCTCTTTTTTTTGCTTTTTCCTTGTCAGCGGGGGTGTCACCGGGCCAGCCAGCGTGCAGGGTTCTGTGGTGTGGAGCCGTTGCGCAGCTGGAACTGCAGTATGCCCTCGGAGCCGACGGTGCCCAGTGTCTGGCGCGTGCTGACGTGCTGTCCGCGACGCACACTGACCGACGACAGGTTGGTGTAGACGGAGATGTAGCGGCCGTGGCGCACCATGACGCCCATGACACCGCTGATATTGAAGACGGCGCATACTTCGCCGTCGAAGACGCTGCGCGCCTGCGCGCCCGCCTGTCCTTTAATATTTATGCCTTTGTTGTCGAGCTGTACGCCTTTGAGTCCCTCGACGTTGTGTTGTCCGAATCCGCTGACGATGCGGTATGCGCCGCTGATGGGCATGGGCAGCCGTCCGCGGTTGCTCTCGAAGTTGCCGCTGAGCCGGCGGTCCTCGGTCGAGACGGTGAGGGTCATGCGCTCCTCCTTCTCCTTCTTCTTCACCTCGGCCACTTCGCGCTCATGGGCCCGGGCCTCCTCGGCAGCCTTGCGCTCGGCGTCGCGGCGTGCCTGTTCGGCCTCGCGTGCGGCACGTTCGGCAGCCTTCTTCTCCTCGGCACTCTTCTTGGCGGCGGCCAGTGCCTGCTGCTTGGCGCGCTCCTCGCGAGCCTTTGCCTCGGCAATGCGGCGCGCGTTCTCGCGTGCCGCTGCTTCGGCGGCGGCTTTCTTGCGTGCCAGTTCCTCGGCGCGCTTCCTGGCGGCCTCTTCGGCAGCCTTGCGCTTGGCCTCGGCGCGTGCCTCAGCCTCGGCGCGTGCCTTCGCGCGTGCCACTTCCTCGGCTATCAGCTTTTCTATCTGTGCGTTCAGGGCGGCATCCTTCTTGCGCTGTTCCGTTATCAGTTTCTCAATCGTCTTCTGCTCCTTCTGTAGCGATTTCACCACTTGCTTCTGCTCTGCCTGCTTACCCTCCAGGTTCTTCTGTTCCTGTTCGCCCCGGCTGAGCAGTGTGTTCTTCTGCTTCTTGGTGGTCGACAGTTCCTTGCGGGCCTGTTCCACCTGGTCCTTCAGTATCATGACGGCTTCGCCCTGTGCCCGCTGGTACTGGGCATATTCGCGCGAGAAGCGCAGACGGCGGTACATCTGCGTGAAGTTCTGGGCGCTGAAGACAAACATGAGCCGGTTCTGCAGCGAGTGGTTACGGTGCATGTAGCGCACCGACTTCAGGTAGTTGGCCTTGCGCTGGTTGAGTTTCGCCTGCAGGGTTTTCAGCTGGATGTCGAGTGTGGAGATGTTGCCGTCGAGAATGTTCACTTCGTTCCGGATGGTGTCAATGGTGCGGCGCTTGTCGGCAATCTCGGTATTGATGATCTGCAGGTTCTCCAAGCGCTGCTTGACGTCCTTGCGGTTGGCCTGGAGCTTGCGCTCCGACTCCTTGATTTGCTTCTGCAGCTGCTGGCGCTGGTTCTGCAGTCCCTTGACGGTGGGTTGGGGGGTGGCGGCTTTTTTCCGGGTCTTCAGTGTTTTCTGTGTTTTCTGGGCTTTCCGGGCTTTCGTGGTTTTCTGGGTGACAGTCTTTTTGGCCTGTGCAGACTTGCGGGTCTGTGCAGGGGCGGTGGCCGTGGCCAGGAGCCAGCAGCTAAGCGCTAACAGCCAGAAACGTACAATCCTCGTCATCGGGTTACAGGGCCATGAATCGTTGCAGAATCTCGTCAATCTTCACTTCGCTGTATTTGCTTGACACCTCTGTGCGCGTCTCCCAGTCAGTCTCCTGCTTGATGTAGTTGAGCTTGATGTCAAGCTTGATGGACTTCTTCGGAGTCGTCAGCTGTACTGTCATGTCGTTGGGGAACAGCTTGTTGGTGGCCTCAAACAGCTTGAAGTTCTTGTAGTCCCAGTTCAGCTGGGTGTTGCCGTTAAGGCGGTCCTTGTAGACAATGTTGGCCATCTGGATGGCTCCCGTCTTCTTGCTGGTCAGCCAGCTGTAGTCGAGCTTCTCGTCCTCGTAGCTGACGATGACGTCGTTTTTGTCGGTGTTGACGTTGTACTTCTGCATGTCTTCGGCCGTCAGGTTGGTGCGGTTGGGCTGGAACAGCTCGTTCCAAAACAAGGCCTGAAGGCTGTTGAAGTTCAGGCCGCTGTTGCGCAGGAAGTCGATGTGCGCGTAGGGGGCCTTGAGGTACTGCTTGTTGATGCGGTCCATGATGAGCACGTAGTCCTTGGTGAACTCCAGCCGTGCTGCTTCCACGAAGCCGAAGGCCATGAGCTGCAGGCGTATGACGTCGTCGCGCTTCATTCTGAGGTTTCCCGTCAGCGAGATGTCCTGTTCGCCCACCTCGACGGAGAACTTCACCTTCGAGGTGATGAACTTGGTGCTCTGGAAGTTGCCGCTTACCTTCTCCATGTACTTCGCCTGCTCAGTGTTGGTCAGCACGGCGGGCTGCAGGTCTTCGACCGCCTTTTTCTTCGTGCCGCACGACAGGGCGATGATGAGTGGAAGTGCCATGACGGCCATCTTCAGGAAGTAGGATGTCTTCATTTCTCTATGTATTTTTTGCGTTTGATTTTTCTGATAAGTATCTTGTTGCCCGGGTCCTTCTCCAGGGCCTCCTGCCACAGCTCGACGGCGCGCTCAGGTTCGCTGTTCTGTATGAAGATGTCGCCGGCATGTTCGGTAATGACGGCGCTGGCGTCGGAGTCGTTCTGCAGGGCCTGTTCAATGTATATCTTCGCCTCGGCGTAGCGCTGCTGTTTGAAGAGTATCCAGGCGTAGGTGTCGAGGTAGGTGGGGTTCTTCGGCTCAGCCTTCACGGTCTTGTAGCTCATCTGCTCGGCCTTGTCGAGCTGCTCGCCCAGCTCGCTGAGGAAGTAGGCGTAGTTGTTCATGCACATGATGTTGTCGTCCTTCCACTGCAGGCACGAGTCGTATGCCTCGAAAGCCTGGCGCGTCAGTCCTTTCTGGTGGAGCAGGTCGCCCATGACGGCGTAGAAGTCGCTGACGATGGCGGGGTTGCTCTCCTCGTTGATGACGCCGATGCCGTTCTGGAAGGCCTCCAAGGCCTTGTCGTGGTTGTCCTCCTGGTAGTAGGCCATGCCCTGGTAGTAGTAGAAGGCCATCTCCTCGGGGTTATACTGGCGGGCCTCCTGGCAGAGTGCGATTACCTCGTCGTGGTCCTTGCGGTCCCAGGCATAGCTCACTAACTGCAGTCTTGCGCCGGCGTTGTCGGGGGCAATGGCGAGCACTTTTTGGAGCATGGCCCTCACGGAGTCGCGCGGCATCTTCTTCAAGTCCATGTAGGCAGCACACAGCTCGGCCATGTCGGCATCCTGCTGCGGGCGGTCCAGCATCTTGTGGAAGAGTGCCAGCACCCGTGTGCTGTCGCCCCCCTGCCGCTCGCTGTCGGCCACCACCTGCCTCATGAGGTAGTGCCGCTGCTCGGTGGTCGTATTCTTGTTCAGCAGAATCAGCTCGGTCATCGAGTCCACCTTCTCCGTCTCGCCCTGTACGCGGTAGTAGCTGCGCAGCGACGCCTGGGCACGGGTGTTCTCAGGTTCCTCTTCCAATATATCGTTGTAGAGCTTGAGCGCCTGCTCCTCTTCGTCGTTGCGCAGCAGCATGTCGGCGTACAAGCCCCGGTAGTTCAAGTCGTTCGGGTAGCGGTCGGCCAGTTCCTTCATCTCGGCGATGGCCGCCTCCTTGTTGCCCATCTTGGTGAATAACTCGCTCTTGGCGTACGACAGCCGTTCGCTCTTCCCCTCTGCAGCCTCGATGCGGTTCAACGTCTCCACGGCCTTTTCGGTGTCGTCGGCCTGCTGGTACAGGTCGAAGAGCATCTCCAGCAGTTCGTCGCGGCTCTTGTCCTGGTTGTACAGCTGTTCCACTACGGCGATGGCCTTCGGGAAATCCTGTTCCCGGATGTACGACTGTGCCACCGTCTCCAAGTAGGTGGGGTTGTCGGGTTCCAGTTCCGCCGCCTTCAGGTAGCATTCGCGTGCTACGCTGTCGTTGCGGAGCATCTGGTAGTACTGCGCCAGGAAGTAGTAGGCCTCCGAAGCCTGAGGGTTCAGCTTGATGCAGTGCTGCAGCAGGTCGAACGCAGCGTCGCTGTTCCCTTTCTGCCGCTGCACCATCGCCTCGAGGAAGAAAGCGTCGTATGACAATTGCTCGGGCTTAACCCCTGAGGGCTGCACGGACTGTTGTCTTGTATTTGCCGCAGCAACATTTGCCACAGCAGCCTCACCATCCTTTGGTGATTTGCAGCCAAAAAAGTAAAGAAGACCTATGCCTCCGACACTCAGTCCTGCAAAAGCTAACACAAGTCTCAACAAGATTCCCAACATATCTATTTCACTCCAGTATGTCCGTAACCGCCGGCGCCGCGCTCGGTCTCGTCGAGCGCTTCAACCGTCTCAAACTCAGCCTGCTCGTGGCGGGCAATAACCATCTGGGCGATGCGCTCGCCGTCGTTGACGACGAAGGGCTCGGCCGACAGGTTCACCAGCAGCACGCCCACCTCGCCGCGGTAGTCGGCGTCGATGGTGCCTGGCGCGTTGAGCACGGTGATGCCCTTTTTCAGGGCCAGTCCGCTGCGCGGGCGCACTTGGGCCTCGTAGCCCTCGGGCAGTGCGATGTACAGGCCCGTGGGAATGAGGCGCCGCTCCAGGGGCTGCAGCGTGACGGGTTCGTCAAGGTTTGCCCTGAGGTCCATGCCCGCACTCTGCGGCGTGGCGTACTGGGGCAGGGGCTGGTGGCCCTTATTTACTACTTTCACTTTCATCTGCTGCCTGATTTGAACTCCTATATGACTTTTTATTGTTATTCTTCATGTTTGCTTTTCGTCTGTACGAAAAATGTGCTGCAAAATTACAGAATTATCCTGAAACCGCCATACTTTCACTCCTTATTTTATATATTTTTGCAGATTTGGCTCAGAAACTATTCAGCTGCAATCATCATCTGGCTGATGGCCTTGACGGCCCCGACGTCTACCGTGCCGACGCGCTCATTTGACTTCTCAATTTTCTACTGCCTTTTTTTGACAAAGTTGCACTTTTTGGCATAATACTTTGGTACACTGTAATTTATCTAAGGTGGTGCTTTGTTTTAAAGTTACACTAAGTTACACTTCAGTAAAACAACTTGTTTTACCTTCGTTACCCGCCACCTTCCAGACAGTTACCCGCCGCCTTTCTCGACCAAAACAACTTGTTTTACTTGGTGGTGCTCAGTGTAACTTTTTGATAAAGCTACACCTGTGTAATGCTTTGGAACACAATGACTTGCAAAGAAAGTGTAGCTTTGGCACTTTTTTGGCCATTTTTTCAGAGCATTGTCCGCTTGGCTTTTTCCACTGTTTTTCCCATGGCCAGATACTTTATTCAACTTTCGCAAGCTCCGCATGCTTTGTAAATAGAGGGAGATAGATGAAGATAGAAGGAGATAGATGACAATAGTTTTGCTGCAGAATCATCGCAGAAAGGGTAATGTCTTTTATCTTCAGCCGCTGGAAAGCGGCTATCTTCCTTTATCTTCTTATATCTACTTAACATGCGAAACTTGTATACTTTAATTATCGTTTGTCCATGATAATTTGGCGTAAAGATACAAATAAATGAGCGAATAACGCGGTTTATCCCAAATCGGTTGTTAGAGATTTTTGGCACGGAAAAACACGGAGGAACACGGCCTGTCACGTCTTTTCACCCTGTTCTTCTAAGTGAAAAACTGTGTTTATCCGCGTTTTTCCGTGCCTAAAAATCTAATGACCGATTTGGGTTTATCGAATCTTTTTGTAATTTTGCACTCCTCCTGTTGCTCGTTGGCATCGTGTTTTGCCTGATGGGAATCTCAAGATAGGCGGCAAACCCCACACCTACCGGCCTTCGGAGGCAGGAACCGACACCTGAACCAACACCCTGGCAAAAGGCGTGGGGGAAAAGCAAAAGGCGGCTGGTTTTGATGACTTACTCCGTCAGCTTCTTGATCAGCTTCGTCAGGTCAACGATGTCCACCGCGTCGTCATCGGTTAATTCAGCCTCCGTGAATATGTACATGCCGGAATTGATGCCGAGAATGTGGTTGCCCAGGCAATCGATGTCCTGCGTGTTCACCAGACCGTCGCCGTTGAAGTCGCCAGGAATAGTTTCGGGGTAATAATCATTTCCAAGAGCGTTAAGCGTTGACCAACGCTTTGCTAAAAGGTTGTGTTCCTGCAACTTCGTTATGATGTTACCTTCCGTTTCGCTATTCGTATCGACAGCATAAAATCTTCTAAATCCTAATCCTACCGTTCTCGTTGGCAGGCTTTCTATCAGTCTGTCCATTGCCTCTCCGTAGATCTGGCTGTTGCAGATATTTACACTCTCCAACTTCGTGTTATTCCTCAGGTCAAGCTCGGTCAGCTGGTTTCCACCGCAATACAAGGTTGTAAGTGCCGTGTTCTCCCCCAGGTCAAGCTCGGTCAGCTGGTTATCACTACAACTCAAATAGTCCAGCGCCGTGTTCTTCGACAAATCCAGTTCTGCCAGCTTGTTTCCGTCGGCATATAGGGTTTTCAAGGCCGTGAAATACCCGATGCCCGTCAGGTCCTCGATGTCCATGTCCATCACATCGATTTCCGTCACCGCTTCAATCTCCTCGTCGCTGAGGTATCCGTCCTCGTCCGTGTCAATCTCCGCGCTGCCGACGTATGCGCGGAAGGCGTCGTCGGGGAAGTTCTCCTCACTGATTTCTATGCCGTCGGCGGGCTCGCCCTCGTAGGCTACCCATTCCCAATTGTCAGCATCATATCTCAAAACACTCCAGTTCTTGCTTGTGGCTACCTCTACCTGTTTGGGCGTTATCAAATTGCCTGCAGGGGTTTCGTCTTTGTACACCATCAATTTTCCTTCTTTGGAAGCAGTATTCCTGTCAGGCAGACTTTTGACGAGGTTAGTCATCCCGTTTCCTCGAATCTTGTTCATGTAGCAATACACTTCTGTCAGCGCCGTGCAGCCCGACACGTCAAGCTCGGTCAGCTGGTTGCCGGGGAAATTCAGCGTTGTCAGCGCCGTGCAGCCCGACACGTTAAGGAAAGTCAGCTGATTGACATAGCAATCCAGTGTTGTCAGCGCCGTGCAGCTCGACACGTCAAGGGTGGTCAGCTGGTTGCCGACGCAATACAGATATGTCAGCGCCGTGCAGCCCGACACGTCAAGCTCAGTCAGTTGGTTTTCGGAGCACCGCAGCGCGTCCAGCGCCGTGCAGCCCGACACGTCAAGGGAAGTCAGCTGGTTCCAGCCGCACTGCAGATCTGTCAGCGCCGTGCAGCCCGACACGTTAAGGGAAGCTAGCTGGCTGTCATCGCAATTCAGCTTTGTCAGTGCCGTATTGTTCGATACGTCAAGGGAAGTCAGCTGGTTGTAGTAGCAATACAGCTCTTTCAGTGCCGTGTTATTCGACACGTCAAGAGAAGTCAGCTGGTTGCTGCCGCACCCTAGGTATATCAGTGCCGTGTTCTTCGACACTACAAGGGTGGTCAGCTGGTTTCGGTAGCACTTCAGCTCTGTCAGCGCCGTGAAGTACTCAATTCCTTTGAGGCTACTGATGCCTTCATTAGAAACATCAATTTTCGTCACCGCCGCAATCTCCGGCGTGCTGAGGTATCCGTCCTTGCCATACGACTGCTCCAGCAGCCATTCGCGGAAGTTTTCGTCGGGGAAGTTCGTCGCGTTGATGGCGATGGCGTCGGAGCCGGGGTAGGCGGTCCACGTAGTGCCGTTGGTCGACATCTTCGGCGTCCAGCCCTTTTTCTTGGCGGCTTCCACTTGTGCCGAAGTCATCTTGTTGCCCGTAGAGCTGTTTTCGTTATAGATGATTCTGAGCTCGCCCTTCGTCGGCTGGCCAGAGAGGTCAAACAGGTTGCTGATGAAGTTGTCCATGTACGTGCCGCGCAGCTTGTTCTTGTAGATTGTCACCGTGGTAAGCAACGCATTCTGTGACAGGTTAACCGAGCTGAGGTTGTTGTTGGAACAGTCCAGCGTCTTGAGAAGCGTGTTTCCCGTTAAAATGAGTGAACTCAGCTTGTTGCTCGAACAATCCAGCGTATTGAGGGTGGGAAAATACATTATACCCGTCAAGTCAGAAATATTGCACGATTTGACATCCATGTATGTCACACCAGGGTTGGTTACAAACACGCTCCCATTGTACATGGAATAATTTTTCAGCACAACATTGTAGAAGTTTTTATCCGGGAAGGCAGTTCCTGTAATCGGATACTGCGCCCGCACGCCGGAAACGAAAATGAATAACAGAGCCGTGAGGCACGCGATGCGGCGGAGGCCGCTTCCCAGCTGCGAGCCGCTCTTCCGGCTACAGGGGGTGGTAAGTAACTTACTTATAATCATTGTGTTATGGTTTTTTGTTATGCCTACAGAAAAGAAATAGTTGTTCGTTTATGCCGCAAAGATACAAAAAAATTCAATAACCTCCAAGCTTTTAGTGAAAAAAAACAGTGTCCTTCCGCCTAATTCCGTGCCAAAATGAATACTGTCCAAAAAAGCGGGCGAATTGTTTGGTGGTTTGTCCGTTTCTTCGTAACTTTGCAGGCAACAAATAATATTAGGCATGCAACAAAAGAACGAGACACACGGATACGCCGTCGGCGTGCAGGAGTTCGACTGGATACGTGAGCGCCAGGCACCATATATCGACAAGACGAAGTATGTATGGCACATGGCAACGACGAAGGCCAAGTACTTCTTCCTCAGTCGTCCGCGCCGCTTCGGTAAGTCGCTACTGGTTGACACGCTGCGCTGCTACTTTGAGGGCCGCAAGGAGCTGTTCGAGGGGTTGTATATATACGATAAGGAGACCGAATGGAAGAAGTATCCTGTCATCCGCCTCGACCTGAGCAACGGCAAGTACTATGAGAAGGAGCGGGTGCATCCTACCATTAACGTCATACTGGAGCAGCAGGAAAGAAAGTTCGGCATCACCAACCCGGCAGACCCAACGAACTATGACGCCCGGTTGACTCGACTGATAGAGACCGCCTACGAGCAGACGGGCGAGCAAGTGGTCGTTCTCATCGACGAGTACGACGCGCCGATGCTCGACAGCATCAACGACGTGGAGTTGCAGGACTACATCCGTGACCGAATACGCAATCTGTTCTCGCCGCTGAAAGCACAGGCGCAGTACCTGCGCTTCGTCTTCCTGACAGGCATCTCGAAGTTCTCGCAGCTGTCGGTGTTCAGCGAATTGAACAACCTGCAGCAGCTGACCTTCGACCAGAACTATGAAGCCGTCTGCGGCATCAGCGAGGAGGAACTGCTGACACAGTGGAAGCCCGATATCGAGCTGCTGACGGAAAAGATGAACAAGACCTACAGCCGCTGGGGACTGCACTATAGCTACGACGACGTGGTAGCCAAGCTGAAGGAGACCTACGACGGATATCATTTCAGCAACAACTTCACCGACATCTATTGCCCCTGGAGCCTGGTCAATGCCTTCACCATGGGCGACATACGGAACTACTGGTTCTCCACGGGCACGCCGACGATGCTGGTCAACGTCATGCGGCAGCACAACATCAGTCTGCAGCAGATAGAGCATTTCCATGCCAGGCTCGACCGCTTCGACGCCCCGACAGAGCGCATCAGCGACCCTATCCCCGTGCTGTTCCAGAGCGGCTACTTGACGCTGAAGAGCTACAACCCGATAGAGAGGAAGTTTGAACTGGGATTCCCCAACGGCGAGGTGCGCGAGGGCTTTGCTACTTCGCTCTACAATTATTATATGGTAGACTATGTGGGTAGCCAGGACACGCTGGTCAACGCCTTCAACGACCTGCGTTTCAAGCGCGCCGGCATTGCCGAGTTCGTCGAGGCCGTCCGCCGCTGGTATGCCGGCATCCCCTACAGTATTACCGACAAGAACCAGAACGAGCAGCTCTACCAGTCGCTCATCTATGCCGCCCTGCTGGGCTACGGTGCTGACGTCAGTGCCGAGGAACAGACGTCTGACGGAAGGATGGACATTGCACTGAAGGTGCCCGATGCCATTTACATTATAGAATTGAAATACGACAAGACAGCCGATGAAGCCGTCGGTCAGGTCGTTACGAAAGACTATGCTGTGCGCTTTGCCGCCGACACGCGCCCCGTCTGGGCCGTCGGGCTGAACATCAGCAAGGACCGCCGTACTATTGAGGACTACAGAATAGTGCAAGTGAAGTAATGATATGATGAACTGGAAGCAACTGATAAGTAATAAACGGTTAGGGCAGGAGCACCGCCACCCGGAACGGCACGACGACCGAACAGAGTTCAAGCGCGACTACGACCGTCTGATTTTCTCGGCACCCTTCCGGCGGCTGCAGAACAAGACGCAGGTGTTCCCGCTGCCGGGCAGCGTCTTCGTCCACAACCGGCTGACGCATTCGCTCGAAGTGGCGTCGGTGGGCATGTCGTTAGGCAACGACGTGGCGCGACAACTTGGCGGGCGACATCCCGAACTGAAGGACACTTTGTTCGATGAAATCGGCCAAATTGTAGCGACGGCCTGTCTGGCTCATGATATGGGTAACCCGCCGTTCGGGCACTCTGGCGAGAAGGCCATCCAGACCTTCTTCACCGAAGGTCCCGGCTGCGACCTGCAGCGGCTTGTCGGCCATGAGTTCTGGGACGACATCACCCACTTCGAGGGCAATGCCAACGCCTTCCGTCTGCTCACCCACCAGTTTGAGGGGCGCCGCCTGGGCGGCTTCGTCATGACCTATTCCACGTTGGGCAGTATCGTCAAGTATCCTTTCGCCTCGTCGGCTGCCTCAAAGAAGGGGAAGTTTGGCTTCTTCTGCTCAGAGAAGGAAATCTATCAGAAAATTGCCGATGAAATGGGCGTTTTCTGCATTTCGCAGCCTGGTGAGCCGCTTCGCTATGTCCGCCACCCTTTGGTATATTTGGTCGAGGCTGCCGATGACATCTGCTACGAGATAATGGACTTGGAAGATGCTCATAAGCTGAAGCTCCTGAGCTATGACGAGATAGCTGCTCTCCTGCTGAATTTCTTCGATGAAACCGCGAAAAATCACATCTTGCAGCGCATCGAAGACGAAGGACTGACCGACGACAACGAGAAGGTCGTCTATCTGCGGGCCTGTGTCATCGGTAAGCTGGAGAATGAGTGTGTCAAGGTGTTCGTCGACCATGAAGATGAAATCCTCGGCGGACAGTTCACGGGCAGCCTTATCGACCATATCTCAAACCTGCAGTCTGAAGCTTATAAGCAGTGTGCCTCGCTTTCAAAGCATCGTATCTACCGCAGCAAGGTAGTTCTCGACGTCGAGCTGTCGGGTTATAAGATCATGGAGACGCTGATGCTCCAGATGGTAGAGGCTATCATGCACCCCGACCGCTACTACTCTCAGCAGCTTATCGGGCGGGTCAGCAGCCAGTATGCCATCAACAGTCCTGACCTTGAGACGCGCCTGATGGCCGTCATCGACTACATCTCAGGCATGACTGATGTCTATGCACTTGATGTCTATCAGAAGATTAACGGAATATCATTACCTATTGTATAAATGAAGAAATTGTTAACGATTGCTTTCGGAGTATTTGCGATGCTTAACTCCCTTTCCGTCACCGCCCAGGACTACTTCGTCGGTGGCGACATCTCCGTGCTGCAGAGCTATGAGGACCTGGGCGTGGACTACTACGACCAGCAGGGCGCGAAGATTGACGACGTGCTGAAGTATATGAAGAGCGAACAGGTGGGATGGAACGCCATGCGCGTCAGACTGTTTGTCAATCCGCAACGGAAGAACCCTGACGGTTCGACTGATGCGCAGGTGTGTCAGGACCTTGACTACGTGGTGCGCCTCTGCCAGCGTATCAAAGAGGAAGGCTTTGCGCTGATGCTCGACTTCCATTACAGCGACACGTGGGCTGACCCTTCGAACCAGTGGACACCGGCGGACTGGCTGGGGCTGAGTGACGAACAGCTCCAGACGAAACTCTATGACTACACCAAGGACTGCCTTCAGCAGTTGGTGGAGGCCGATGCCGCGCCTGACTTTATCCAGACAGGCAACGAAATCAGCTATGGTATGCTCTGGGGAAAATACAACCAGAAGACGTACTACTGTAACTGGAGCGACAATAAGAATTGGCCCCGTTTCATCGGACTTTTGCAACATGCCGTTAAAGCTTGCCGGGAGGTTTGCCCCGAGGCCAAGGTCATACTTCATACCGAGCGCGCCGGCCAGGTGAACGCTCTGCTTGCCATCTGTGAGAAACTGAGCGCTGTCGACTACGACATCATCGGGCTTTCCTACTACCCTTTCTGGCACGGTGCGCTTGCAACATTGGGAAGAACGCTGAGCCAGTTGGAGAGTCAGTATCCTGATAAGGAGGTACAGATAGTCGAGACTGCCTACTACTATCAGTGGCAGCCCACGTCGGGCATTACAGACTTCTCCAAGACTTGGGCGGTGTCGCCCGAGGGGCAGGCAGCCTTTGCCCGTTCGCTGATTGCCGAACTGAAGCAGCATGACAATGTCAACGGACTCTACTGGTGGTTCCCCGAGGAGAACGGCAACGGCCCCGCCAGCAAGGTGCTGACAAACTGGGTGAACCGCGGACTGTGGGACAACAGCACGCACCGCGCATTGCCCGGACTCTATGTACTGAAGGAATTTCTGAACCGCCCCGGTACGGGCATTAGCATGATGCGCGATGACAGGCACGACGACCGGCACTGGTACAATCTGCAGGGCATGCAGCTTGACAGTCGTCCGCAGCGTCATGGCCTTTTTATCAACAACGGGAAGAAGTACGTCGTCAGATAAGCTGGTCAATAGCTGAACCGCTTTTTCCCATCCACAATGTAGACAGAATGACGGGGGACGCCGGACAACCGGTGGCCGGAAAGGTCGTAGACTTGTGATGGATAGCGGTGAGTGGTAATAGGTGAAAGGTGAGTAGTGTAGGGCCAGCTGACGGAGGCGCAACCCTCGATGATGCCGTCGAGAGCTTTCTGGTTGAAGACGGTAAGCGTTTTGCGATTGAGGATGTCCATCGACGGGCGCTGGCAGTAGTTGGTATCCCACACGAAGGGCACGATGCCATTATGGACGGCATAGCGGCAGACGGTCTTGTACCAGACATAGACTGAAGCGTCGTGCTTCGCCTGATTCTCGCCCTGTGGCATCGTGCGCCAGAGCGTGCCGAACTCGCCCATAATGACGGGAATGCCGCGCGACGTGTACTTCATCTTCATCTGCCTCATCTGTTCCTGCACGTAGGACTCCTCGCCCCAGGCGGCATTGTGTCTGGAGCCTCCGACGTGGTTGCCCGAACCCCAGTAGTAGGCTTGGTTGCCCCACGACTCGTCCTTCGACATCATGGTGAAGTTGTAGGGTGAATAGAAATGCACCTCGAGCATCAGGGCGCCGGGGGTGGCATCGGTGGGCATCACGTCGTACTGGTAGGCCAGGTCGATGCTGGTCGATGGCGACTGCACGACAAGCACGCGGCGGCTGTTGTTGCCGCCCGTCTGACGGACGGCATTGACGAACGTCTGCTCGTACTTGATGAGTGTGGCGATGTCGGCGGCCTTGTCCTTGCTCTGGTCGCCAGCGGCGTCGGGCTCGTTCATACCGGCAAAGAGCAGGTGGTGGTCGTAGTCGCGGAAGCGGGTGGCAATCTGTTTCCACATCATGCTGAGAATGGAGCAGTTCTTGCTGACCGTCGACGGCGTCTGGCCGGCAAACGACTTCTCAATCCAGCCGTTGTCGTAGTGGTCGTTCAGAATGACATAGAGGCCGTCGTTGATGCAGTAGTCAACGACCTGCTGCACACGGTCCATCCACGCCGGGCTGATGTTGTAGTTCTGGTCCATGTGGACATACCATGAGCAGGGGATGCGCACGGAGCGGAAGCCCTGAGCCTTGACGAAGTCGATAATCTGCTGCGTGGTCTTCGAACCTTGCCAGACCGTCTCGTAGTCAAGTTCGTTGGAGAGCCAGTTGCATGGGCCAGGCTCCAGCGTGTTGCCGAGGTTCCAGCCGGGCACCATTTCGGGGGCGATGTCCATAGCTGTCTGCGCCACAGCGTGGTTAAATGATAAATGCCAGATGACAAACGACAAAAGGGTCAGTACTTTCTTCATACGTTACATTGTTTTGGGTGCAAAGATAGTGCTTTTTTTCGGGACTGAGGCGAAAAAATGTTTCTGAAAGAGGCAAATATGGAGAATAATTTGTATTTTTGCAGTCCACATCTATATATCATGCGCCGATTAGTGTTGTTTATATCCGTCCTGACAGCTGTCGTGGCCTCGCTTGCCGAGAGCCTCTACAGTTTCCGTTCGCTGACCACTGCCGACGGTCTGTCGAGCAGTACGGTGAAGTGCATGTTGGTTGACAGCAAGGGCTTTCTGTGGATAGGCACTGACATGGGACTTGACCGCTACGACGGTTATGAGGTTGAGCCGATGTTGAAGGAGCGAGAGGCCATCGATGAGTTGCAAGAGGACACTCAGGGGAATATATGGATAGATTGCCAGCACGCATACCTTATCTATAATACAAAAAGGCGTCAGTTGATTGCCGACGCGCCTGCATTGCTCAAGGATTTGGGAATCGACGTTAAAGACCAAGCCTACAGGGCGAAGGTTGCCGACGACGGTTCGCTGTGGGTTCTGCAACAAGGCAGGCTGTGGCACTACGACTGGAACAGCGGCGCACGGTCGTGGCAGAACGCCCTGTTCCATGTGGAAGACCTGAATTTCTACGCCTGTAGTGCCACTCATGAGACAATGCTGTTAGCGGGCAAGCAGGGCGTATGGCAATTTAGCGTGGCTGATGGGCAGATGAGGCAGCTTACGCTACCTGCCGAGATGCAGCGCAGCGACAACATCTACGGAACGTTTATCGACGCCGACCGCTCGTTGTGGGTGTTCTCCATCATCGATGAAAAGATTTGTCATTACAGCGTAGACGGAAAGACGGTGAAGCAGATGATAGCTCTTCCCACGATAGGAACCGCCGACTCCAAGAACAATGCCATTCGCGACATGATGGATGACGGGCGGGGCAACCTATGGATTGCCACAGACCACAAAGGCATCATCGTCTATAACAAGGCGACGGCTGAGATGACCAGCTTTGCCCATCTGCTCAGTTCCAAAAACGTCATCTCCTTGGCGATGGACCGTCAAGGCACTGTCTGGGCAGGCCACTACAAGACGGGCATCTCCTATACCAGTGCCACACCGAGAATGTTCCAGAGCCGAGGCCGCCAGTATGGCGACGTCAGCACGATGCTGTGTGACTCGAAGGGTAATCTCTGGATAGGCACTGACGGCGGCGGCCTGTATGTGGAGCACAAGGACGGCGCATCGGAGAAGACCGCCCTGCCAAACATCACCGTATCTGCCATCGCAGAAGACAATGAGGGTACAATCTGGGTGGGTACCTATAGTGAAGGGCTGTTCCGTATGTCGGCAAACGGTGGCTATGAACAGTACAGCATGTCCAACGGCAAACTGCCCACAAACAGCGTGTGGTGCGTGACTACCGACAGCCTCGGCGGCATCTGGTGCGGCTCAGCCATCAGTCCGCTTGTCAGGTTAGACAGGAACACGGGCAGCTGTGAGGAGATGAAGGACAAGGCGGGCAACGACATCTTGGTCACCGACTTCTGCCGTGACAAGTTCGGCCGCCTGCTGATACCTTCGACATACGGGCTGTTCATCTACGACGGACAGAAGGCGCAGCGATACACCACGAACCTCAGTGGTACGCAGGAGATGGAACCGAAAATGGCCACAGCCGCGTACTACGATAAGGGTCGTGACATTCTGCTGTTAGGGCACAGAGAAGGACTTGCCCTCTTCGATATGCAACGCGACACCATCTATTATGTCAACGGACGAGCTGTCAGCATCAAGAGCATCGTGGAGGACCGTCAAGGACACTTCTGGATGAGCACTGCTAACGGTATATCGCGGTTCGAGATAAACAGGCGGCAGGACGGAACCTTGGAGTGGAACATCAGGAACTATACGGTACGTGAGGGCTTGCAGACTCCTTTCTTCAACGCAAACTCGTCGGCACTTTCTGTCGATGGAACCGTACTTTTTGGTGGTATCGAAGGGTACACAGCCATCAGCCCGGAAGAGGCGGTCGTCACACAGCCAACCGTTGGTGCTCCGACTATCGTCAGCGTCAAGGCTGGTGACCGCTTCATTGATGCCACTACCGAGCGCATCACACTGAACCATGACGAGAACCACGTCGTCATCCGCTATTTTGCAGGTATCCTGAACAATGCCAACCGCCTGCGCTATGCCTACAAGATAGAAGGGATGATGAACGACTGGGCCTACACCGAGGAGAACCATATTACGCTGGTAGGTCTGAGCCCCGGCGACTACCGCCTGCTGCTCAAGGTAAGCGAAGATAACGACAGCCAGGTGTGCACACTGGCCATTCACGTCAACAGGCCCTTCTATCTGACGGGCTGGGCCTTCCTTGTCTATGTTCTCTTGATAGTTCTCGCCGCCATCCTGCTGTGGTTGCGGGCACGCCGCCGCAAACAATTGAAACTGCGACAGGAGAAATTCGTAGAGTGGGCAGGAAAGAGCCACCAGGATTTTAAAAAGAAACTCGACGTCAATCCCAGCGAGGTTACCATCACACCGCTTGACGAGCAATTCCTGCAGAAGGCCATCAAGCTGGTCGAGGACCAAATGGGGAATACGGACCTCACTGTCGAAATGTTAGGTCAGCAGTTAGGTATGTCGCGCTCGCTCCTCTATAAGAAACTCATTGCCATTACGGGATTAGGCCCTGCCGAATTCATCCGGACAATACGCATCAAACGAGGCAGGGCTTTGTTAGAACGCTCGCAGATGCAGATTACGGAGATAGCCTACGCAGTGGGTTTCAACTCACTGAAGAGTTTCACGATGAACTTCAAGGCCGAATACGGCATAACCCCCAGCGACTATCTAAAAAACATCAAAAAACAACAGGGGAAAACATAACTTCCCATAATGGAAACATCGTTGCCTATGGTTTTTCTTTAAACGTAGTATCTTTGCAGCCAGATTGTAAAACCTAAAAACTAGCAAACATGAAAAGAACGAGAAAAGTACTGTGCTTGATTACAGTTTTGTTGGCAACGAGCCTCTGCGCTATGGCTGCCGAGTGGGAAAAACCTGTTCCTGGCGATGTCTCGCCCGTAAGCGGTGAAAAGTATTACATTTACAATTATTCCATCGAGAAGTTCGTTGGCGTCTATGGCATGCAGACGGTTCCCTCTGAAACGGGAACGCCCTTCCTAATGGAGAAAAATGACAACGGCGACTGGACGTTCTATGGTCCTGACGGCTTCCTGTATGCCGACCTTGATTACGTGGGATGCAACGGCGGAGAAGGCGATGCTGGCACCATGTGGTTCATTGAGAAACAAACCTCAGGCTCCTACTACTTGCGTCCCTCAAAGAGCGATGCCACCTATTCGTGGACGGCCTACCCCGATATGTGGACAGGCGTCTCATACACCTCGCAGACCATTGTTCCGATTATCAAAGCAGGCGAAGGCGCCCTCGACTGGTATTTCCTGCCCGAGGCAAAATATGCCGATTTCATCGGCAAAATTGCACTCCATCAAGTAATGACCGAGCTGCAGGGCTATGGCTACGATGTGACATCGTTGGTAGCTGTCTACAACACTGCTACCGATAAGGCTGCATTCGATGCGGCTATTGCCAGCGTGCAGGCCGATCTCAATGAGTTGCGCTTCGAGAACGCCTCGGAGGAAAGACCTTGCGATGTCACTCAGCGCTATATGCGCAATGCCGACCTGACTGAAAACTGGGTAAGCGACGGTCACGACGTGCCGGGATGGACGATGGTTCCTGCATCGTTCTGTGGTATGGGCGAGTGGGACGGCAAAGGCTTCTATTCTGACAATAAGACAATCGGCTCCTGGTCAGGTAGTGCTTTTGGCGACAATAAGGTATATCAAGAACTTAAGGATTTGAAGAACGGTAAGTACAGGCTGGGCAACTACGGCCTGTGGATTCGTCATACCGGCGAAGAGGGCGACCCCATCAAGGGAGCCTATATCTATGCCAAAGTTGGCGATAAGATGTTCAAGTCGCTCCTTACCGATACGGGCTGGTGGCAAGGTCTTTCGGAGGTCGAGTTCGAATGTCGTACCGGCGAGGCCGAAGTGGGCATCATGTTTGAGGGCACCAACGTCGGCCAGTGTATCATTCTCGACTTCAAACTTGATTATTTTGGCGAGAAACCTGCTGCCGACCGTCTGAACCAACTCATAGCCAGCGCACAGGCGATGATGGAAGATGTAAATGTGACATACACCAACGTGCTTGCTGCTGACATCAAAAAGGCCAACGAACTGATAGCTGCAGGCGATGTGGAAGCTCAAGAAGCGCTCTTCACCACGTTCCTGGCTGATTACGAAAGTGCGCTTGCCAACAAAGATGCTTACGTCAAACTCGCCGACGTTCTGGCTAAGGCAGAGATGACACTCGCTGACGGCGGTGAGTCGGAACTTATGGATCAGTTGGGCGACTATCTGTTAGAGAATGAATTCGATGAGAAAATCAAGGATCGCGCGTTTGACAATGCCCAGATAGAGGACATTATCACGTTCCTCTCCGACCTTATTGACAAGGCAGCCAATTCAGTCCTTGCCGCTGGCACCGACGTCACTTATCTGCTAGTCAACGGACACTTCGATACCAACGGTGGCTGGAAGGCTACGCTCAACGATTTCGGCATCGACTCCGAAAAGAAGATTATGGAGAAGTGGTGGGGCGACTGGAAGGCCGAGCAGGTTCTCGATAACGTTGCCAATGGTACTTACCGGCTTGAAGTGCAGGGTTTCCAGTGGTGTTCCTGGGACTGGGCACAATCAGAAACTGACTGGAACAACGGTGATGGAAGTCCAACCTTCAACGTGAAGTCGAAAATACGCCTCAATAGTGACGAGGTAACTATCCAAAACGTGTTTGCCTGCGGTCCTACCGACATCAAGGAGGGTTACGAGGGTGCCAACTACTTTGTACCTAACGATGCCAACACGGCACTCAAGTTCTTTGCCTTGGGACTATATAATAATGTGGTTGAGACAACCGTCACCGACAATACCCTAAAGATAGAATTCGACTGCTCTCAGAATGGTTTTTGGAATTGCTTCACTAACCTCCGTCTCATCTATGTCGGTGCCAATATACAGGAGGCTATCGACAACCTGAACAATGCGCTAACGAAGGCCAATGACTATCTTGAACAGAAAATGGAAGGCGTGGTGCGCAAAGCCATCGAGGAAGCTATGGCTGCCGGCAAGGTCAAACTGGAAAGCCAGAAGGCCAAGTACGACGATATCAACGGTGCTGCCAATGACCTTATCACACTGTTTGACCAGGCTGCAGTCAGCATCAAAGAATACAAACGGTTGGCTGTCACGTTGGCCCAAGCTCAGGAGACACTAAATAGCGCAACAGTCTTACAGACAACTGCCGGACAACAACTCCAGACTCTTTACAACACAACGAAGGCCGACTATGACTCCGAATACCCCTTGCTCGACAATGCTGGTGTGGCTGCAGCCATCGATCAGATAGAGAAACTCATCTCGGAGGCTAAGTTAGGTGGCGGCATAAAGGCGGGCGATGACTTGACAACCCTCATCACAAACGCCAGCTTCGAGAATACTTACGGCAACGACGAGGCAGTGGGCGGTGCCGCCCATACCGTGCCTTACGGCTGGTCGATGCTGGTTGAAGGTAAGGAGTGCCATACCGCTCAGGAGCTTACTGACGCCGGTATCAACAGCTGGACGGCCATTGAGGATAACCAATATACCACAGACGGCGCCCACTCCTATTGCCTGCTTTCGGCACCGGTGCCCGACGCATATCTCTACCAGACCATCAAGGGCCTGCCAGCCGGTACCTACAAAGTGACGGTCGATATGAACGTAACCTACGACGGCGGATGCTCGCGACTGACAGGACAACGCCTGCTTGTCAACAACGTAGCCCAGTATTATGGCAAACCTGAATACTATATCGCATCGGAACTCGACAAACTCCATCCTGAGGAAGTCTCGCGTTCATTTGCCGGCTATGATGAGGTAAACAGCAACAATACCGGTGTCTCTGGCGATATGGGCAATATGTCGACACTTACTGTCGAGGTGACCATCGGCAAGGACGAGGAGCTGACATTGGGCGTTCGCACTGATAACAACAAGGTGGCCATGAACCGCAACTACGAGGAGAACTGGTGGGACTGCACCGGCCGTTATAAGCTTGACAACTTCCGTCTTTACTGCGTCAGCCTGGATGCAACGGGCATCAGTTCCGTCAACAATGAGACCAGTGATGCATTTGTTTACAACCTGATGGGTGTCAAGGTCAATCCGACAACTGTCCGCGGCCTTTATATCATGAATGGAAAGAAATACATCGGAAGATAAGCCTATGAGGAGTTATTTATTGGTTATCTGCTGCCTGGTGGGTGCTTTGGGTGGCACCCACGGGCAGACGGCTCCAACACCGACCAAGCACCAGTTGGCGCTACAGGATATGGAGATGTATGCCTTCATCCACTATTCGCTGAACACTTATACCGACCAGGAGTGGGGCTATGGCAACGAGGATGTGAAGCTCTTCAATCCGTCGAAGCTCGACTGCCGGCAGTGGGTGCGCACCTGCAAGAACGCCGGCATGAAGGGTATCATCTTTACCGCCAAGCACCATTGCGGCTTCTGTATGTGGCCGTCGGCCTATACTGACTATTCGGTGAAGAGTGCACCGTGGAAGAGCGGCAAGGGCGACGTCGTCCGCGAACTGGCCGACGCCTGTCGCGAGTACGGGCTGAAGTTCGCCGTCTACCTCTCGCCGTGGGACCGTAACCATCCTGAATACGGTCGGCCGGCGTATGTCACCTATTTCCGCAACCAGCTGCGTGAACTGCTGACCAACTATGGCGAAGTCTTTGAAGTGTGGTTCGACGGCGCCAACGGCGGCAACGGCTGGTACGGCGGTGCCGACGAGACACGGACCATCGACCGTCTGACCTACTATCAGTGGGGCGATACCTATAAGATGATACGCGAGCTGCAACCCCATTGCGTCATCTGGAACGACGGTGCCGACCGCCGTGGCGACCTGCGCTGGGTGGGCACCGAGGCTGGCAACATCGGCGAGACCAACTGGAGTATGCTGAACAGTACGGGCGACGTGACATGGCCCATGCTGCACTACGGCGTGGAGAATGGCGACGTGTGGTGCCCGGGGGAGACGAACACCTCGATACGTCCCGGCTGGTTTTATCACGACAGCGAGAACGGTCACGTGAAAAGCCTGTCAAAACTGATGGATACCTATTATAAATCGGTAGGGCGCAACTCAACACTACTGCTGAACTTCCCCATTGACAAGGACGGCCTTATCCACGCCGAAGACAGCATTCGCGGCGCAGTCTTCTATCAGATGGTGCGCAAAATCTTCGACCATCCCTTAAAGGCTAAGCGTAAGCTATCACCCACAGTGTCGACGCTGACCTTCAAGCGCCCCACGGCATTCAATCGTTTGATGGTTGGCGAGGACATCCGCCAGGGACAGCGCGTTAAGAAGTTCAAGGTCGAGGCACTTATAGGCGGTAAATGGACTGAGTTGCACGATATCATCTCGGAGGAACCGCAGCGCAGCATGACTACCATCGGACGCAAGCGCATTCTCTGCTTCCCCACCACGGAGACCACGCAGATACGGCTGACTATCCTCGACTCAAAAGCGACGCCAGTCATCGCAGCTATGAACGCTTACCTTGCACCGGATATTGATGCCGATACTCCAGAGAATGGTGAGAAACTGTCGTCTAATTACAACATCTTCTTCCCCGGTTCAGGCAGTCCTGTTCAATCGATGTACATCGGATTGGGCAAACAGATGACGGTGCGGAAGTTCCGGTTCCTGCCGTCACAGGACACCAAGGAGGGTATGCCGCTCGACTATATGCTCTCTATCTCGTCTGACGACGGCAAGACTTGGACGGTGTTGGCACATGGTGAGTTCTCGAACATCGTGAACAACCCCATCTGGCAGACCGTAAACTGCACGCCAGGTACTGGCAGCCTGCTGAAACTGGACTGTAGCCGTATTACTTCGGGAAACCGGATCTTCTATGCTGATCTCGAAGTGGTGGAGTAGGGACTACTTCTCCTTGTAAATGACCTTGTTGGCACCGCTGGTAATCTTCAGCGCGTCAGGGTGTTGCTTGATGAAAGAGTCAATGTGACGGATGCGCTTCTGCTCAAAAATTTCCTCCATGGCAATGAGGATGCCCGTCTCCTCGACGTCGCCGAAGCCGTAGTTGATGGCGGTACCGAAGAGTTTCATCGTCGGCGAGAGGTTCATGTAGGCGTTTACCAATGGCGGGATGTTGTATCCTAACTTCCGGATTTCGGCGTTCAGGATGCGGTAGTCCTCCTTGAAGTCCTTGCCGGAAAACAGCCGCTCCAGTTCAGCGGGGTCGGACTCAATTTTCAGCGGTTTCATCGGGATAATCAGGCGCTCCTTGTCGTCAAAATACTTCTTCAGGAAGAAGAGAATCATGTCGCGCCCCTTACGGATATAGCTGGGGTACATGGTCATCTTGCCAAAGAAATATTTGACGTTGGGCTTGATGACCGTCAGTGCCCCTAAGCCGTCCCAAAGGTTGTCGAGTGCAAACAGGCTTTTTGCCCCCATGCGCGAACTCTGATAGGGCAGGCTGACGAATGAGCGTCCCAATTCGATGGTATAGGGCATGTAGTCCTTGAGGAATTTCTCGCTGAAATGGAACATGTGGCTGGTGGCGAGAATGGGCTGGCCGTTGGCATCCATGTCCCAGTCGGTGCCGGCCAGATAGCGGTAGCCGCCGATAATCTCCTGCTCCTCGGGGTTCCAGACGATGAGCTGCTTGTAGCAGTTCTCACAAATGTCGAACTCGTCAAGGTCGCAGTCCTTGCCCGTCCCGCCTCCGGCTTCGCGGAAGGCAATTTCACGTAGTCGCCCAATCTCACGCATTACGTTAGGTGCGTTATGCGCTGTAATAACGTAGATTTCATTGTTGCTCTTGTTGGTCATGCGGAGCTGGCGGTCAGGTGTCAGTTCGCTGCGAAGCACTTCCTTGGGGATGGGGGCGATGATTGACTGTTCCATTTTTGAGGAGTTAGTGTGTTTAGGAGTTGGAAGTTAAATTGTAAACTTTATCCTGGACCCATTGGGCCCACTCGGCGGGTTTTCGACTCTTGTCAAAGGTCTGCCAAGGGATGGGCTTGCCTATGGTTACGCGGAAGGTTTTATGCACATTTTTGTACATTTCATCGACTAAAAACAGCATGGCAAGGTTGAAGGGCAGGAGTCTGTCGGAGAAGTTTGCCAGACGGTAGAAGAAGCTGCTGTTCTGTCCGCTGAAGTGGATAGGGACCACGTCGCGCTTATATTCCACGCTCTTCGAGATGAAGGTCTTTTTCCAGGGAATATCGCGTATGACTCCGTTCTTTCGGCGTGAGCACAGACCGGCGGGGAACATCAGCATGTGGTTGTCGCTCTGGAAACCGGCTTCAACCATCTTGGGGAAGTCACGGCCCTGTTTGCCCGTTTTGTTGATAGGTATGCATAGCGGAGCCAGTCCTGGAAGGTTCATCAGCAGGTCGTTGACCAGGTAGCGGAAATGCCCGTCGTAGTGACGCCCGATAATGGCTCCGAGGGCTACGCCGTCCTCACCGCCGAGGGGGTGGTTTGAGACGAATGTGTAGAGCCGGCCGTCGTTCTTGTCAGGAAGGTTCTCCTCGCCGACGATTTCGAGCGTGGTATCTAAGTAGCGCACGCACTCCTCGAGCCACTCCGTACCTACCATTCCCCGGCTTTCCCAAAGGAATTTGTTCACTTCGTCTTGATGGACAATGCGCCTGAGCCAAGATACCAAGGGCTTTGGTATGAACTTGGCCTTGCTGCCCATCTTGCTCTTCAGAATGTTGTCAATATCGACGGTTTTTTCTGTTACAGTAACCATTTTTTTGTCTGTTGGTTTCTACCAAGTTGCAAAGTTAGTAAAAACCTTTGAGAAATGAAACTTTTTTTATTGAAAATGTACAAAAGCCCCATATTTTTATCCTCCAACGAGGGGCAAAAGTGCGCTATATCAACAAATCTCTGTTAAAAAACAATAATTGTGGGGTATGGTGGGGCGGAGTGGGGCGAAAAATGCTTATCTTTGTAGCTGTTTTCAAACAACCGGTTTTTATAAGACCGAATCAACAGAAAATAGAGCGATAAAGTATATGCGTTTTCTTGGAAATGTAGATTGTAAGACTGATGCAAAAGGAAGGGTCTTCCTGCCAGCAGTTTTCCGCAAGGTGTTACAGGCATCTGGCGGTGAAACCATGATGCTGCGGAAGGACATCTTCCAGCCTTGTCTGGTACTGTACCCTGAAAGCGTATGGAACGAAATGGAAGACACCTTACGTCGCCGTCTTAACAAGTTCAATGCCCAGCATCAGCAGATATTCCGTCAGTTTGTGGAAGGCGCAGAGATGGTGACGCTCGACGGCAACGGACGCCTGCTGATACCGAAGCGCTATATGGACATGGCCTTCATTCGTCAGGACGTTCGCTTCATCGGGATGGACGACACGATAGAAATCTGGTCATGCGATAAGATAGAAGAGACCAGGTTGAGCAACGAAGACTTTAGTAAGGCACTCGAAACGATATTGGGTCAGGAGACGACTCCTGCGGATATATAATAGATGATTGTCACTGCAGAGACATACCATGTACCAGTGCTTCTCACGGAGAGCATTGACGGGTTGGCTATCCAACCCGACGGTATTTATGCGGACATGACCTACGGCGGTGGCGGACATAGCCGTGAGATACTCCGGCGCTTAGGACCCGACGGCCATGTGTATGGCTTCGACCAGGATGCCGATGCGGAGAAAAACATCGTTGGCGATAAAAGGTTCACCTTCGTTCGCAGCAACTTCAGGTATGTGAAGCAGTGGATGCGCTACTTCCACGTGGAAAAGGTGGACGGCGTGCTGGCCGACCTCGGCGTGTCGAGTCATCATTTCGATGACGAGACGCGCGGATTCTCGTTCCGCTTTAATGCGCCGCTGGATATGCGGATGAACCGCCGTGCCGGACTGACGGCCGCCGACATCGTCAATGGCTATACAGAGGAGCAGCTTGCAGACCTATTATATATATATGGTGAGCTGAAGCAGGCGCGGAAGATTGCTGCACTCGTGGTGAAGGCCCGTGCGCAGCATCGCATAGAGACTACTGGCGATTTGCTTTCCGTGTCAGGATTCGACCCTGAGAACGGACAGTGCAAGAAGGATATGGCCCGACTGTTCCAGGCCCTGCGCATAGAGGTTAACCAAGAACTGACGGCCTTGAAGGAGATGCTCTGCGGAGTCATTGAGGTACTCAGGCCCGGCGGTCGCCTGTCGGTCATCACCTATCATTCGTTAGAGGACCGCATCGTGAAGAACATGATGAAGGCAGGTAACATCGAGGGTCGTATGGAACAGGACTTCTTTGGACGGACTGTTTCGCCGCTGCGTCCGCTGAACAATAAGGTGATAGTCCCCACGGACGACGAGCAGCAGCGCAATCCGCGCAGCCGCAGTGCGAAGTTGAGAATAGCAGAGAAAGTGTGATATGGCAGACGAAGAGAAGGATTTGCAGGATGAGCAGATGACCCGGGAGCAAAAAGCCCTGGAGAAGCTGAAGGAAATCAAGCAGAACGTGCGCGAGGATGACAGTGTGCCTGTGGGTGCGCTGACGCTCCGCAAGATTCTTGGCGGTGACTTCCTGTCGGCCGATTTCGTGCGCCGTAATATCTGGCCTCTGGTCTTGGTGGTGCTTTTCACCGTTGTCTATGTGGCCTTCCGCTACCAGTGCCAGCAGGACATGATACAGATAGACAAGCTTGAAAATGAACTAAAGGACGCGAAGTACAAGGCCCTGTCGAGTTCAAGCTCGCTGACAGAACGCTGCCGTGAGAGTCAGGTTCTGCGAACACTCCGTGAGAATCATGACTCACTGCTGCATATCAGCACACAGCCACCTTATATTATTAATATACCCAAACAGGGATTATTCAGCCGAGGAGAGAATGAGTAAATTCAACAGCAACAAAGTCATGCCGCGCTACTTTGCCATAGCAGTGGCGCTGACGATGGTCGGAGTGGCCATCGTGGCTAAGGCTATGTACATCATGACGGCTCAGAAGGATTATTGGACGACGGTACAGCAGCAGATGAGGCACGACTCCATACCCGTGAAACCCAACCGTGGCAACATACTGAGTTGCGACGGTCAGCTGATGGCCAGCAGCATACCTGAGTATAAGGCCTTTGTGGACTTCCAGCCAGGTCGCGAGGGAAAGGCGCCCTTGGACACGGCAGCCCAACGTTTGGTAGACGAACTTTGGGACAAGAACATCGACAGTCTGTGCATCGGACTGAATGACATCTTCCCCCAGCAGTCGGTGGCGGAGTTCAAGGAACATTTCACGAAGGGGCGTCACAAGGTGAACCGTGACGGTACGGTGGGTGCCCGGCACTGGCCGGTCTGGAAGTACCGTATGGACTATAATACGTACTCGCTGCTGAAGAAGTTGCCTATCTTCAACCTGTCAGTGGGCAAAGGTGGTTTCCACTATGAGGAATTCAACGCCCGTAACCGTCCCTTCAATACGCTGGCCAAGCGTACGATAGGTGTCATGTACGGTGAGATTGACTCTGCCCGCTGCGGACTTGAGCAGTCGTTCGACTCGACCCTGCGCGGCCAGAACGGACTGGTCCACCGTCAGAAGGTGCTCAATAGGATTATGAATATCACCGAAGCTCCGCCAGTCGACGGTGCCGACATCGTGACCACCATCGACGTGAACATGCAGGACCTGGCCGAGCGGGCACTCATCGACGAAATGAAACTGCCTGAGGTGAATGCCGACCTGGGAGTAGCCATCTTGATGGAAGTTCAGACAGGCGACGTGAAGGCTATCGTCAATATGATGCGCATGCCCGACGGTCAGTATGCTGAGGCCATCAACTCGGCCATCAGCTACCGCTGCGAGCCAGGATCGGTGTTCAAGGTGGCCTCGATACTTGTTGCACTTGACGATGGCGTCATTCCCCGCGACACCAACTACACGATACCTACCGGCAGCGGTGTCATGGAGATGCACGGCCGGTGGATGAAGGACCACAACTGGCGTCGTGGAGGCTACGGCACCATCAACGTGGCCAGGACCTTGGAGGTAAGCTCGAACATCGGCACCAGCTATGTCATTGACAAGTTCTACGGCGGACATCCTGAGAAATACGTGCAGGGACTATATCGCGTGGGTATCCACGAAGACCTGAAACTGCCCATTGAAGGCTATCGTCCGCCCGTCATCCGTATGCCTGACACGAAAACCACCGAACGTGGCCGCTACTGGAGTAAGACGACGCTCCCGTGGATGTCGATAGGCTATGAGACACAGATAGCGCCAATCAACACGCTCGCCTTCTACAATGCAATCGCCAACAACGGGCGGATGATGCAGCCGCGCTTCGTCACCCGTGTGGTGAAGGACGGTGAGGTGTTGCAAGAGTATCCGCCTGTGGTGCTGAAGGAGCGTATCGCCAAGCCAGAGACCATCACTATGATGCAGACCATCCTTGAGCACGTCGTCAGTCAGGGCCTTGGCAAGAAGGCGGCCCCGCTGTCACGCTCATTCAAAGTGGCGGGCAAGACGGGGACGGCCCAGATTGCCGACGAACACGGCGGCTACCATTCCGGCGTGACACGCTACTGGCTGTCGTTTGCTGGTTTCTTTCCTGCCGACGCCCCCCGCTATTCATGCATCGTCTGTCTGCGAAAGACGGGATTGCCAGCCTCAGGCGGCGGTATGAGCGGTGTGGTGTTCCGTCACATTGCCGAGGGCGTGATGGCACAGAATGTGAAGCGGTTGGTTGATGATGCCCGCGACTCTACGTCGAACTTCTCGCCCGTCGTGAAGGGTGGCAACGAGAATGCTGCCGTCTACGTGCTTAGTCATCTGGGGCTGAAGGCTGCAGCGCCCAGAGAAGTCAAGACGAGTCAGGGAACGGTTCCTGATGTGACGGGAATGGGTGCCCGTGATGCTGTTTACGAGTTGGAGCGCCGTGGACTGAAGGTTGCACTTGTCGGTCGCGGCAAGGTGAAGTCGCAGAGCATTGCTGCCGGCAAGGCCGTGAGCCCTGGTTCACTTTGTGAGTTGCAATTAGAAATATGAACGTAGTTTTTTGTAGTTAGATATGAATTTGAGAGAAATTCTGAAAACTGTCAGGCCGCTGACCATCGTTGGCAATGCTGACACCGAGATTGCCGGAGTCAAGATCGACTCACGGCAGGTTAAGCCTGGCTATCTGTTCGTAGCCATGAAAGGAACACAGGTCGACGGCCATCAGTTTATTGCGCGAGCAGTCGAACTGGGGGCGTCGGCCATTTTGTGCGAGGATTTACCCGAGACGACGGTCGACGGCATCACCTATGTACAGGTGGAGTCAACGGAAGAGGCCGTCGGGCCGGTGGCCACACTCTTCCACGGTGACCCGACATCACGCCTTAAGCTGGTGGGCGTGACAGGCACCAACGGCAAGACGACCATCGCCACCTTATTATATGATATGTTCCGCCAGTTCGGCCATAAGTGTGGGCTGCTCTCCACTGTCTGCAACTATATTGACGGTGAGGCTGTGGCAGCTACTCATACCACTCCCGACGCTATCGAACTGAACGAGTTGCTGGAGCGCATGGTGCAGGCTGGCTGCGAGTATGTTTTCATGGAATGCTCGAGTCACGCCATTGCCCAGAAGCGTATCGGTGGCCTGAAGTTCGCCGGTGGTCTGTTCACTAATCTGACACGCGACCACTTAGACTACCACAAGACTGTCGAGAACTACCGTAATGCCAAGAAGCAATTCTTCGACCAGCTGCCGAAAGGCTCGTTTGCCATTACCAATACCGACGACAAGAACGGTTTGTTCATGGTGCAGAACACGAAGGCGCAGGTGAAAACCTACAGCATCCGTCAGATGGCAGACTTCCGTGCCCGCATTATCGAGTGCCATTTTGAGGGTATGTACCTCGAGATTGACGGTCATGAGGTAGGTGTGCAGTTCATCGGAAGGTTCAATGTGTCGAACCTGCTGTGTGTCTACGGTGCCGCCGTGATGCTGGGCAAGCAGCCTGAGGATGTCCTCGTGGCTATGAGTACGCTGAAGAGCGTCAATGGTCGGCTTGACCCCATTCGCTCGCCTGAAGGCTTTACGGCTGTCGTAGACTATGCCCATACGCCTGATGCCTTAGAGAATGTGCTGAAAGCCATCCATGAGGTGCTCGACGGAAAGGGCAAGGTTATCACCGTCTGCGGTGCCGGCGGCAACCGCGACAAGGGTAAGCGTCCGCTAATGGCTCAGGAGGCGGTGAAGCAAAGCGACCGCGTCATCATTACCAGCGACAATCCCCGCTTCGAGGAACCGCAGGACATCATCAACGATATGTTAGCGGGTCTCGACGCAAAGCAGATGAAGAAAGTCGTCAGCATCGTCGATCGCCGCGAGGCCATCCGCACGGCCTGTATGATGGCAGAGAAGGGCGATGTCATCCTCATTGCCGGCAAAGGCCATGAGGACTATCAGGAAATCAAAGGCGTGAAACATCACTTCGACGACCATGAGGTGGTGCGCGAGTGCTTTGCCAAATAGTAAATAGAAAACCGTAAATCGTAAATAGAAGACAATGCTATATTATCTGTTTAGATTTTTAGAGCAGTACAACATCCCGGGCAGCCACTTGTGGTCGTACATTTCTTTCCGCTCGCTGCTGACGCTTATATTGGCGCTGCTCATTTCCGCATGGTTTGGCGAGTACTTTATCAAGTTTATGCGTCGCAGGAAAATCTATGAGGTGGAGCGTGACCCGAAAATCGACCCCTTTGGCGTCGAGAAGAAGGGTGTGCCTACTATGGGCGGCATCATCATCATCGTGGCCATTCTCGTCCCCGTGCTGTTATTTGCCCGTATCCGCAACATCTACATTATCCTGATGTTGGCCACTACTGTATGGTTAGGTTTCCTCGGCTTTATGGATGACTATATCAAGATATTCCGCCGGAACAAGGAAGGACTGAAGGGAATCTATAAGATTGTGGGACAGCTGTCGATAGGCTTTATCGTCGGCCTGACGCTCTGGCTTAGTCCCGATGCCGTTGTCCGTGAGAACGTCACAGTCCAGCAGCAGAATAAGGAGGTCGTGGTGAAGCACAAGGCTGAGGCGGTAAAGTCGTTGAAGACCACTATTCCCTTCGTCAAGAACAATAATCTGAATTACTCTGAGGTATTGGGGTTCCTGGGCGACTATAAGGTGGCCGCAGGATGGGTGCTCTTTGTGCTGATGACCATCCTCGTGGTGACTGCAGTCTCGAATGGAGCCAACCTGAACGATGGTATGGACGGTATGTGCGCGGGCAACTCTGCCATCATTGGTGTGGCGCTGCTCATCCTGGCGTATGTGTCTGGTCACATTGTCTATGCCGCCTATTTCGACCTGATGTACATCCCTCATGCCGAAGAGCTGGTGGTGTTCCTATGTGCCTTCGTCGGTGCCATGATTGGTTTTCTCTGGTATAACGCCTATCCGGCCCAGATTTTCATGGGCGACACTGGGTCGTTGACTATTGGTGGCATTATCGGCGTCTGTGCTGTTATCATCCACAAGGAACTGCTGCTGCCCATTCTCTGCGGAGTCTTTTTCATTGAGAGCCTTAGCGTCATCATACAGACACAGTGGTTCAAACTGATGAAAAAGAAAGGCAAGCGTGTCCGCGTATTCCGCGCCACGCCCATCCACGACAACTTCCGTCGCCTCGATTCACAGCTCGACCCGACGTCAACCTATATCCTGCGCGGCTGGCCAAAACGCCAGTTCCACGAGTCAAAGATTACGTTCCGCTTCTGGATTATCACCATCATCCTCGCGGCACTGACAATAATAACATTGAAGATAAGATAAGAAGACCATGAATAGAATTGTTGTATTAGGAGCCGGAGAGAGCGGCGCAGGAGCCGCCGTACTGGCCAAGAAAGAGGGTTTCGATGTGTTTGTGAGTGACATGTCGAAGATTGCCGACCGCTACAAAAAGCAACTCGACGATCATGGCATAGCATGGGAAGAGGGTCGGCATACTGAAGAGCTGATACTGTCGGCCGACGAGATTATCAAGTCGCCCGGTATCCCCGACACGGCTCCGATGGTTGTCAAGGCCATCGCCAAGGGTATCCACATCATCAGCGAGATAGAATTCGCAGGCCGCTATACGACGTCGAAGATGATTTGCATTACTGGTTCGAACGGCAAGACCACTACCACGTCGCTCATCTACCACATTTTCCGTGAGGCAGGCTACGATGCAGGACTGGCCGGCAACATAGGCCATTCACTGGCTCTGCAGGTGGCCGAGCAGCCCCATGAGTACTATATTATCGAACTGTCATCGTTCCAGTTGGACAATATGTACCAGTTCCGTGCCAATATCGCCATCCTGCTGAACATCACGCCCGACCATCTGGACCGTTACGACAATTCCATGCAGAAGTACACGGATGCCAAGATGCGTGTCATCCAGAACCAGACGCCGCAAGATGCTTTTATTTACTGGGCCGACGACCCCATCATTGCCAAGGAACTGAAGAAATACAATATCAAGGCCGTTCAGTGCCCGTTTTCCGACATCAAGAAAAACGGTGTCATCGGCTACATTGAGAAAGGACAGTACATGCTGGAATATCCTACGCCCTTCAACATGGAGCAGGAGAGTCTGAGCCTGACGGGGCGTCACAATATATACAACTCGCTGGCAGCAGGATTGGCCGCCAACATTGCCGGCATCAAGAAGGAGTCCATCCGCAAGTCGCTGAGCGACTTCCCCGGCGTGGAGCACCGTTTGGAGAAGGTCTGCGACGTCCGTGGCGTCCACTATGTCAACGATTCGAAGGCTACTAACGTCGATGCCTGCTGGTACGCGTTAGAGTCGATGAAGACCCGCGTCGTGCTCATCATCGGCGGCAAGGATAAGGGCAACGACTATGAGCCCATCAAGCCGCTCATCCGTGAGAAGTGCTCGGCCTTGGTCTATCTTGGTGCCGATAACACGAAACTGCACCAGAACTTCGATGGAATGGGGATTCCCGTGCGTGACACGCACTCCATGCGTGAGTGCATGGAGGCTTGCTATGAGTTGGCTCAACCTGGCGAGACGGTGCTGCTCTCTCCCTGTTGCGCCTCCTTCGACCTGTTCAAGAACATGGAGGACCGCGGCGAACAGTTCAAGGCGATAGCCCGTTCCCTATAACCCCACCATGCCTATAATCCCCAAAAATAAGCAATGAACAAGAAAATAGGTAATATCTTCAAAGGCGACAAAGTCATCTGGATGGTGTTCTTCTTCCTCTGTATGATCAGCATTGTCGAGGTTTTCTCAGCTTCGAGCAACTTGACATACAAGACGCAGAACTACATGGGCCCCATCTTCTACCACACCGTCATGATTATCATTGGGGTGGCTGTGGCTGTGGTGACACTAAACGTCCCTTGCCGCTACTTCAAGCTGATGACCCCGTTCCTGCTCATCATCTCAGCATTGACACTGCTCTGGGTGCTGATAGGCGGAGAGAGCATCAACGGTGCCAACCGCGTCATCTCTCTCTTGGGCTTCACCTTCCAGCCCTCGGAGATAGCCAAGGGGACGATGGTGCTTATTACAGCCCAGATACTGAGTGCGATGCAGCGTGAAACGGGTGCCGATCGCAAGGCGTTTAAGTACATCATGCTGATTCTTCTACCTACGACGTTCCTCATTGGCATCGAGAACCTGTCGACGGCAGCTCTGCTCTTTGTCGTCATCATGCTGATGATGTTTATTGGTCGTGTGCCCTTGCTGCAGATGGGTAAACTTGTAGGTGCCCTTGCTGTTGTGGTTGCCGTGTTCTTGGTGTTAGTGCTCACATTAGGCGGTATAGAGGAGAAACGTGCGGCCGAGAACCAGATGACCGAGGTCGTCGGTGACGGCAGTCAGAAACAGGTAGACCCTGACGCCATCAAGAGCGGCGGCGTCTTCCACCGTTTCTATACATGGCGTAACCGCCTCTTGAAACATTTCGTCGAGAAAGACGTTCCGGCTGAGGAATACGACATTGAGAACAACTTCCAGGTGGGCCATGCCAATATTGCCATTGCGTCGTCGGGTATTGTCGGCAAGGGACCGGGCAATTCTACCGAGCGAGACTATCTGCCGCAGGCGTTCTCTGACTTTATCTACGCCATCATTGTCGAGGAAATGGGCATCTTCGGTGCCGCCTTTGTGGCATTCCTCTATATTGTACTGCTTTACAGGGCGGCCCGTATTGCCTCGCGTTGTGAGAATAATTTCCCGGCCTTCCTCATTATGGGGCTGTCGCTGCTTTTGGTCATCCAGGCCACGTTCAACATGATGGTTGCCGTAGGTCTGGCACCGGTTACGGGGCAGCCGTTGCCGCTTGTCTCGAAGGGTGGTACGTCGACTATCATCAATTGTGCTTACATAGGCGTCATTCTGAGTGTCAGCCGTTCGGCGAAGATGAATGTTGAGAAAGTTAGAAGTAAAGAGTGAAACGTGAAGAATGATATGAATAAGGAGTTGAGAGTCATCGTCAGTGGTGGCGGTACAGGAGGCCACATCTTCCCCGCTGTCTCGATAGCCAACGCGGTGCGCCGTCTGCGCCCTGATGCTAAGATACTGTTCATTGGTGCCCAGGGCCGTATGGAGATGCAGCGTGTGCCTGCTGCAGGCTATGAAATCAAGGGACTGCCCGTACGCGGCTTCTTCCGTCCGTTGTGGAAGCCGGCTAACATTGGCGTGGCCTTTGACTACCTCCGCAGTAAATGGCAGGCGAAAAGGATTCTGAAAGAGTTCCGTCCCGACGTGGCAGTTGGTGTGGGCGGGTATGCCAGCAGTGCAGCCCTTGGCGCTGCCAACAGCATGGGCATCCCGACGCTGATACAGGAGCAGAACAGTTATGCAGGACTGGCCAACAAGCAGCTGGCCGCCAAGGCCCGCAAGATATGCGTGGCCTACGAGGGCATGGAGCGTTTCTTCCCCGCCGACAAGATCATGCTGACGGGCAATCCCGTGCGCCAGGCCCTGCTTGATACGACGCTTTCGCGTGAGGATGCCGTCCGTAGCTTAGGTTTCAATCCTGAGCGTAAGACAGTACTGCTCGTCGGTGGCTCTTTAGGTGCACGTACCGTCAATGAAAGCGTGCTCCAACATCTCGACCTCGTCTCGGGGAGCGATGTGCAGTTCCTCTGGCAGACGGGCAAGTATTACTATGCCGGCATCCAGCAGCAGTTGAAAGGCCGCGACTTGCCCAATCTGAAGGTTACTGATTTCATCACAGACATGGGTGCCGCCTATCGTGCCGCCGACCTCGTCATCAGCCGTGCCGGTGCCAGCAGCATCAGCGAGTTCTGTCTCATCGGCAAGCCGGTCATCCTTGTACCCAGCCCCAATGTGGCCGAAGACCACCAGACGAAGAACGCCCTGGCGTTGGCTAACCGCGACGCTGCCATCTACGTCAAGGATGCCGATGCCCCTGCAACGCTGCTACGACTGGCCATTGACACCGTTAATGACGAACAGAAACTACGTTTACTCAGTGAAAACGTGCTGAAGCTGGCCCTGCCCGACAGCGCAGACATTATAGCCAAGGAAGTTATAAAATTAGCAGAAGAAAATGAAAGCAAGTGATATAAAAGCTGTCTATTTCGTCGGTGCCGGAGGCATTGGCATGAGCGCCTTAGAACGCTACTTCATCAGACGTGGCCTTGTCGTAGCTGGCTATGACAAGACCCCCAGCGACTTGACCCGCCAGCTGGAACGAGAGGGTATGCTCATTCACTATGAGGAGAACGTCAGTGAGATTCCCCACTCCTGCCGTCAGCCTCAGTCGACCCTCGTTGTCTATACGCCAGCCGTCCCTGCCGACCATCAGGAGCTAGTGTTCTTTCGTGAGCATGGCTTCGAGATACAGAAGCGTGCCCAGGTGCTTGGCACGATAACCCGCCAGATGAAGGGCCTCTGTGTGGCGGGTACCCACGGCAAGACGACAACGTCGACCATGTGCGCCCACATCCTGCATCAGTCAGCCATCGACTGCAATGCTTTCCTTGGCGGCATTTCAAAGAACTATGGTACGAACTACATTCTCTCTGACAGTGAATACGTCGTCATTGAGGCCGACGAGTTCGACCGCTCCTTCCACTGGCTCAGCCCCTTTATGACGGTTATCACGTCCACCGACCCCGACCACCTTGATATCTACGGTACGAAAGAGGCCTATCTCGAGAGCTTCCGTCAATACACGTCACTCATCCAGCCGGGCGGAGTGCTCATCATACACCGCGGCTTGGAGATGAAGGAGGATTTGCACTCCGGCGTACACCGCTATGACTATGCCCTCAGCGAGGGTGACTTCCATGCCGAGAATGTCCGTATCGAGAACGGCGGCATCACCTTCGACTTTGTCTCGCCCATAGAGTCGGTTAAGAATGTCGTCCTTGGACAGCCCATACCTATCAATATTGAGAACGGCGTCGCTGCCATGGCCATGGCTCAGTTGGCAGGCTGCTCAGCCGAGGAACTGCGTTACGGGATGCAGACCTACGGGGGCGTTGACCGCCGCTTTGACTTCAAGATTAAGACCGACCGTTTGGTGTTCCTCAGCGACTATGCTCACCACCCGAAGGAGATTTACCAGAGTGCCAACAGCCTACGTCAACTTTACCGCAACCGCCGTATTACGGCCATCTTCCAACCTCATCTCTACACGCGTACACGCGACTTCTACCGCGAGTTTGCCGACGCGCTGAGCCAGCTCGACGAGGTTGTGCTGACGGAAATCTACCCAGCCCGCGAAGAGCCTATCGAGGGTGTCACCTCGCAGCTTATCTGCGACAACCTGGCACCGGCTGTCAAGAAGGAGATGATACGGAAATCCGACGTGCTCGACTATGTCAAGACCCATGATTTTGACGTGCTCGTCGTCCTCGGAGCCGGTGACCTTGACAATATGGTTCCTCAAATTACCAAAATACTCCAACAGAAATAAATGACGATAAACTGGAAGAAGACTGTCATCATCCTGCTGGATGTGGTCATAGCAGTATACCTGCTGATGGCTGTCACCGTGTTCAACCGACCCGATGACAAGGCCACCGTGTGTACTGAGGTGAACATCCAGATTGACGGTGGACAGCAGAAGGGCGGATTCCTCAATCCTGCTGAGGTGAAACGCCTCTTGGAACGTCAGCGACAGTACCCGCTGGCTCAGCCCATGCAGTTTGTCAGCACGCGTCAGATGGAGGAAGTCCTGCTCAAGAGTCCTTATGTTGAAAACGTGGAGTGCTACAAAACACAGAACGGCCATGTCTGTGTCAGTCTGACGCAGCGGCAGCCTGTGCTTCACATCATGACTGCCGGCGGTGAACAGTACTATGTTGACGTGTGTGGCGAGATATTGCCTCACACACGCTTGGCTGACAACCTTTTGGTGGCTACAGGGACTATTAGCCACAGCTATGCACAGAAGCGGCTGGCTCCGATAGCCAACCAGATTCTCTCAGACCGATTCTGGCAGCAGCAGACGGAGCAGCTCAACGTTCTCAGTGACGGCTCTCTTGAGCTGGTGCCCCGGGTGGGCGACCATATAATATATCTTGGTGCTCCACGCGACATTCCCAAGAAGTTGGAGCGCCTGTGGAAGTTCTATAAGTACGGGCTGAGCCAGACGGGCTGGGACCGGTACAAACGCATCAGCGTAGAGTTTGACAATCAGATAATATGTAAAAGAAGTGAGAAATGAGTAGCAGTATGGCAAAGGAATTTATCGTAGCAATTGAACTCGGTTCATCGAAGATGACGGGTATCGCGGGCCAGAAGAACCTTGACGGCAGCATCTCGGTGCTGGCTGTCGCCAAAGAGGAGTCTTCGGCATTTATCCGCAAGGGGGTGGTTTACAACATTGACAAGACCGCCCAGTGTCTGCAGAACATTGTTAAGAAGCTGGAGAGCCAGCTCAAGACCCGTATCAAGCAGGTCTATGTAGGCGTTGGTGGACAGTCCATCCGGGGCGTCCGCAATGTCGTGACGAAAGAGTTGGCGCCGGGAACTATCGTTACTGATGCCATGGTCGATGAGCTGGTCGACTCAAACCGCAACATGAACTACCCGGACCAGGAAATCCTCGACACCGCCGTTCAGGAGTACAAGGTCGACTCGCAATATCAGCAAGACCCTGTAGGCATACAGTGTGCCCGCTTGGAGGGAAACTACCTGAATATCCTGCAACGCAAAGGATTCTATAAAAACTTCAATAAGTGCTTCGAAGTGGCCGGCATCGCCATTGCCGAGATGCTTAATGCACCTCTGGCATTGGCAGATGCTGTGCTGACAGAGGCCGAACGCCGTTCCGGCTGTGCGCTCATCGATATCGGGGCTGATACCACCACCGTCTCCGTTTACACGAAAAACATCCTGCGTCATATTGCCGTTATTCCCCTTGGTGGGGCGAACATCACCAAGGATATTGCTACCTTGCAGATGGAGGAGAGCGATGCTGAGAAAATGAAGCTGAAGTATGCGTCGGCATATACCGACAACAACGACATCGACAATAACTTGAAGTATTCTATCGACCAGGACCGTCAGGTGGAGAGCCGCCGCTTCATAGAGATAGTAGAAGGACGCACGGAGGAAATTGTCGAGAATGCCTGGTATCAGGTGCCTTCGGAATACTGCGACAAGCTGCTGGGCGGTATTATCCTGACGGGCGGCGGTGCCAACTTGAAGAATATGGACCGCGCCTTTCAGAACCATACGCATATTGAGAAAATCCGCATAGCTAAGTTCCCGTCACATACTATTACTGGTGGAAACGATGATGTCAAGTCGAAGAACGGCATGATGTGTACTGTTCTCGGATTGCTCTATAAAGGCGACATTAACTGTGCCGGCTTGCCCATAGACCACAACGGTGACCTCTTCGGCAGCCAGACGGCGTCAGGCGGCACGGCAGGAAACACGCCCGACCAGCGCCCGGCGCGCAAGCCTGGTGAGGTGCCTGCCGGTGTGGTGATGACTGAGGCTGAGAAACAGAAGGCCGAGGAGGAGGCACGCCTGAAGCGTGAGCAGGAAGAGCGCGAAGCCCGCGAGAAGGCCGAGGCCGCGGCTGCTGAGGCTGCCCGCTTGAAACGCGAGAATTCCAAGTGGAACAAGTTCAAAAAGGGCATTGTCAACTTCGGCAAGCAGATTATGACCGGCGATGACGATTAACCATAGGTGCTATTGTTAGACAAATAGAGAATCGAAAACAAGTAAACAGATAATACATTATGGCAGACAATAATATTATTGACATCCTTGACTTCGGCGAGCCGGAGAAGGAGCACAGCATCATCAAGGTCATCGGCGTTGGCGGCGGCGGCGGTAATGCCGTCAACCACATGTACCGCGAAGGTATCCACGACGTCACCTTCGTTCTCTGTAATACCGACGCACAGGCACTTAACGATTCGCCCGTGCCAGTACACCTGCAGTTGGGCTCCGAGGGCCTTGGAGCCGGCAATAAGCCCGAGCGTGCCCGCCAAGCCGCTGAGGAGAGTATTGAAGACATCAAGAACATGCTCAACGACGGTACACGAATGGCCTTTATCACCGCCGGTATGGGCGGCGGTACCGGTACTGGCGCCGCACCTGTCATTGCCCGTGTCTCTAAAGAAATGGGCATCCTTACTGTCGGTATCGTTACCATACCATTCCGCTTCGAGGGTGCCAAGAAAATCGACCAGGCGCTCGATGGCGTCGAGGAGATGTCGAAGCATGTTGATGCCCTGCTGGTCATCAATAACGAACGCTTGCGCGAGATTTATCCCGACCTCTCGCTGACAGCTGCCTTCGGCAAGGCCGACGACACGCTTTCCGTGGCCGCCAAGTCCATTGCCGAGATTATAACCGTCCACGGACTTATCAACCTCGACTTCAATGATGTGAAGACCGTGCTTAAGGATGGCGGCGTTGCCATCATGTCAACAGGCTACGGCGAGGGTGAAGACCGCGTGAAGAAGGCTATCGACGATGCCCTGAATTCGCCGTTGCTGAACGACAACGACGTCTTCAACTCCAAGAAGATACTGCTCTCTATTGCCTTCAACGAGGAAAAGAGCGGTAACGACAATTTCATGATGGAGGAAATGAACTACGTCAATGACTTCATGGACAAGTTCGGCGATTTCGAGATTAAGTGGGGCGTCGCTATTGACCCGGAATTGGGCAAGAAGGTGAAGGTCACCATCCTTGCTACAGGGTTTGGCATTACCAATGTCGACGGCATGGAAACGCGCCTCAAAAAGCATTCTCAGGAGGAGGCCAACCGCATTGCTGAGGAGCAGGAGAAGGCAGCCGCTCGTGAAGAACGCCGCAACATCTACTACAAGGGCGGCGACGGCGTGCGTCGCTACAAGCGCCGCCCGCACATCTACCTGTTCCGTCCCGAGGACCTCGACAACGACGACGTTATTTCCGCCGTTGAGTCCACGCCTACTTATAAACGGACCCGCGAGATACTTGACAGTATTCATTCGCAGGCCACAGGCGACTACATGAACGACCAAAAGGACGTGGCCTCACAGGAACCGCAACAGGGGGTCATTAGCTTTGTCTGAGAACCATTACCCCGTTCTTGAAACCCGCCGCCTTCCGTTCGAAAAGCGGCGGGTTTTTGCCTTTTTTGCTTTTTTCACAAAAAAAAAGAGGCAAAGATGCTTGCATCTCGTTTTTTTGTATTAACTTTGTATCTCACATACGAAAGGTGACTATGAACGATTTTAGAAAATACGCAACAAAGCACTTAGGAATGGACGGTCTCGCACTTGATGACGTGATGCGTGTGCAGTCCCAGTATCTGAACCCATACATCCTTGAGGAGCGTCAGCTGAACGTTACTCAGATGGATGTCTATTCGCGCCTGATGATGGACCGCATCATCTTCCTCGGCACGCAGATTGACGACTATACCGCCAATACGCTGCAGGCCCAGCTGCTCTACCTCGACTCCGTGGACTCCGGCAAGGATATTGCCCTCTACATCAATTCGCCGGGCGGTAGCGTGACTGCCGGATTGGGTATCTACGACACTATGCAGTTCGTCAGTAGCGATGTGGCTACCATCTGCACAGGCATGGCCGCCTCTATGGCTGCTGTGCTGCTGGTGGCTGGTCAGGAGGGCAAACGGCAGGCTCTGCCCCATAGCCGCGTCATGATTCATCAGCCGCTCGGTGGCGTCCAGGGGCAAGCCAGCGATATCGAGATTGAGGCTAAGGAGATACTGAAGTTCAAGAAAGAACTTTACACCATTATAAGTGAGCATTCACATACGCCGTATGATAAGGTGTATGCTGATTCTGACCGTAACTACTGGATGACAGCTGAGGAGGCTAAGGAATACGGAATGATTGACCAGGTACTGAAGAAGAAATGAAGAAAGTCTGTAGTTTCTGCGGAAGAAACGAACGTGAGGTTAAACTGCTCATAACGGGTATCAATGGCTACATTTGCGACAGCTGTGTAGCGCAGGCCTACCAGATATTGCAGGAGCAGTTCAAGGAGCGCCCGAAACCGTCCGTCGGCCAAAAGCTGAAGAAGATACCTAAGCCCCGCGAAATCAAGGAATATCTTGACCAGTATGTCATCGGGCAAGACGAAGCGAAGCGCTATCTGTCAGTGGCCGTCTACAACCACTATAAACGGTTGCAGCAGCCTGATGACAAAAGCGGTGTTGAGATTGAGAAGTCAAATATCATCATGGTAGGCTCCACGGGTACTGGCAAGACGCTGTTGGCCCGGACCATTGCCCGCCTGCTTGATGTGCCCTTTACCATCGTCGATGCCACGGTGTTCACTGAGGCTGGCTATGTAGGTGAGGATGTGGAGAGCATTCTTACGCGTCTGCTGCAGGTTGCCGACTATGACGTTGGGGCGACGCAGCGGGGTATTGTTTTTATCGATGAAATCGATAAAATTGCCCGAAAATCGGATAATCCCTCCATCACCCGTGATGTCAGCGGCGAGGGCGTCCAGCAGAGTTTGCTGAAACTTCTTGAGGGTACCTCCGTCAATGTACCGCCGAAGGGTGGGCGCAAGCATCCTGACCAAGAGTATATTGCTGTTGACACGCGCAATATCTTGTTTATCTGCGGCGGAGCATTCGATGGCATCGAACGTAAGATAGCTCAGCGGCTGAATACTCACGTCGTTGGCTATAATTCGGTGCAGAATGTCCGTAAAATTGACAAGGAGGACATGATGAAGTATGTGTCGCCGCAGGACTTGAAGTCGTTCGGACTTATACCTGAGATTATCGGTCGCTTACCGGTGCTTACCTATTTGAACCCTCTTGACCGCACGGCCTTGGAACGTATCTTGGTGGAGCCAAAGAACTCCATTATCAAGCAATATAAGAAGCTGTTCGAGATGGATGGTATAGAGCTGACGTTCGACCATGACGCCCTCGAACTGATGGTCGACAAGGCCGTAGAGTACAAACTCGGCGCACGTGGCTTGCGCTCTATCGTTGAGAATATTATGATCGACGCAATGTTCGATGTGCCGTCGCGTCAAGTAAAGAATTTTAGCGTTACTCGTGAATATGCGGAAAGGCAATTGGAGAAGTCGCACTTGCAAGTAGCTTAAGGTCCCGGCAGGGAAGACAAAGGAGGAAAGCCTATATGAAACAACCAAATCTGACAGAAGCCTTGAAAAAGTATTTCGGCTTCGACACGTTCAAGGGAGACCAGAAGGCCATCGTGCAGAATGTACTTGATGGCAAGGATACATTCGTGCTCATGCCCACTGGTGGCGGCAAGTCGCTATGCTACCAGCTGCCGTCATTGCTCATGGATGGCGTGGCCATCGTCATATCGCCGTTGATAGCCCTGATGAAGAACCAGGTAGATGTCATCTCGCAGATGAGTGAGCACGAGGGCACGGCACACTACTTGAACTCGTCACTCAATAAAGGTGCCATCGACCAGGTGAAGGCCGATGTGAAGGCGGGCATCACCAAACTGCTGTATGTTGCGCCCGAGTCGCTGACAAAGGAGGATAACGTCGAGTTCCTGAAGACGGTCAAAATATCGTTCTATGCCATCGACGAGGCCCACTGTATATCGGAATGGGGGCATGATTTCCGCCCTGAATACCGTCGCATACGGCCGATTGTCAATGAAATTGGTGTGGCTCCCATTATCGCCTTGACAGCCACTGCAACCGACAAGGTGCGCACCGACATTAAGAAGAACCTCGGCATCCTTGATGCTACGGAGTTCAAGTCGTCGTTCAACCGCCCCAACCTCTATTACGAGGTGCGGCCCAAGACGAAGGATATAGACAAGGAGATTATCAAGTTTATCAAGCAACATCACGGCAAGAGCGGCATCATCTACTGCCTCTCACGTAAGAAGGTTGAAGAGCTTGCCGAGGTCTTGCGTGCCAATGATATAAATGCACTGGCTTATCATGCCGGACTTGATTCGCAGACGCGGACGGAGACGCAGGATAAATTTCTCATGCAGGACATCGATGTCATTGTGGCTACGATTGCTTTCGGAATGGGTATTGACAAACCCGATGTCCGTTTTGTCATTCACTACGATATTCCGAAGTCTTTGGAGGGCTACTATCAGGAGACCGGCCGTGCCGGTCGCGACGGGCGTGAGGGCATTTGTCTGGCATTCTATTCCTACAAGGACTTGCGTAAGCTCGATAAGTTCATGGAGGGCAAGCCAGTGGCAGAGCAGGACATAGGCCGCCAACTGCTACAGGAGACGGCCGCTTATGCTGAGACTTCTGTCTGCCGCCGCAAAATGCTGCTGCACTATTTCGGCGAGGTCTATGATAAAGACAATTGCCACAATTGCGATAATTGCCTGCATCCGAAAACGAAGATTGAGGCCAAGGATCAACTGGTGCTCACGCTACAGGTGATACAGGCCGTCAAGGAGAACTTCCGTTCTGACTACATCGAGGACTTCATCATAGGACGGGAGACGGAGGAGATTATTGCTCATAAGCACCAGGATCACGACCTCTTTGGCGCCGGAGAGGGCGTCGACGAGAAATTGTGGAGTCCGGTTATCCGGCAGGCTCTTATTGCAGGCTACCTGAAGAAGGACGTCGAGAACTACGGACTGCTGAAGCTGACCTCTGCAGGCAAGAAATACCTGAAGTCGCCGCAGTCGTTCATGATCGTCAAAGACCATGAGTTCAGCGAGGATCCTGACGCTCCTGATGAGCGCGATGGCGGCACCAGCGCGCTCGACCCCGTGCTGAGCAGTATGCTGACAGACCTGCGTAAGAAGGTCTCGCGCCGAATGGAGCGTCCGCCTTATGTCATCTTCCAGGATGTCTCGCTCGAGCAGATGGCTACTGAATATCCCGTGACGCTCGAAGAGTTGAAGGGCATCCAGGGAGTAGGGGAGGGCAAGGTGAAGCAGCCCTATGCAAAGGAGTTCGTTGACCTCATCAAGCGCTATTGCGAAGAGAACAATATCACCCGTCAGGCCGACCTTCGCGTGCGCACTGTGGCAAAAAAGTCGCTTCTGAAGGTGAAGATTATCCATAATATCGACCGCCAGATAGCCCTTGACGACATTGCTACAGCCCAGAACATTGACTTCGACGACCTGCTTGACGAGGTGGAGGCCATTGTTTATAGTGGAACAAAGCTGAACATCGACTACTTCCTTGACGAAGTGATGGACGAGGACCGCGTCGACGAGATTTACGACTACTTTGCCGACTCCGACACCGACGACCTTGAGACGGCCATTCAGGAACTGGGTGGCGACGAGACGGAGATCCGGCTCGTCCGTATCAAGTTCATCAGCGATATGGCAAACTGATTAGCCCTCTCTAACTCTCGCCCACGCGCGAGAATTGGGAATAGTTGAACCCCAATCGGTCATTAGGCTCGAGAGAACTCCAAATCTGCCGTCAATCTCACAAATAAGAGTGTTCTAAATCCGTCACATCCGTCACATCAACGCAAACAGCAGACAGTCAGGCGGATACGTGATGACGGATAATGGTGACGGATGACGGATGCACGGCGCATTCCCCTGCGCCAAGCCTCTGTGCCAAGTGCTCACGTGCGGTGAATCATCGTTCACCGCACATGAATCATTACAGCCGTCGGAGCATATAGCCATCCGTCACCCGTCACCATCATCCGTCACCACGTAACACGCTCAGCATGGGGCAGATAGGGCGAAGGTGACGGATTGACGGATAAAAACAGTGTTGAACAGTGTTTTTTCCGTGCCAAAGACTTCTAATGAACGATTTGGGTTGAAAAATAAGGTTAAAAAACGGCAGGGCGTAGCAAAATCTCAAAACTCAAACCTCAAATCTCAAATCTTTTTCGTACCTTTGCAGGCAATTTTAAAGAATACAAACATTATGGCTTCATTTATTGCAGACAAGATTGTGATGGACGGCCTGACGTTCGACGACGTCCTTCTCATTCCCGCTTATTCTGAGGTACTACCCAAAACGGTAGAGTTGAAAACCCGCTTCTCGCGTAATATTGCCCTGAATGTGCCGTTTGTCACGGCCGCTATGGACACCGTGACCGAGAGCCAGATGGCCATTGCCATTGCCCGAGAGGGCGGCATCGGTGTCATCCACAAGAACATGTCTATCGAGAACCAGGCCCGTGAGGTGGCCATTGTCAAGCGTGCCGAGAACGGCATGATCTATGACCCTATCACTATACCTCTCGGCTCCACCGTGGCCCAGGCCCTCGACATCATGGCTGAGTACCACATCGGCGGCATCCCCGTCGTCGACGACGATAAGCGGCTTGTAGGCATCGTCACCAACCGCGACCTGCGTTTCGAGCGTCGTCTGGACCGCCCTGTCGACGAGATTATGTCGAAGGACAATCTCGTGACCACCCATCAGCAGACCGACCTTATGGCTGCTGCCGACATTCTGCAGAAGAACAAGATTGAGAAGCTGCCCGTCGTCGACAAGGATAACCGCCTCGTCGGACTGATTACTTATAAGGACATTACTAAGGCCAAGGATAAGCCGATGGCCTGCAAGGACGAGAAAGGGCGCCTTCGCGTGGCGGCCGGCGTAGGCGTCACTGCCGACACGCTCGACCGTATGCAGGCTCTGGTCAGCGCAGGGGCCGACGCCATTGTAATCGACACCGCTCACGGACACTCCAAGGGCGTGATAGAAAAGTTGCGCGAAGCCAAGGCATCGTTCCCTGGCATCGACATCGTCGTGGGTAATATTGCCACTGGCGAGGCTGCCAAGATGCTCGTTGACAACGGAGCAGATGCTGTGAAGGTGGGCATCGGGCCGGGGTCTATCTGCACCACGCGTGTAGTAGCTGGTGTCGGTGTCCCCCAGCTGTCGGCTATCTATGATGTCTATTGCGCATTGCAGGGAACAGGTGTCCCCCTTATTGCCGACGGTGGCCTGCGCTACTCTGGCGACATAGTCAAGGCTCTTGCTGCCGGTGGCTCAAGCGTCATGATGGGCTCGCTCGTTGCCGGTACCGAGGAGTCGCCCGGCGAAACAATCATCTATAATGGCCGTAAGTTCAAGTCTTACCGGGGCATGGGGTCGCTCGAGGCTATGGAGCGTGGCTCCAAGGACCGCTACTTTCAGGCTGACACCAAGGAGGTCAAGAAACTCGTTCCCGAGGGTATAGCCGGTCGCGTGCCCTATAAAGGTACTGTTCAGGAAGTCATCTACCAGATGGTCGGCGGTCTGCGCTCTGGTATGGGCTATTGCGGGGCTGCTACCATCGATGCCCTTCATCAAGCCAGGTTCACACGTATCACCAATGCCGGTGTCAACGAGTCGCACCCCCACGACATCACCATCACCAGCGAAGCGCCTAATTACAGCCGTCCCAATGATTAAGATGAAAAAGAATATCCTCATGGCGGCCCTTCTCCTTGCCGCCTCTCCTTCCTTGTTCGCTGCGACTCTGTCGCAGCAGGACGACCCGGTCATCATGACCGTCAACGGCCAGCCCGTTCTCCGCAGTGAGTTCGAGTATAGTTATAACAAGAACAACTCCGAAGGCGTCATTGACAAGAAAACCGTCGAGGAGTACGTCGACCTTTTCGTCAACTATAAATTGAAGGTCGCTGCAGCACTCGATGCCCGCTTCGATACGCTCACCTCGTTCAAGCAGGAGTTTGCCCAGTACCGTGACCAACAGGTGCTCCCCGCCATGGTTACTGATGCCGATATGCTGAAGGAAGCCCATAACATCTATGACAATACCGTCAAGCAGATAGGCCCCGACGGACTCGTCCAGACTGCCCATATTCTCTTGCGTCTCGACCAGAAGGCCACGGATGCGGAGCAGAAGGCGGCCAAGGTTCGCATCGACTCCATCTATAACGCCTTGAAGGCGGGGGCCGACTTTGCTGAACTGGCCAAGAAGGTGAGTCAGGATCCGGGGTCTGCCCGCCAGGGAGGCCTGCTGCCGTTCGTACAGCGCGGTCAGCTGGTCAAAGAGTACGAGGATGTGGCGTTTGCCCTGAAGGACGGCGAGATGTCGGGGGTCGTCCAGACGGCGTACGGCTACCATATTATCCTGAGAAAGGGGCACAAGATGCTTGAGCCTTTTGAAGAGCACAAGGAAAGCATCTTGAAGTTCATGGAGCAGCGTGGCATTCGTGACCAGCTGGCACAGCAGAAGGTCGATACACTTGTCAGCCAGTCGAATGGCAAGCTGACCCCGGCTGATGTCATGCAGCAGAAAGCTGACGAACTGTCGGCTGACGACTCTGACCTGAAGAACCTTATTCGCGAGTATTACGAGGGATTACTGCTATATGAGGTCAGCAACCAGCACGTGTGGGATAAGGCTGCCAAGGACGAGGCTGGACTGGAACAGTTTTTTAAGAAGAATAAGAAGCGCTATAATTGGGAGGAGCCTCGCTTCAAAGGCATCGCCTACCATGTGAAGGATCAGGCTGACATCCAGGCTGTGAAGGACTGCGTTCGCAAACTGAAGTTCGACCAGTGGGCTGAGGCGCTGCGCAAGACGTTCAATGGCGATAGTATCATCCGGATCCGTGTCGAGAAAGGTATCTTCAAACAGGGCGACAATGCCCTTGTCGACAGTGCTGTGTTCCACAAGGACACTACTGTCGCGAAACTGAAAGACTATCCTCTCGATGCCGTCTACGGCAAGATTCTGAAGAAGAGACCAGAGGACTATACCGACGTCCGCGGTCAGGTTGTCGCCGACTATCAGGACCAGCTGGAGCGCGAATGGGTGGCCGACCTCCGCCGCCGCTATCCTTTCTCTGTCAACTTCGACGTCGTCAAAACCGTCAACAACCACTAACATGAAGAAACTGACAATAGCATTGTTATTCCTCCTCGCCGCTGTCTGCTATGCTGCGACAGTGCCGCAGCCTACCGCCCCCGCTGTCTGCTATGCTGCGACAGTGTCGCAGCCTACCTCTGCCGCTGTTGGCTGTGCTGCGGCGGTGCCGCAGCCTACCGTCCCCGCTGTTGGCTGTGCTGCGACAGTGTCGCAGCCTACCGCCCCCGCTGTTGGCTGTGCTGCGACAGTGCCGCAGCCTACCGCCGCTCCTGCCGATTCCGCAGCCGCCCCGTCTGCCTCCATCGTCGACGAGGTCATCTGGGTCGTCGGCGACGAGGCAATCCTTCGCAGCGATGTCGAGCAGATGCGCTTGCAGGCTGCTCAGGAGGGTGTCCGCTTCAAAGGCAATCCTGATTGCGCCATTCCTGAACAGATTGCCGTCCAGAAACTCTTCCTCCATCAGGCCGCCATCGACAGTATCGAGGTCGGTGAGTCGGAGATTGCAACGGGCATCGACCGCCAGATTGATGCGTGGATTCAGATGGCCGGCTCGCGCGAAAAGCTCGAGGAGTACAAGCGCCAGACCGTCAATCAGATGCGAACGCAGCTCCATGACGACTACCGCGACCGCATCATGGTGCAGAAGATGCAGCAGAAACTTGTGGAGGATATCAAGGTAACACCCGCCGAGGTGCGCCGATATTTCAAGGACATGCCGCAGGACAGCCTGCCCTTTGTGCCTACTGAGGTTGAAGTGCAGATTGTTACTCAGACCCCCCGCATAGAGATAGAGGAAATCAACCGTGTCAAGGATGAGTTGCGCGAGTACACCGACCGCATCAACAAAGGTGAGGCATCCTTCTCGACCTTGGCCCGTCTCTATTCTGAAGATGGCTCAGCCCGTAATGGTGGTGAGATTGGATATACCGGTCGTGCACCGCTCGACCCTGCTTTTGCAGCCGTGGCCTTCGGACTGACTGACCCAAAGAAGGTTTCCAAAATTGTTGAGTCTGAATTCGGCTTCCATATCATCCAGCTCATCGACAAACGTGGCGACAAGATCAACGTGCGCCATATTCTGCGCAAGCCGGTGGTCAGCGACTCGGCAGTCAATAAGGCCATCGCTCGACTCGATTCCATTGCTGACGATATTCGTGCCTCGAAGTTCACCTTCGAGGAGGCGGCTGCCTATGGCTCTGATGATAAGGACACCCGTAGTAATCATGGCCTGATGGCGAACTTGACCGAGGAAGGCCGTACGTCGAAGTTCCGTATGCAGGACCTTCCTCAGGATGTGGCCCGTGTTGTAGACACTATGCAGGTCGGACAGGTGTCACGGGCTTTCCAAATGGTCAACGAACGTGGAAAGACCGTTTGTGCTATTGTCAAGCTGAAGAACAGAATAGACGGCCATAAGGCTACCATTACCGAGGATTTCCAGATTCTGAAGAATGTCGTCCTCGCCCGTCTGCGTGAGAAGAAAATTCACGACTGGCTCTCCGACAAAATCCGCGCCACCTACGTTCGTCTCAACGATGACTACCGGGACTGCGAGTTTGAATATCAAGGCTGGATAAGATGACCCTCCGCTCCCTTTTCCCCTCCAGTGTGCAAGGCGGTTCTCCCGCCTTGTCCGCCCGCCTCTGTTGGATGTGCTGCGGCCTTGCCGCAGTCCTGTTGCTCCTCGTTGCCCTCCCTTCCTTCGCTGCGAAGAAGAAGTCGCGCCGTGCCGACGCTCCCAAGGACAAGCGTGTCTATCTGGTTCATGCTGACCGTCTGCGCTATGACCGCTACGTCAACTCCGAGGCCCAGATTCTCAACGGCAAAGTGCAGTTTCGGCATAGTGGTGCCAGCCTCTACTGTGACAGCGCCTACTTCTACGAAGCCTCTAACTCTTTCGAGGCTTTCGGCCATGTCAAGATGTATCAGGGCGACACACTGTCCCTATTCAGTGACTATGCCTTTTATGACGGCAACGACGAACTGGCCATGGCTCGCTATAATGTCCAGCTCAAGAACCGAACGACAACTCTATACACCGACAGCCTGAACTTTGACCGTATCTACGATAACGCCTACTTCTTCGAAGGCGGCAAAATGGTTGACGGCAAGACGACACTCGTCTCTGATTGGGGCGAGTATAATACTGACACGAAACTTGCCGTTTTTAATTTCAACGTCAAGATGCGCTCCAAGGATATGTATCTTACTACCGATACACTTTACTATGATACCCGCACCTCCATGGCTGAGATTGTCGGACCTACCGACATCATCTCCGGCAAGAGTCACATTTACTCTGAGCGCGGCTATTATGATACCAAGAACGACCGTGCCCGCCTCCTTGACCGCTCTGTCATGACTAACCAAGGAAAGACACTTGTCGGCGACAGCGTCTGGCATGACGACAAGACGGGCATGAGCAAGGCTTATTATAACGTGATTTACGTGGATTCTGTCAACAAGAACAAGCTGACCTGCGACTATGGTGAGTACAATAGCGAGACGGGGTATGCCATGTGTACCAACCGCGCCGTATCCATCGACTACTCCCAGCGTGACTCGCTTTTCATGCATGCCGATACGTTCAAAATCTATACTTTCAACATTAACACTGACTCTGTCTACCGCAAGATACATGCGTATAATAAGGTACGCGCGTATCGGACAGACGTGCAGGCCGTCTGCGACTCTTTGGTTTATAACTCCCTCGACTCCTGTATGACCATGTACCGCGACCCCATCGTTTGGAACCACAGCCAGCAGCTTGTCGGCGACGAGATTCAGGTGTTTATGAAGGACTCCGTCGTCGACCATGCCCACGTCATCGACAATGCCTTTTCCGTGGAGGAACTGAATGACGGGGAGTGCTTCAATCAGATATCTTCCAAGGAGATGTTCGCCTTTTTCAAACAGGGGGCTATTGACGAGGCGCAGGCCAAGGAAAACGTACTCATTATCTATTACCCCGTTGACGAGGCCGACAGTTCGTTCGTCGGACTGAACTATACAGAGACCTCTGAGCTTCGCATCTTCATGGAAAACCGGAAGATGAAGAAAATCTGGATGCCAAAGGCTGAGGGTACGCTCTATCCCATGAGCCAGATTCCGCCGGAGAAGAAGTTCCTCCCCGGCTATGCCTGGTACGACTATATTCGTCCCCGCAACCGCTACGACATCTTTAACTGGCGGGCCAAGAAGAAAGAAAAGAAAGAGAATGAGTGATGTCATCCGGCTCCTGCCTGACACCGTCGCCAACCAGATAGCTGCTGGCGAGGTTATCCAGCGACCTGCTTCAGTTATCAAGGAGTTGGTCGAGAATGCCGTCGATGCCGGTGCACACCATATCCATGTCATCGTTGTCGATGCTGGCCGCACTTCTATTCAAGTTATCGACGATGGTCACGGTATGTCCGAAACCGATGCACGCTTGGCATTCGAGCGTCATGCCACATCCAAGATTCGCCAGGCCGACGATCTCTTCGCTCTCCATACTATGGGCTTCCGTGGCGAGGCTCTGCCGTCCATAGCTGCGGTGGCTCAGGTGGAGCTGACAACACGCATGGACGGCGACGAGGTGGGCACACGCCTGACCATCGCCGCTTCCAAGGTCGTCGCCCAGGAGCCTGTGTCTTGTCCTGTCGGCTCTAACTTCAAGGTTGAGAACCTCTTCTATAATGTCCCTGTCCGCCGCAAGTTCCTCAAGTCTAACGCTACTGAGCTGAACAATATCCTAACCGCCTTCGAGCGCATCGTCCTCGTCTATCCCGACATTGCCTTTACCCTCCATTCCGGCGATGCTGAGTTGCTCAACCTCCGTGCCGGCTCCTTCTTGCAGCGCATTACCGATGTCTTCGGCAAGCACTTTGCCCAGGACTTGCTACCCGTAGAGGTCAGTACGGCAATGGTTCGTGTCAGTGGCTACGTCGGCAAGCCCGAGGCTGCCCGTAAGAAAGGTGCGCACCAGTACTTTTTCGCTAACGGACGCTTCATGAAGCATCCCTATTTCCACAAGGCGGTCCTCACTGCCTACGAGCGACTTGTTGCCGAGGGTACGCAGCCGCCCTATTTCCTCTATTTCGATGTGGCCCCTGCTGACATCGATGTGAACATCCACCCGACAAAGACAGAAATCAAATTCGAGAACGAACAGCCTGTCTGGCAGATTCTCGCTGCTGCCGTCAAAGATGCCATCGGCCGTTTCTGCGAAGTTCCAGCCATCGACTTCGACACCGAAGGGCGTCCTGATATCCCCGTATTCAACCCCTCCTCCTCTTCTTCCGTCTCTTTCTCTGCTCCCAAGGTCGACTATAATCCCTCCTATAATCCCTTCAAGGCCTCCGCTACCCCCGCCGCCTCTCCGAGTGCCCCCACCGCCTCTCCGAGCGCCCCGTCGTTCCCCGACGGGGACTACCTCTCCCCCGCGTCAACCCCCTCTGTTGGCTCTGCTGCGGCGGTGCCGCAGCCTTCCCTCCTCTCCGACAAGTCCCCCCTTCACTACCAGTACAAAGCGCGCTACATCATGACCGCCGTGAAGTCTGGCCTTATGATAATCGACCAGCACCGCGCCTCCGTCCGCATCCTCTACGAGCGTTACCTCGCCCAGACTACGGACCGCGCCGTTCTCTCCCAGAGAGTCCTCTTCCCTGAGGCGGTTCAGTTCGCCCCTTCCGAGTTGCCTCTCCTCCGCGACAGCCTCCCTCACCTTACGAAGATGGGCTTCGAACTCTCTGACCTCGGTGGTGGCAGCTTTGCCGTCAATGCAATACCCTCCGATGTCGAGGGTAGTCCGGTCAGTCTTCTCCGCAGCATCATTGCCGATATCGCCGAAGGCACGAAGGCACCCCTCACTTCTTATCGTGAACGCGTTGCCCTCTCCATGGCCCGTGTTGCCGCCGTTCCCTACGGTCAGGTCCTCTCCAACGATGAGATGGATAGCATCACCAATCAGCTTTTTGCCTGCTCCAACGTCAACTACACCCCGGACGGTCGAGCCATCCTCTGCATACTCCCCCAGTCCGACATCGAGCACCTCCTTGGCTAATCCCCCCAGTTCGCTGTGCTGCGGCGGTGCCGCAGCTTAAATAATGTTAAAGCCGCAAAACTTTTTCTCTTTTCACTCTTCACTTTCCACTTCTTTTTCGTACCTTTGCACCCGCAAACAAGAAAAGGGGCGCTTAGCTCAGCTGGTTTAGAGCATCTGCCTTACAAGCAGAGGGTCGGCGGTTCGAATCCGTCAGCGCCCACAAGAAAACATAGAGAGAGTGCCGCAGCCGTAGAATGCTGCGGTTTTTAATTTGCGCAAAGAATAAAATGGAATTAACTCAACTGACAGCCATCTCGCCTATTGATGGCCGCTATCGTGGAAAGACCGAAGCCTTAGCAGGATACTTTTCAGAATATGCTCTGATACGCTACCGTGTACGTGTAGAGATAGAGTATTTCATCGCACTATGTGAACTGCCACTTCCCCAGCTCGAACATTTTGACCACAGTCTCTTTGAACCACTCCGCGACATCTACCGCCTCTTCACCGAGGCCGATGCCCAGCGCGTCAAGGACATTGAGCGCGTCACCAACCACGACGTCAAGGCCGTCGAGTATTTCATCAAGGAGCGCATCAGTGCGCTGGGCGCTTCTCCCGCCCAGTCCGCCGCCGTGCCCGCCGCTTTTCCGGCGGAAGCCAAGGAGTTCATCCATTTCGGCCTCACCTCCCAGGACATCAACAACACTGCCGTCCCCCTCTCCATCAAGGAGGCTTTGGAGCAGGTCTACTATCCACTCCTCGAGGAGCTCATCGAGCAGCTACATGACTATGCTGAGGAGTGGCGCAACATCCCTATGCTTGCCAAGACCCACGGGCAGCCAGCCTCGCCTACGCGCCTTGGCAAGGAATTGATGGTATATGTCTATCGTCTTGAGGAGCAGCTCCGTTCGCTCAAGGACACTCCTGTAACAGCCAAGTTCGGCGGTGCCACCGGCAATTTCAATGCCCACCACGTCGCCTATCCACAGTTCAACTGGCCGCTGTTCGCTGACGAATTCGTCAGCGCTAAGCTCGGACTTGAGCGCGAGCAGTTCACAACCCAGATTAGTAACTATGACTGGCTGGCCGCCATCTTCGATGCCATGCGCCGCATCAACACGATTGTCATCGATCTCGACCGCGATTTCTGGATGTATATCTCCATGGACTACTTCAAGCAGAAAATCAAGGCCGGCGAGGTCGGTTCCTCGGCTATGCCCCATAAGGTCAACCCAATTGACTACGAGAACTCTGAAGGCAACCTCGGCTTGGCAAATGCCATCCTCCAGTTCCTGGCAGCAAAGCTTCCCGTAAGCCGACTGCAGCGCGACCTTACCGACTCTACGGTCCTGCGCAATGTCGGTGTGCCCATGGGTCATGCCCTCATCGCCTTCCAGTCCACCCTCAAGGGCCTGCGCAAGCTCATCCTTAACGAGGCTAAGCTGCAACAGGACCTCGACCAAACCTGGGCCGTCGTCGCTGAGGGCATCCAGACAATCCTGCGCCGCGAGGGCTACCCCAATCCATACGAAGCCCTAAAGGCTCTTACCCGTACCAATGACGGTATAACCTCCGCTACTATCGCCCAGTTCATCGAGACGCTGAACGTCAGCGATTCCGTCAAGGAGGAACTCCGCACCATAACCCCCGCCACCTATACTGGCCTGTAACGAAAGTTGGCTGTGCTGCGGCGCCGCCGCAGCCCCATACGTCCCCACAAAAAAACAATACAATCATGGAATTAGAAGAAAAGAACTACGAAGAGAAGCCTGTAGCAGAGCAGAACACCGGAAGCCGTGAAGGCTACCCGACAGCAGGCAATGGAAATGGTTTTCAGCGTGACTATCGTGGACGCTCACCGCGCCCACGTATCCACACCGGACAGCGCCCGGCCTATAGTCCTGGTGCCGACCGCTCCAGTTTCAACCGCAACAACGACGAAGGCGGCTTCCGTCCCGAAGGCTTCGGCGCTGGACTCCAGTCCAGCCAGTCCCGCCAGCAGGGATACCGTCCTCGTAGCAACTATAATAATGGTGGAGGCTACCAGCCTCGTCAGCAGGGTGGCTATCAGCCCCGACCACAGCAGGGCTATCGTCCCCGCTACGGCCAGGATGGCGACGAAGGTGGCTACCAGCCTCGTCAGCAAGGGGGCTATCAGCCTCGTCCTTATAATGCTGGCGGTGGCTACCGTCCCAGTCAGCCTCGTCCCAACAATCCTTCTTACGGCAAGCCCTCCTATGGCAAGCCCTCCTATGGTAAGCCTTCCTATGGACAGAAACCTTACGGAAAGGCTTCCTATGCTCAGAAACCGTATAACAAGCACTCCCGCACTGCTGACTACGATCCCAATGCTAAGTATAGCATGAAGAAGCGCATCGAGTATAAGGAGGTGAATTACGACCCCAACGAGCCGGTACGCCTTAACAAGTTTCTCGCCAACGCTGGAGTCTGCAGCCGTCGCGAGGCCGACGAGTTCATACAGGCCGGTGTCGTTACTGTCAACGGACAGGTCATTACCGAGCTGGGTACCAAGATTCTTCGTACTGACGAGGTGAAGTTCCACGACCAGCCCGTCACCATCGAGAAGAAGGTTTACGTTCTCCTCAACAAGCCCAAGGACTATGTCACAACCAGTGACGATCCCCAGCAGCGCAAGACCGTCATGGATCTGGTCAAGAACGCCTGCCCCGAGCGTATCTACCCTGTCGGTCGCCTCGACCGCAACACGACGGGTGTTCTCTTGCTTACCAACGACGGCGACCTCGCCTCGAAGCTCACCCACCCCAAGTATCTCAAGAAGAAGATTTACCACGTCTACCTTGATAAAAATGTCACGGCTCATGACCTTCAGGCCATCGCCGAGGGTATTCAGCTTGAGGACGGCGAAATCAAGGCCGACGATGTCCAGTATGCCGATGCCGTCGACAAGAAGCAGGTGGGCATTGAGATTCACTCTGGCAAGAACCGCATCGTCCGACGTATCTTCGAGTCTCTCGGCTATAGGGTTGTCAAGCTCGACCGTGTCCAGTTCGCCGGTCTCACCAAGAAGAACCTCCGTCGCGGTGACTGGCGCTATCTCACCGAAGAAGAAGTCGACCGCCTCCGCATGGGCGCCTACGAATAATAGTTGGCTGTGCTGCGGCGCCGCCGCGGCCAAAAATCATAACACAATGAAACGAACAAAGATAATAGACGTGCTTAAGAGCACTGAATACGGTAAGGAAATCACCGTCATGGGATGGGTGCGTACCCACCGCTCTTCAAAGGCGGTCGACTTCATCGCCCTCAACGATGGCTCCACCATCAATAACGTGCAAATCGTCGTCGACCCCGCCGTCCCTGTAGTCGGCTGTGCTGCGGCGCTGTCGCAGCCCTCACTGAAGGATGTGACCACCGGCGCCTGCATACGCTGCACCGGAACACTCGTAGAATCTCCTGCGGCCGGCCAGCCCTCCGAAATCCAGGCTGCCGAACTCGAGATCTACGGTCTCTGCGACAATACCTACCCCATGCAGAAGAAGGGGCAGTCGTTCGAGGTCATGCGTAAGAACGCCCACTTGCGTCTGCGCACCAATACCTTCGGTGCTGTCATGCGCATACGCCACAACATGGCCATGGCCATCCACACCTACTTCCATGAGCACGGCTTCTACTATTTCCACACCCCGCTCATCACCGCCTCCGACTGCGAAGGCGCCGGTAACATGTTCCAGGTGACTACCAAGAACCTCTACGACCTGAAGAAGGACGAGAAGGGCAGCATCATCTATGACGACGACTTCTTCGGCGAGCAGACCTCACTCACCGTCTCAGGACAACTCGAGGGCGAGCTCGGCGCTACAGCTCTCGGAGCCATCTACACCTTCGGCCCCACCTTCCGTGCTGAGAACAGCAACACACCGCGCCACCTCGCTGAGTTCTGGATGGTGGAGCCGGAAGTGGCTTTCCTCGACCAGGAGGGACTCATGGACCTCGAGGAGGACTTCATCAAGTTCTGTGTCCGTTGGGCACTCGACCACTGTCAGGACGACCTGCAGTTCCTCAACAAGATGATCGACAAGACGCTCATCGACCGCCTCCAGTCTACCGTCCAGGCAGATTTCGTCCGCCTGACCTATACCGAGGGTATCGAAATCCTCCAGCAGGCCATCCGTGACGGGCACAAGTTCGAGTTCCCATGCAACTGGGGCGACGACCTCGCCTCCGAGCATGAGCGCTTCCTCGTCGAGACCCATTTCCAGAAACCCGTCATCATGACCGACTACCCCGCCGCCATCAAGGCCTTCTACATGAAGCAGAATCCCGCCTCCAGTGCGTCCGGCGGTTCTCCCGCCGGAAGCATCGGCTATCATGGGATTGAGGCTCCCGCCCCCACCATGCAGGGCACCGATGTCCTCTTCCCCCAGATTGGCGAAATCATCGGCGGCTCCGTCCGTGAGGAGTCCTACGATAAGCTGATGTCAGAGATTAACCGCCGCGGTATGGAGACCGACAAGCTATGGTGGTATCTCGACACCCGCCGTTACGGTTCATGCCCCCATGCCGGTTTCGGCCTCGGTTTCGAAAGACTCATCCTCTTCGTCACCGGTATGCAGAACATCCGCGATGTCATCCCCTTCCCCAGGACCCCGAAGTCCGCAGAGTTCTAATCCCTATATATATAATAAGGTGTAACCCCAAAAAGCCCAAATAGCCCATCATGCCCATAAAGCCCGTAACCGCTGAAATGCCCATTCTGCCCAAAAGTGCGATTTTGTGCAATGGTTGCTCGGTTTTTTCGCTTTTTTTACTGAAAATTCGCCAAAACCCCTATAAAAAGGCATCTTTTTCGCGTTTTTTCAAAAAAAAAATCGAAATTTCTTGCAAGATTTCAGAAATATGTCTATATTTGCACCAAATTTGTGGCTCCGTGAAGGAGAAACAGCGCGCGGACATGGCTTTTACAGGCCTAATTCGGCATGAAATTTGAGAGAACAATATATAGTACAAACAATTTATTTTTTTATTAATTTAATTTATTAACAGTATGAAGAAAAAAGTTTTTAGTAAACTGCTTATGGTAGCACTCGTTGCCACCGTAGGTGTTTTCTCGTCATGTAAGGATTACGACGACGACATCGCCGACGTTCGTAATAACCTTACACAGACGGCAACTGAGCTTCGTAACGACTACAATGCCAAGATTGAGACGGTAAACAAGTCGATTGCGACGCTGCAGACTCAGTACAACAGCTTGGATGAGGCCTACAAGAAAGCTGATGCTCAGTTGAACAGCTTGATCATGGATCAGTTCGCTGCTGCTGTAAAAGATGCTAAGGCTTACTCTGATGCAAACCTGGCCACCGCTAAGGAAGCTGCCAAGGCTGCTGAGGAAGCTGCCAAGAAGGCTGCCCAAGGCTATGCAGAGGTTGAGGCTGCTGCCGCTCAGGCTGCTGCCATCGCTGCCGCCAAGGAGCAGGTTGCTGCTGCTCAGAAGACGTTGAGCGACGCTCTGGCTGAGGCTAACACAAAAATCGCCCAGCAGGGTGAGAGCATTACTAACCTGATTGAGGCAAAGAACAAGCTCGATGCTGCTGTCGTAGCTGCTCAGGCTCGTGCCGACCAGGCTTACACTCTCGCTGACAAGGCTAACACCCTCGCCGAGACCAACAAGGCTAACCTCGAGGCTGCTTCTGCTGACATCGCCAAGCTGAAGACCGACCTGGCTAACCTCCAGGGTACGGCTGCTGACAAGGCTACTGTCTCTAAGCTGCAGGGTGACCTCGAAGCCCTCCAGAAGACCGTTGACAACAATGTTGTTGACCTTGCTTCTTATAAGGAGAGCATCACCAGCGTAACCAGCGAGCTGGCTAAGCTGAATTCTGACCTTGCTACTGCTATTAGCAATATCAACGAGTCTATCGCTGCTGTGAAGTCTACCGCTGATGGCAACGTTGCTGCTATCGACGCTATCAAGACCCAGTTGACTACCATCGACGCTGCTTGGAAGCTCGCCGATCAGGAGATCATCAAGAGCATCAATGCTCTGTCTGCTACTGTTGATGCCAACAAGACTGAGGCTGCTGCCAACCTGAAGAGCGCTGTTGACGCTATCACCGCTGAGCTGGCTGCTAAGCAGAAGCTCATTGAGAACAACGACGCTGCTATCAAGGCTCTCCTCGAGACCAAGGTGAGTGAGCTGAACAAGCTCATTGAGGGCAATGCTGCTTCTATCCTGGCTGCTAATAAGACCATTGCTGACAACAAGGCTGCTCAGGATGCTGCTAACATTGTTATGCAGAACGACATCGCTAAGAACGCTAAGGACATCGTTGCTCAGGGTAAGGACATCACCAATCTCGACGATGCCGTCAAGGCTATCAAGAAGGCTCTCGGTGACGACACCGCTGAGACTCTGAAGGCATACGCTAAGAGCATTGCTGAGAGTAACGCCCTCCAGGCTAAGCTCGACGCTCAGGGTTATGCTGATGCACAGGATGCTGCCCAGAGTCTGACTCTGATGCAGGCTATCAAGGATCAGGCTGACCAGGATGCAAAGGCTTGGACTGCTGCTATCAACCTCGCTATCGAGAACCTCGTTACGACCTACAAGCTCGCCAGTCTGAATGAGTACATCAAGACGACCGCTGAGGCTGCCCAGACTGCTGCTGAGAAGAATGCTGCCGTGAAGGCTCAGGAGATTGCCAACAAGGCTCTCGCCGATGCTAAGGCTTACACTGACGTTCTCGCTCAGACCCTGAAGGACAACTACCCCACCTCTACCGACATGAAGGCTGCTATCGAGACTGCTAAGAAGGCTGCTATCAGCCAGGCTTATCTCGACGTGCTCAACACACTGCTGCGCGACTACGACGAGTGGTACAACATGAACGATGAGAACAAGATGAACCTGGAGCTCACGCCCACCATCATCGAACTCACCAAGGCTGCTGTTGAGAAGTACGGTCTGACCAAGGAGAATGCTCAGTCTATTATCGATGCTACCATCGAGGCTGGTCTGGCCAAGCCCGAGGGCACTGGCACCTACGACAAGGACGGTAAGGAGATTATGACTCCGGCAGGTGTCATTATGGCTGAGATTCTGGCTGCTGCCGATGCACTGCAGCAGGAATTGAATGGTGTGGATCTCCGTGTCGCTGACATCGAGAAGATTCTCGGCGTTACTCTTAACGCTGATGGCGACTCTATTCTCGCTGGCAATATTTTCAAGGCTTCTGTCAACGCTCTGATTGCTACCGCTACCAACCAAAAGTTTGCTGATCTGAATGAGCAGCTGGCTGGCACGAAGGCAAGTGGTCTGCTGACTCAGATTGAGGCTGCTGCCGCTCAGGCAAACCAGAATGCTATTGATCTTAAGGCTATCGATAATGCTATTGCTAACTTGAACACCAAGTTCGCTAATCTTACTCCTGCTTCTGAGGATGTTAAGAGCAATCTGACTGAGGACAACTTCACTGCATTTGGAGCCAACATTGACAAGCTCATTGCTCGCGTTAATAAGAACAGTGATGTTATCGACAACCTCGGTACTACTATTGAGACCTATGTGAATAAGTTCCTCGCTGAGTCGGTTGCTCCGATGGTTACCAGCGTTAACCTGTTCTACAACCAGCACGTTGCTAACAACGATGGTAATGTCTATGGTTTCGACCACAACCTCGACTTCATCTATGTGATTGAGGAAGCCAACAAGTTCCCGATGGACGACTATGCTGCTACCGACATCGACTTCAACCAGAAGAAGTATGTTGACTCTCAGATTGAGTTCAAGAAGGGTACGCTCCGCACCTACGGTGACAAGATTCTTGTTCGCGTAAGCCCGGTTAACGCTACCTTCACCAAGGAGCAGGTTGCCCTGATTAACTCTAAGAAGGAAGATATCGTCGGCAAGGGTATTGTCGAGGTTACCAACGTTGAGCGTTATCAGGGTCCCGTCAATGCTGCTGGCGACGGCTTTGATTACATCACACGTGGTAATGGTGAGCTGAATACCGGTCTGTGGGTTATCAGCTTCAAGCTGAAGGAGAACGAGGGTCAGGCTGACGCATTCGACAACTTCAAGAAGGCTGCCTATACCAAGATTAACAACCAGGAGAAGCAGATTCTCTATTCTGTAGGTATTCGCAATACTGATTTTGCTGCTGATGATGACCGTTTCGTTGTTTCTGAGTACGACCTTGGTTTGACCGCTGAACCCGCTGATCACAGCTGGAACTTCGATGTCAACGACGAGACCGTTGCTAAGATTCACAACCGTTACATCGTTAACGAGAACAAGCCTAATAATGGTGAGGAACTGTGGACTGAGGATAAGCAGAACTATGAAGATTCTTACTGGGATGAGTTCACCTATATCTTCGACTATCAGGATCCCATTAACTGTAACCAGCAACCTCGCGATTACTATGATGCTCAGGGTAATATCCGCTATACTTATCCTGGTTATACCTATAATCAATTTAAGTATACTCCCGATGCAAATGCTAACGTAACTAATCGTTATAAGTATGGTAACGACAAGCTTGGTGGTTACATGACCAACGGTATTGATAACCGTCATGACTTCCCCATCAAGGTTGTCAACGAGAAGGATGGTTGGTTCAATATCAAGATTCAGTTCCCGAAGACCCTCTGTGGCCGTCATACCGACATCAAGGCATTCTATGTAACTCTTGATCAGAACTTCGCTCGTGAGTCTACCACTTCTGAGGTTTCTGCTTGGACTGGCTACATCTATGATGGTGTTGGCTTCCAGACCGTGAATGGTTTCGATACTCAGACTGGTAAGTACAGAATCGACACTAACCGTAACGACACTGAACTCGGTATCGTGAACGGTATCCGTCCCGCTAAGTTGTTCGTCAAGGAAGACGGTAAGGATATCGAAGGCGTTATCAAGGTTAAGGACGCTCGCGGTGCTAAGGGTGATATCATCGGTTTCCGTGTATTCGCTGTCAACCTTGATGGTACGCTCTATGACCCCGATGGTCGTGCATTCTATGTGAAGCTCGGCGACGAGGGTGAGGAGCACACTCTGAACTTCGATGTTCAGGTATTCAAGCAGGTCGGTGATTCTGCTATCCAGAAGAGCGACATCGTTTACGACGAGACTCACAAGGATTTGAATATTGTTGGTTACAACGATCTTGCTAAAGCTGCTGATCCTATTGAGAATCCGTTCTTCAATATGTTCACTAAGGAACAGAAGAAGGGTGGTCAGTACACCTTCGAATGGACTTGGGCTGAGAACGACGCTAAGGTTCGTGGTTCTAACAATGATGTTTACAGCCCGCTTGCAGGTACAACCGGTTACTCTGCTAACTTCCAGGATTATCCTGCTGAAGACCTGATTAGCCAACTGTTCACCTTCTCTTACACAAGTGATAATAAGGATCCTTGGTCACAGAATGCTTGGGTAACAAGTGAGACTATTGGTCAGATTGTTCCTGGTTCTTCAATTCTCCGCTTCAACTACAACGGTACCGCTGAGATTAAGAACGTCAAGGTTACTCTGAAGGATGCTTCTCGTCTGCAGGATGGTGCTACCTATCACCTGAAGCTCGTCGTCCGTTTGAAGGATGCTGAGGGTGCTGAGAGCGTTGTCAACACTATCAACGTTAATGTGAAGAAGACCATGCCGAAGGCTCTGCCCGATGAGTTCGCAGTACGTATCGGTCAGGAGAACTTCGCTAAGAATGTTGACTTCTATCTCCGTGCTTACACTAATGCCGAGACTTGGAAGATTACAAAGTGGTTCGATTATACTAAGGATGATTATGGTAAGTCAACTATCGATAACGATGCTGCTCTTGATTATACTCGTTGGGCATTTGACTCTCGTCCTTATAACTTCGAGGAAATCTTTGTTGGTCTGGTTGACGAGAAGGGTGTCTTCGATAAGAACTATAAGTTCGTCTTCACTGCTTGTGGTGACTTCACTAAGGATAAGGATGGTGTCAACGATGATGCTGTGACTACCTTCAAGATGTACCCGTATAACACTACAGGCAAGTGGTCGAATGATATGAAGTACACAGGTTTGAATACTGATAAGCAAGAGACCACCATGGATCCTGGTTACTATCTGCCTTACGTACACTATGGTGTCATTGGCAAGACTGTTGCAGTGAAGGCTGGTTACTTCTATCGTAACATTTCGTTCAATCCTGCTAATCTTGCTCAGGTTGACTTCGAGTTGACACCTGACTACTTCGATGCTAATGGTGATTTCGTAGCTGAGGCAAGTGCTGCTTTCAAGGCTAACTTCAAGTGTGCAATTGATCCTACCTTCTATGCTGATGATCATTACAGTGTAATCGCATACGATGGAACTGGTGCTGTTGATAATAATCATGACGGTGTTGGTACTCTTGGTGCTAATAATACAAATACTGCACGTGATCAGAAGTGGATTCCTTACGGAAACAAGTTCATCATCGCTCTTGATTCTGTCAGTGTTAAATGGAAGAGTATCCTCGGTTCATACGTGGATGCTGCAACAACTCCGAGTGCTTCTTACTTCAAGACCAACTTCACTACGTTCACGACTAAGTATGTAACCGATAAGACTCAGACTGACGAAAAGGCTGCTTACTATGTTGATACTCTTGCAACTCGTAATCCTCTTGAGAAGGAAGGTTATCTCTATAGCAGTATTAATCAAATCGTTGCTGGTCCTGCTGAGTATGTACGCTTAGTTGGTATTGATGCTCCTGAGATTACAAAGGTTGTCATCTACTCTGCTAAGGCTACTGCCAATAAGCTCACCGTTCTTGCTACGCTGGAAGGTGAAAGCCTCAAGAGAGTCTCTGACTACTTCAATGTAACGAAGGTATCTACAGCTGCTGTTCCTTACGGTCTGCAGTTCGAGCCGAAGATTAACTCTCTCGCTCCTACGGAGATTGGTAAGTTTGAGATTACCGTAGGTGTTTCTACGCTCAAGCTGGTTCACCAGTGGGCTCACACGAAGGCTGTGTCGGATAATCCTAAGACGATTACTGTCTACAACCCGAAGTCAACTCCTGAGACCCAAGCTCGTCAGGCTCGTTAATCAAACGAATCGAAGTGACTAAAGTGGTCACAAACCTATAGGAATGGGGGCGCCCACTGAGGACGCCCCCATTATTTAAAGGTAACGAATTGTTTTAAACAAGCATTATGAAGAAACTATTTGCTTTTCTGTTTGCAGTTTTTGCATTGGCAGTGATAACTGTCTCTTGCAGCAAGATAGTCAAGGATAAGGTGACTGGACTCGTTGACGAGATTAACGACTCTGTGTTGGTTGCCCGTATTGATGGCAGTAAGGTCAACTTCGACATTCGCGAAGCTTCATTTACGAACGGAGCTGTGATGTATGGTGACTCTGTTATCATCCATTATATTGGTGACCTCTCAAAGAAACGTGCTTTGGCTGAGACTGTCTATTTGATTGAGCGTCCTGGTGTTATTGTCGAAATCAAGGAAAATGAGATTGACAGTACTGCCGAGCTTCAGACTCGTCCTGCTTCTCCTGATCAGGTGAAGGCTATTGACAAGTTGATAGAAGCTGCCAAGAAACAGGAAAAAAATTAGTACCTAATTAATCATGTAATAACTCAACGCATTATGAAAGCATTAAAGACATTGCTTATAGGCGCTTTGGCCTTCACGGCTACGGCTGCTTCCGCACAGGTCTATGAGGCCAAGGACGGATCGACTTATGAGTTCCAGAAATACTGGTTCCTCGACCTCGAAGGTGGTGCACAGTACACGCTCGGCGAGGCAAAGTTCCGCCGTCTTGTGCGCCCGAATGTTCAGTTGGCCATTGGTCGCCAGTTCAATCCCTGGTTGGGCGTCCGCCTTCAGGTGAACGGCTGGCAGAGCCGCGGCTACTGGGATCTCGGTATGCTCGACAATCAGGGAAAGATTTTCCCTGGTCACTATCCCATCGGCTATACCTTCAATTATGTGGCTCCTGGTCTTGACCTGATGGTCGACCTGACTACTCTGATTGGTGGCTACAACCCCACCCGCATCTTCGGCTTGAAGGCTTTCCTCGGTGGTGGTGCCAACATTGGTTTCACTAACGATGACCTGAACGATCATCTTAACAAGGATCGTGGTAACGGTCTGACCCTGCGCGAGAATCCTGCTCCCAACACGACTGGCCATGGCTTCGAGTATGTTTGGGACGGCTCACAGGTTCTTCCCTTCGGACGCGGCGGCCTCGAGGCTTCTTTCCGTCTGAACAAGTGCATCAGCCTGCTTGTCGAGGGTAACGCTAACATCATCAGCGACAAGTACAACTCAAAGAAGACCGACAACGCCGACTGGTATTTCAACGTGCTCGGCGGTCTGCGCTTCAACCTTGGCAACACCTATACCAAGACGCTGCCTCCTCCCCCCGCTCCCGAGCCCGTGCCCGTGGTTAATCCCGAGCCGCAGCCCGACCCTGCCATCCTCGAGCTCCAGCGCCAGCTGAAGCAGCTCCAGGAGGAGAAGGATAAGGTTGAGCCGCTTCGTCGCGACGTCTTCTTCCTCATCAACAAGACCGACATCCGCGAGAGCGAGGCTCAGAAGGTGAAGGAGATTGCCTACTACCTTGTGAAGTATCCTAACACCCGCGTTGTTGTCACCGGTTATGCTGATGCAGGTACTGGTAATGACAAGATCAACGACCGTCTTGCCGCTCAGCGTGCTGACGCCGTTGTTAAGACTCTGCAGCAGCAGTACGGCATCGAGTCGAGCCGTATCAGCTACGATTCTAAGGGTAGTCGTGTTCAGCCGTTCTCTGACAACGACATGAACCGCGTCTCTATCTGTATTGCTGAGTAATCAGTCTGCTAATAGTATTTAGAAAGAAATTACCGGAGATCCCTCCGGTAATTTCTTTCTGTTTGAATAATGATGAAAAGGTTATTTCTTTATTTTACCCTGCCAGCCATTTTGACGGCAGTATTATTGTCTGCTTGTGACAATGCGCTTAGGAAGGTGGAGGTCACTGAGAGTAAGGCCGAGATTGTATTTGATACGCTGAGCCATGATTTCGGCAATGTTCTTCCCGACACCACTGTATCCTTCGGTTTCGTGTTCCATAATATCGGAGCCACGCCGCTTCACTTGGAATCAGTCGTCCCCGGCTGCCATTGTACGAAAACGGAGTGGCCGAAGGGCGGCATCGAACCTGGTGAAGCCGGTGTCATAACTGTTATTTATGACACCCACGGTTTCTCTGGTGGCCATTTTCAAAAATCCATCAAAGTTTACAGTAATGCCAAGACTGGTTTCCTGCGTCTCGCTGTCAGTGGCGACGTTGTCGGCGATTAGCGGCCGTTGATACTGACCCTGAAAGGCGTTGTACTGCGCAATGTACCCTTGAATGCGCTGCCCTTGGCATTCAGCTGGTAGGTGCTTGGCTTAAGGTTGTCTACAGCGTAGCCGACCGCAGGCTTAGAATGCCCATTCAGCCTATATTGCCCTTTGAACAAGTATGCTCCCCCGCTGTCGGCGGTGACGGCTGTCTGCCTGACGGCCACGTCGCTGGCGGCAAAGGTCATGGTTTGGCCTTGCAGCGACCGTTCTCCGTACGCCGGTCCCGGAACTGCTATCAGGTACGGCCGGTTGGCCACGAAATGGTCGGCGTGTGTGAAGTTCAGCGTCGTTTCCGTGCATTCCGCGATTGTCATCAGCCAGAAGTCCTTGCCGTTGTCCTTCTCTGAGCGGAACCAGTCGACGGACCGGCCGCCAGCGGTAGTCACCGACTCCACGTCGAATGGCAGGATGATGGTGTCCCATCCGTTGCCGTCACCGTCGTAGCCACGTGTGAAGGTCCGTGAGTACACGGCCTTTCCCGCCGTGAAGTCCTTTGGACAGTAGAAGTCGTAGCCGTCGTTGAGTGTCATCGTCGGTGCGTAGTGTCCTACCACCACGTTTCCCAGTCTTTCCGTGGCCGTGCTGCTTTCGGCGACATAGTACAGGCAGTTCGGATTCGCGCTGGGTTTGACGGTACTGGGCGAAGTCCCGCCGAAGTCTACGGCTACCGCCTCCTCGGGTATGGTAGCCACGCCGTCTTCGATGCTGATGCGCTCCTTCCGCCCGTCCGCGTACCAAACTGTGAAGCCGTCCTGAGGTTCAGCGTTCAAACCGGCCTTACCTTCGGCAATCTGCTGGCTCTCGTCCTTCGTATAGCTAATCACGTATTCCTGCTCCGTCCAGAGCCGATTATAATAGAAGGTGGCGGTTGCCGTTTCGCCGGCGGGAATGCTGACCCCCGTATAGCCTACGCGCAGCCCCTTGATGAAGAGGTAGAGCAGTCCGTTGTAGTCGTCGCCGTGATTGCTGACGGTGGCCGTAGCGACGATTGTGGTGCCCATCAGCGTGAACCGTATGTCGTCGATGCTCAGTTTGCGGCGTGGGTGCTCCGTCATTGTGAGCGTCGTCTCGGTGATCACGGCCTCAATATAGCGGCTGTCGGCTCCGTCGGCAAGCGTCAGTACTTTCTTTTTCCCCTCTTGGACATTACAGACGGGTACGATGCGGTACGTACCTGTCAGATTGGTTCCGAATGTGATGGTCTGGCTTGCTTCCCGGTAGATAAAGCTGCCGGGAACGAAGGTGGCGGCATATTGCAAGTTCTCGCTGCCTTCTATAAGCTGTCCGTCGGCATTGGCAAGGGCCAGTCCGAAGCCGCTCACTAACGTGTCGGTGGTGTGGTTGGCAAACGGACAGCGTACTTTAACTGTGAACGGCTCGCCGGTACCGTCACGCTCGATGGTGGCCGCCGATGTCAGTGTCATGTCCTCGGCAGTCAGCAGACGTGCTGCTGTGGGGGGCGTACCGCCCCGGTCGGGCTGTATGCCGACGACCGCCGACTGGTAGGTGGAGTATCCGTCGAGACCGATGCCGCCCCCGCCTCCTGTGCCTACCTGTGCGGGGTTCGCCGCCGGCAGCCTGTACCAGCCGTTGCTCTGTCCGTCCCATCCCCAGTTGAAATGGTAGAACCCCTCGCCGTCGTATCCGTCGACGACGAACTCATGGCTCCCTGCCGACCGCTGTCCGCTGTAGATGACAGGCCGTCCTGCCTGCAGCTCATTGAGTATGAGCGTCTCCCACTCTTCGCAGGTGAAGTCCATGCGGTAGACCACGTGTGCCCCGCCGTCGTAGCCGAAGAAGCGCGTCAGTGCCAGCGGTATGTTCTGTTCGTAGGCCCATGAGTTGCTGCCATATCTCATCTGTACCGCCTGTCCGCAGTATTTCATGAGCCAGGCCACGGCCTCGCAGCTCTCCTCGTCGGCAGTCTCGCTGTAGCCATTGAGCATTCTGTCCCAGCTGAAGGTCACGGGCGTCAGTTCGCCGTAAGTGCTGTAGGCCGGGATGACCGCCGTGGCCGTCAGCGGCCAACGGTGGTAGTTCATGACCTGTGCCATGGCCGTGGCTACGCAGCCGGTGGGGTAGTCCTGAGGGCAGAGGCTGTTGTAGGGCCACCTCTGTCCCCACTGTGTGGGGAGGAGCGGGCGGATGGGGGGATGGGCATTATGGGCGGGATGGGCTGACTGGGCATTGCGTGGCCCATCAAGCCCATCAAGCCCCTCTAACCATGCCCTTGCGTTCGCGGGTAGTGTGGCGGCGTTGAAAGAGCCTGTGTCGCTGTAGCCGATGACGGTCTCTGACAGGTCGTCGGCACTGATAATGACAAAGCCGTCACCACTGCCGATGTTAAAGGCATAGTATGACGGCGACGGGGTGGTGGTCTCTGTCAGTACGGGTGCTTCTGACGGCTGTGCCGCCCTTGCTGCCGCCTGGTTGCGGAGAGAAAGGAACATGGCCGCCTGCCGTCGGGCCTCGGTCCGTGAAAGGGTTGATGCCGTCAGCATGGTGGTGCTGAGCATCGTCAGCAGACAGGACAGGAGCAGTCTGACCATCGGCAGTCTTTAGACCAGACGGATGCCGTCGGGCGTGATGTTAATGATACGCCGGCGGTAGAGGTCGCCGACGGCCTGCTTGTAGGCTTTCTTGGAGACGCCGAAGCGGGCTGCAATGTCGTCGGCAGGTGAGTGGTCGCCGAGGTCGCAGAAGCCGTCGTGCTCGTAGAGGTAGCGCAGCAGCTGCTCGGCGAAGTCGAGGGCACGCTGGCGGCCAGTGACCTTCTGGTATCGCTCCACCTTGGCGGTGGCCATGAGGCGGTGTGTCTTCTCGTCCTCCATGACGTAGACGTAGTAGGTACGCCCGCGCTCCATGCGCTGCTTCTGCTCACGGAAGGGACAGAAGAGGTCTTTCTGCAGTCCCCAGCTGAGGAAGGCGCCGTACTCGTTTGTCCAGGCGCACTCCATGTAGGCGAACTCTCCTACTGTTGCCAAGGGGCGCTCTGTGGTGGCTACGATGCGCTCGTCGTGGTCGAGGTATATGAAAACCTCGAGCGTGTCGCCGATGTGCATGTCGGGGGTGACGTAGCGCTGGGGTAGGAGGATTTCGTCGTAGATTTCTTCCTGGGGGGCAGCGGCAGCGCCGCTGCACAGCGGACCCTCGGGGATGGGGGCGAGGTATAGGCCGAAGTCTACGCGCTTGACGATGCGGAGGGTGTTGTACTTGCCGAGGGTGATCATAGGGCGGTGGGGGCTTCTGCGGGTTCTTCTGCGGGTTCTTCGGTGGGGGCTTCGGAGAGTGGCTGCTCGATGATGCCGTCGCGTAGGTGGATGGTGCGGTCGGTGAGTGTTGCGAGCTCCTCGTCGTGGGTGACGATGACGAAGGTCTGGCCGAAGCGGTCGCGTAGGTCGAAGAAGAGCTGGTGTAGCTCCTGCTTGTTATGCGTGTCGAGCGAGCCGGAGGGCTCATCAGCGAGGATGACGGCGGGATTGTTGACGAGGGCGCGTGCCACGGCGATGCGCTGCTTCTCGCCACCTGAGAGCTCGGCGGGCTTGTGCGTGGCGCGGTCGGTGAGCTGCATGAACTTCAGCAGCTCCTGAGCACGCTCACGTGCCTGCTTCTGCGAGACGCCAGCGATGTATGCCGGAATCATGATGTTCTCCATTGCCGTGAACTCGGGGAGTAGCTGGTGGAACTGGAAGACGAAGCCGAGGTGGCGGTTGCGGAAGTCGGCGAGTGCGGTTTGCGAGAGGGTGGTGGTGTCGATATTATCGACACATACGGAACCGGCATCGGGGCGGTCGAGCGTGCCGATAATCTGGAGCAAGGTAGTCTTGCCGGCCCCCGATGGCCCTACGATGCTGACGACTTCGCCTCGGTCTATGTGCAGGTCGATGCCTTTCAGCACTTGTAGTGAGCCGAAGCTCTTTGTGATGTTGTGGGTTGTAATCATTGTCTGCGAATTTGGTTGCAAAGGTAATAAAAAAAAGGGAATTGTGAAATGGGAAATGAGTTTTTTTGCGTAACTTTGCACCCGAAATGACGATACTGGCTACGTACTTCCCCATCACCGACCCCACGCTGATATTCTTCGTGGTGCTTCTCATCATCCTGTTTGCCCCAATCATCATGGGCAAGCTGAGGATTCCGCACATCATCGGTATGGTGCTGGCAGGCGTCATCGTCGGCCAGTACGGGCTGAACATCCTGGAGCGCGACAACTCGTTCGAGCTGTTCGGGCGCGTCGGCCTCTATTACATCATGTTCCTGGCCGGCTTGGAGATGGACATGGAGGGCGTGAAGAAGAACAAGCTGCGGTTCCTCGTCTTCGGACTGCTGACGTGTCTGGTGCCCTTTGGGCTGACCTACCTGATGGCCATCACACTGCTGCACTACACGCCGGCGGCATCGTTCCTGCTGGGCTGTATCATGGCCTCGAACACGCTCATCGCCTATCCCATCGTCAGCCGCTACGGCCTTCAGCGTCACCACTCGGTGGCGCTCTCCGTGGGTTCGTCGATGATCAGCCTGTTTCTGGCGCTGGTGATGATAGCCGGACTGGCTGGGAGCTATGGCAGCGGCACCGCCACTGCACAGCCGACAGCGGGGGGCGTTGGCGTAGCAGCGGGCGATGCTATGGGGGCTTGGCTGTTCTGGCTGCTGTTCGTGTTGAAGCTGGGTGCCTATATAGGGCTGATGCTTTGGCTTATTCCGCGTCTGTCGCGCTATTTCCTGCGCCGCTACAGCGATGCCGTCATGCAGTTCATCTTTGTCCTGGCCGTGATGTTCCTCAATGCCGCGCTGACAGACCTCATCGGTCTGGAGGGCATCTTCGGCGCGTTCTTCTCCGGACTGATTCTGAACAGGTATATCCCGCACGTGTCGCCGCTGATGAACCGCTTGGAGTTCATCGGCAACGCCCTGTTCATTCCTTACTTCCTTATCGGTGTGGGTATGCTCATCAACGTGCGCACGCTGCTGCAAGGCCCTTACGTACTGTGGGTGATGCTGATGATAGCCTTCTTCGGCACCTTCGGCAAAGCGGTAGCTGCCTACCTGTCGAGCCTGCTGTTCCGCCTGCCGAAGTACGACGGCAACATGATGTTCGGTCTGACGTCGGCCCATGCCGCCGGTGCCATCGCCATGGTGATGGTCGGTATGCGCCTGGAGGTTGGGCCTGGCGAGTACCTGGTGGACGACAATATGCTGAACGGCGTTGTGCTGATGATCCTGGTCACCTGTATCATCTCGACGCTGATGACCGAGCACGCCTCGAAGCAGGTCATTCTCTCGCAGTCAGTTGAGTCGCCCAAACCCCATCCCGCCCATAATGCCCATTCCACCCCCCACGAGAATATCCTCATCTGCGTGAAATACCCCGACATCGCCCCTCAGCTGCTCAACCTCGCGCTCTTCGTGCGCAGCCAGCGCCACCCGCAGGGGCTGGTAGCCCTGAACGTGGTGTATGACGACGAGCACGCCACCACCAACCGCGAGGAGGGCTTGCAGCTGTTCGAACAGCTGCAGCGTCAGGCCAGTGCCTCGGAGACGCAGCTGCAGACACAGGTCCGACTGGCCACGAACATTGCCAACGGCATCAAGCACGCCTTCCGCGAGACGGGCTGTACGGAGGTCATCATGGGTATGCACGTGCATACGTCGCAGAACGCTAAGTTCTGGGGCGACTTCATCCAGAGCCTTTACAACGGTCTGAACCGTCAGATTATGCTCGCGCGCTTCGTCCAGCCGCTGAACACGCTGCGCCGCATCCGTGTGGCCGTGCCCAGCCGTGCCGAGTTCGAGCCCGGCTTCCACCGCTGGTTAGAGCGCTTGAGCCAGTTGTCCGAGCAGCTTGACTGCCGCATCCAGTTCCATGGGCGCGATGAGTCGCTGACGCTGATAGCCGACTATATCAACAGCAACCATTCCTCCGTCCGTTCGGAGTACACGCCGATGGGCCACTGGAACGAGCTTCCGCAGCTGGCTGCCCAAATTGCCGACGACCACTTGTTTGTCGTCGTTACCGCCCGTAAGGGTACCATCTCCTACAAGACCGCCCTCGACCGTCTGCCCAACGAGCTTCAGCAGTACTTCTCGGGCAAGAACCTGATGATAATCTTCCCCGACCAGTATGGTGACCAGAAGGAGGACCGCATGAGCTTCACCGAGGCCCAGCACCATGAGGAAAAGTCCATCTACGACGCCGTTCTGCGGTGGATACACCGGGCTCCTTAGCCCCCTAAGTTAGGGGGTTGGGGGTCTGAACAAGCGTAATCCTTAGCCCCCTAAGTTAGGGGGTTGGGGGTCTGAACAAGCGTAATTAAAAAATATTTCCCCTTATATATTCCTTATCCCAAAAAAAAGTTGTAATTTTGCACGCGAAATGAACTATTCCAATCATCCTGCAACTAAAGAATACCGACAGTTGTTGCGCCGAACAGAGACTCCCACAGAGCGAATGTTGTGGAAACGGCTGAAAGGAAGACAGCTTGATGGATATCGTTTTCGTCAGCAACACGGCTTTGGTCCTTATATCTTGGACTTTTATTGCCCGTCTATTCGGTTGTGTATAGAGTTGGATGGTAATATTCATGAGGACGAACAGGTAAGACTGAAAGACGAGGATCGTACGTTGTTCCTAATGGCAAACAGGATAAACGTGATAAGGTTCAGAAATGAGGAGGTTGAACAGGATATTGATGATGTTTTGAGAAGAATCAGAGAATATATAAACAATAGTATTAACAAATAAAAGGTCCGAGAAGTTTGAGGCGGTTCAGACCCCCAACCCCCTAACTTAGGGGGCTATGCGAGGCGGTTCAGACCCCCAACCCCCTAACTTAGGGGGCTCGGAGACTCAAGAAGTATGAAAGTAGCAATTGTTGGCGCTTCGGGCGCCGTTGGCCAGGAGTTCCTGCGCCTGCTTGACGAGAGAAATTTCCCGATGGATGAACTGGTGCTGTTCGGCTCCGAACGCTCTGCCGGTAGGAAGTACACCTTCCGTGGCAAGGAGCTGACGGTGAAACTGCTGCAGCACAACGATGACTTCAAGGACATCGACATCGCCTTCACCTCGGCCGGTGCCGGCACGTCCAAAGAGTTTGCCGAGACAATTACGAAATACGGCTGCGTGATGATTGACAACTCGTCGGCCTTCCGCATGGACGACGACGTGCCCTTGGTGGTGCCCGAGTGCAACGCCGAGGACGCCCTGAACCGTCCGCGCGGCATCATCGCCAACCCCAACTGCACGACCATCATGATGGTTGTCGTGCTGCAGCCGTTGGAGCAGCTGAGCCATATCAAGCGCATCCACGTGGCCTCTTACCAGAGTGCCTCGGGTGCCGGTGCCGCCGCCATGGCCGAGTTGCAGCAGCAGTACAAGGAGATTGTGGAGACGGGCGCGGTGAAGACCATCAAGAAGTTCCCGCACCAGCTGGCCTACAACGTGATTCCGCAGATTGACGTCTTCCAGCCCAACGGCTACACGAAGGAGGAGATGAAGATGTACAACGAGACACGTAAGATCATGCACACCGACGCGAAGTGCTCGGCCATGTGCGTGCGCGTCTCTTCGCTGCGCAGCCACTCTGAGAGCGTATGGATTGAGACCGAGCGTCCCATCAGCGTTGAGGAGGCTCAGCAGGCCATTGCCGCCGCCCCCGGCTGTACACTGGTCGACGACCCGTCGACGCTGACCTATCCCATGCCGCTCGACACAGCCGGCAAGGACGATGTCTTCGTGGGCCGCGTCCGCAAGGACCTGACCGACGACTGCGGCCTGACCTTCTGGCTCTCCGGCGACCAGATTCGCAAGGGTGCCGCCCTGAATGCCGTTCAGATAGGAGAGTATTTGATAAGTAAGAAGTAATAAGTAAGACGTATGATTACCTGGAAGATGAGGAAAACGATTGTTTGTTGTCTTGGCTGTCTGAGTTGGCTTTTCTTCTCTTGCTCTGGCGAGCGTGGGTATATTGACTACCGTGGTCTGTCGATGGGCATACCGGCACGCCAGATGGTGGACTCGCTGTTGCAGAAGATGCCTAACCTGTGGCTCGACACGACGAAGTTCGATGACCGCTATGTGATGGCCGACACGCTGGCACGTAACTTCACCGTCGCCGTGTACCATCATAATGACACCATCGTCGACATCTTAGAGAACTATACTGCCACGTACAACGACTCGACGTCGCACCTGTGGCAGGCTCTCCACGACGAGATGGAGAAGGTGTACGGATGGCCCAACATGGGCAAGCACGGCGACCTGCACAAGGAGGCCACGTTCCAGAACGACAAGGGCACCATCCTGCTGACGCTCCTGAACACGTATTCGCCGACTGTCACCGTCCGCTACTCTACGGAGCGCAGAGAGTAATCTCTATTCGAAGTAGAACGTGAGTGTGAACATCTTCGCGTGGCCGGTCGTGACGGAGTTGGTATAGAGCCTGCTCACTGCATCGGTCAGTTCGTCGGCATGTCCGCCGTCGAGGGCGTTGGTAAGACTGTAGCTGAACTTCAGTTCGGGTATGAGCTTGAAGAACGGCAGGTAGAAGTCGCAGCCAAAGCCTATTTCAAGCATTGTGTCATAACGCTTCAGCTGGATGTAGTCCTGTGACTTCGACGTGAGGTTGATCATGGGATTCACACCGGCAATGAGGTACGGACGGTAGTTGTTGAAGCGCTCGGCGGCGAACTTCAGGTTGATGGGAACCGCTATATATGTGTTCTTCATGTCCTGTGTGGCCGTCAGCACGCGGCCCTCGGCGTCGGTGCGGTTCAGGTGACGGAAGCTGAGGTGCTTTGCTCCGAAGTGCATGGTCGGTGCCACGCGCAGCGAGAGGTGCTGCGATAGCCGCTGGTCTGCAAGCACGCCGACGCTGAACCCTGGGTTCCAGTTGTCCTGGTCGCAGACGACGGTCTCGGTTCCTTCCGTACCGTCTTCAAGCGTTACCACCTGCGGCCCGGCGTTCTGCATCTCAATGTCCTGGATGTGCAAGCCCACGCTGATGCCGAAGTGCGTAGGCCGCAAGTCGATGTATGGCTTGTTCTGCGGCTTACGCTCCTGGGCACAGAGCCCCAGCGCCAGTGTCAGTATATATAATAAGGAGAACAGTTTTCTCATATATCATATAACGCCAAAACAGCCGCAATATTATATCCTTGGCAATTTCGACACCGTATAAATTGCAAAAATAATGTACCAAAAGTTAGGTATAATTCAAAAATATTACTTACCTTTGCATCACAATTTTTGAGTATTATTAATTCACTAACATTTAAAAGTATTATGGCTTACGTAATTGGTGATGACTGCATCGCATGTGGAACCTGTATAGGTGAGTGCCCCGTAGAGGCTATCTCTGAGGGCGAGAAGTATGTAATTGACGCTGACGCTTGCACGGAGTGCGGTACATGTGCTTCGGTCTGCCCGTCAGAGGCAATCTCTCTTCCGGCTTAATTTTATTATTGAGCTTTATAACCACAAAGCAGGAGCTTCGGCAACGAAGTTCCTGCTTTCGTTGATATACCTGTCATTTCCACTTTTCAACCCTCACTTCCCTCACTTCCCTCACCCGCGCAGGTGACAGAAGTGAGGGAAGTGAGGGTTGAAAAATGTGACAGACAATTAGGCGTCGGAACTTTCGTTTTTGTCTCAGAGCGCATGAGACAAAGCTGTTCCGGATAATTATCCCAGAAAGGTCATTGGACCCTAATGACCGGTTTGGGTTTAGCGGAAAAACGTGGCGGGTTTTTGGAAAAACGTGGCGCGTTTTCGGCAAGACGTGGCGGGTTTCGGCCAAAACCCGCCACGCCCGCTTTGATTTCAGTTCTGCGTGTTTATAAAACAAGGAAAAGATTTGGAATTGTCGGTTTATTTTTTTAATTTTGCAGCACATTTTTTGTTAGAGAATCCAAATAATTGAAGATTATGGGAAAGAAGTTCTATGTCATTATTACGATGTGCCTGCTTGGCTGCGGCCTGCTCCATGCTGTTCCCGTTGACACGGAGGAGGCACGCCGCAAGGCTGCCCAGTTCCTCATACAAAAGTCGGTCGGTGACGGCCGCCGCATGGCACCTGGCAGGTCGCCCCGTATGAAGCTCGCCCACCAGCGTACGACGGCCAGTGGTCAGCCGGCTTTCTACGTCTTTAATAATGACGCGGGCGGCTTCGTCATCGTCGGCGGTGACGACCGTGCAGAGGAAATCCTCGGCTACTCTGACACAGGGCGGTTTGATACCGCCGACATTCCCGACGGCCTCGCCGACCTGCTGTCGGGCTACGAGCAGCAGATCAGCCACGTCAGCAGTCAGGCGCAGCATCGTGTAGCCAAGCGGGCTGATAACGGCTGGGCTGACATCGAACCGTTAGTACTAACTCAGTGGAACCAATATGCACCATACAACAATCTGTGCCCCATTGACCCTGACGACGGCCGACGCTGTATAACGGGGTGTACGGCCGTAGCATTTGCCCAGGTAATGTACTACCACCAATGGCCGGAAATCGGCTATGGCCGCACGTCGTATAAATGGAACAGCCAGACACTCTCAGCCGACTTTTACAACGTCAGCTTTGAATGGGACAAGATGAAGCTGGAATACGACTACGAGGACACAGATGAAGACCAGGCCGTGGCCACATTGTTGTATCATTGTTCGTTGGCAGCTCATGCCGCCTTTTCTTCCTCTAATACCCCTGGCTCATTTAACCGGGATATTCTGACAGACCACTTCGGGTATAAGCGTACGGCCAAGACGCTCTGGCTTAACAACAACTCGCTTGCCAACTTTGAGGCAATTGTCTATAATGACCTGACGAATAAACTACCAGTCCTCTTCTGCGCAGACTCTGAGAATTCCGGTCATGCGATGGTTGTCGACGGCTATCGTTGTGGCGGCTTCTTCCACGTCAACTTCGGATGGAGTGGCGCTAACGACGGATACTACAAACTGACTGCTGTCGATGAATTCACAAAGAACCAATACATCATCTACAACATTGAGCCCGACCGCAACGCCCCTTTGGAGGCCGGTGTCTATCCACGGGAGAGCTACCAGCTGTCGGACGACGGCACAACACTGGTGAAGTGGACGGGTGACGAGAGCTACATACACCTTGGAGCCGACGCTGCCCTGTGGAGCGTGAAAAAGATCGGCGACGAGGCCTTCGAGGGCTGCGCGAGCCTTGAGGCCGTGTTCATTCCGAGTCAGGTGATGTATATTGGAACCAACATCTTCAAGGGCTGCACGAACCTGACTAGCATCATGGTGGATGAAGAGAATAAATACTACCATGTGAGCAATGGCCTGCTGACAGACAATTACGACTACGTCATGGCAAGTACGGCTCAAACCAACCTCATCATACCCGAAACGATTGTCACCTTAAGGCCGCAAGTCTTTTCTAACAGCACAAATCTCAAGCAGATAACCCTGCTGAAGACAGATTACCCGCCATACGTTTACGACGATACCTTCAACAGTGATATCGAATACTCGGCCGTAACGCTCTACGTGCCGCAACAGAGCATCAACAGTTACCGCAACAACTGGTTCTGGGGCAGGTTCACCAATATTGTGGGCATCAGCGACCCTGTGTCGAAGAAGCTGACTGTGGAGACTACCACGGGACAGAAGAAGGAATACATGCTCTACCAGATGCCGGTGATGAAAAACAACGGCACAACGCTCGAGATAACCACTCGGATGGGACAGACCGTCAGCTACGACTTGGAGAAACTGCAGAAGATGACTTTTGTGGACAATAACCAGCTTGGCAATCCAAACGGTCAGGGCGGCGTTGACGTTGCCGACGTTGCCGCCTTGGTCAGCCACCTAAAGAACAAGACGCCGCAAGGTTTCGACCGCTTGGCTGCCGACATCAACCAGGACGGACAGGTGGACGGCGACGATGTCGCGGCCTTGGCCCAGGTGGTGATAGGCCGCCGCGAGGCCCTCGCCCGGCAGGACGGACAGACCGCCGGCCTCGGCACCGAGCCTGCCGGCCAGTCGCCTGACGATGCCGCCATGTACATCTACCTCAACGACGGCCGCCGGCTGAAGGCTTTCCTGATGAGTCAGGTGGCGCACGTCAGCTACAGCTGTACGGGCCTTGACGGACTGACCTACGACATGCCAGTGGTGCAGCTTGTACAGACCCGCGACAGTCTCTACCGCATACCTATTGCCGCCATCGACAGCATCTGCTACCAGACGCCTGAACCGATCATGAAGAAAGGCATTTTCATTATCGACGAGACGAACGTGGGCAACATCGCCAGTGTTGACTTCGACAATTACACCATCACCTTTAAGAGCTCGACACCCGCCGCCCAGTTGCCCAAGCAGGGGCAAGTCATCTATAGCGACCTGGAGGAAGACCCGCTGCCCATGGGCTTCTCGGGGCGCGTCACCAAAATCAGCGGCAACATCTATACCTGGGAGTCGGCCGGACCCGAAGAAGTGTTTGACCGTCTGCTCGTCGTAGGGCGCATAGAGCCGGGGGGTAGTCACAGCTATTCTACTCGCCGCTTCATGTCGCGCCGCAGGGAACACGCCGAACCTTCTTACAAAATCAAATGCGACCTGCTCAAGCCGCTCGTCATCGACGGAAAGGGTCAGATAATCGTTGACTACACTATCGACCTTAATGTGTTCAACTCCGAACCGACATTGGTTGACATCATCTGGCAGCACGACTTGGAATTTGGCATCAATGTCGAACTGCTCAATGAAGATAATATGCAGGGTGCCATCCCTAGTGCATGGGATCCCAATGAAAAGCTGAAGGAAATGTGGACACCACCCGCACTGCTGTTTACCGTTTGGGGCATTGAAGTGTATGGTATGGTGGGAGCCTATATCTCCTACGGCGGCGAATTCAGCATCGAACTGTCAGGTCTTAAATACAAGTATTCCAACAAAGAGCATTACAGATACAATTCAGAAGCCGACCCCAAATGGAGCCGCGAGGAAATATTCCACGAGAAAGGCTGGAACTTCGACGACTTAGCCGACAACATCAAGCTGAAGACCGAGCTGGCTGGCAAAGTGTCGTTTGGCGCATGCGTGGAATTTGACGTTGCCGTATGGAAACCCAAGTGGGCTTCGCTCGGCTTCAACATAAAGTGCGGTCCCGAACTGAAAGGCAGCATTTCGCTCGATACCGATATCTTAAAGACTATGGCTGACGAAGGTATTGAAGCAGCTATGTACAAAGAGTTCTCTGAGAATGTGAAGCTGACTTTTGGCATCAAGTTAGGCCTTGACATCTTGGCACGCCTTGGATACAAAGAATGGAAGCTGGCCAATATCTCGACCACCCTCTACCCGGCTACGGTGACGCTGCTGCCCAAGCTGTCGAAACCTGCACTGCCCAAACTATACAGGATGGGTGAAAGCAATTACTTTATGGAAACCGCCTATCTGTGGGACCATGTGGATGCTATGAATGTGAAGACCAAGGCCACGAACACCACGCTTTTCCCCGGTCCCATCGGATTGTCCATCTACGACGCCAACGGCAAGGAACTGTATAACCAGTTCACCAAGGATTATGACTATTGGCATTGGGTCAAGGCTTCGACATACCAGACCTCCCTCAGCCAGTACAGCCCGCAGACGCTGAAAGTCTATCCGCAGTACAAACTCTTTGGCTTCTTCCCCTTGAAGGGCGAGCCGTCCGAAATCACCATCCCCAAGCCGCTGACGCTGTCGACAAACCGGGTCGTGGTGGAGGAAGGCAAGACGGCCGACGTCACTTGCAACGACGGTTGGGACTGCCTGACCATTGAGGCGGCCGACAAGGATGCCGTGTCGGTATCTATCAAGAAGAGAACCGACGGTTCGCGGCATGCCAAAATCATCGGTCTGGTGGCCGGCGTAACCACTGTCACAGTGAAGGATGTCCGCAGCGGTGTCACTCAGACAGTCGACGTGACCGTCAGGCCGACGCCCATCCAACTATCGGCCAACCACTTGAAACTGAAAGTGGGACAGACGAAGGTGATAACCATCAGTCCTAAGGCTGCCTACACACTTGAAAACAGTGACCCCGACGTAGCCACCGCCCTCATAGATTTGACCGCCGGCGGCTCCAACCGCCTGAAGACCGTCTTGCAGGTGCTGGCCCTGAAGGAGGGTACCGCCACCATCACCATCACCAATCCGAAGCTCTGCCGCATGACAGCCCTCGAGGTAGAGGTCGTTGACCCCAATGTGATTAACATGGAGGCTGAGGCTGTCGACCTTGGACTGCCCAGTGGCGTACAGTGGGCGACGTGCAACGTCGGTGCCGTCTTCCCCGAGGACTGGGGCGGCTACTATGCCTGGGGCGAGACAAAGGACAAAACCAGCTACAGCTGGAGCAACTACCAGCACTGCGACGGAACGTCAGAATCGGCCTACGACATGGGCGAAAGCATCGGCCTGTCACAGTATGATGTCGCCAACGTACAATGGGGCGGTATGTGGCGTATGCCTACCGACACCGAATTCAGAGAACTGCTGAACTACTGCACTTCAGAGTGGATGCAGGTCAACGGCCAGTGGGGACGCGAATTCACTGGCCCAAACGGCAACAGCATATTCTTGCCAGCTGCCGGCTATTATGAAGACAAAGAATGTGTTGATGAATCAAAAGAGGGCTGCTATTGGTCAGAATCGTATTCGACCTATTCCTGGGGCACGAAATACTACTTGGCATGCTGCATGAAATTTGACAACGACGGTACTAACCGATATGGTGGGCAGCGCTGCAAGGGCTATTCTGTCCGTCCCGTCAAGAGCGCAAGTGCCGATGACTACGTGCATGGTATCTGTGGCGAACCTAGTCCTGCCGAGGGTGCCGTCACGGGGAGTACAGGTGCATATTTCTATGTTCCCATTACCATGCCGCATAATGGTTCGTTTGTCGGAAGCATAATTGTAAGCGACAAACCCGACGTGAGCCGTAAAGTAAAAGGAGTAAACATCTCCGGCAGTGGTAGATACGGCGAGACATACACCTGGTTCTCCACAACAATTACAGGGCTGCAACCCAACACCAAGTACTACTGGCGCGTCAAGTATTTCGACTTCGAGAAAGAAGATTTCGTCAACTGCTCACCCATCTGGTGGTTCCAGACTGGCTCCGAGTAAGCCCTCGATAAACTTGTCTATAATGATGTTGTTATAATATAATGTGTTATGAATAGAATCGTTTTTTCTTTTGTATGCTTGTTCGTATGCATACAACTTTATGCAAACCCAGTGACGGCAGACCAAGCCAGCCGGAAGGCCGGCAAGTTCCTTAGTGGCCGTATTACCAGTAAGGCTCGCAGAGCCCCTCGTTCCTTAGATCTGCAGATGGCTTCTGTAGGCGAGAACGGCAGTTACTACATCTTTAACGTAGGCGAGGACGATGGGTTCGTCATCGTCAGTGGTGAAGATGCCACTGAAGAGATTCTCGGCTATTCGGACACAGGAAAGGTTGACTCCGACAACATGCCCGACAACTTCAAGGCGTGGATGGAAGGCTATGCAAAATACATAAACAACTTGCGAATGAATGATTCCAAAGCACCGGCTAGATCCAGTTTCTCTGGAAAATTCCAACTTCAGGGTGCCAGATTGGCTCGGTATGATCAACATGAACCCTATTATAACAAATGCCCAGTCGTTGACAAAGGCTTTCTTGGTTTTGGAAAGGATATAGCACTGACAGGGTGCGTAGCTACTGCGATGGTGGAGTTGATGTATTATCATGTATGGCCTTTAGAAATTGTCAGGCCGATTCCTGGCTATACATCAAGAAAGAATAGTCTTACTGTAGAACCTGTAGGAAAGGGAACTATACTAAATTGGGCAAACACCTTACAATATTATAACTATAATAATCAAGAGATGTGGGATTACATCTTTGGCGTAAATTACCCAAAACCTACAGATGAACAAGAAGAGGCTATTGCTAATATTATGCTATATGCAGGTACAGCTGTGAATATGAATTATGACGATGAGGAATCTGGTGCAAGTATTTGTTCTGTACCATATGCAATGCAACATTATTTTGGATATCAAGAAGGGGTTTGTTTTAGGAGTAAAAGTTCGATGGAAATAGATGAATGGCTTTCTGCGATATATAAAGAATTAACAGAAAATGGTCCGGTTATATATGGAGGACAGAAACCAAAGAATGAAGGTGGGCATGTTTTCGTTTGTGAAGGAATTGATAGCGATTACCTTTATTTCAATTGGGGGTGGAATAATGGTAATAATTCCACTAATGGGTGGTTCCATATTGTACCTGAGACAAATGAAGAAAAGGATAAAATGAAGTATTATGAAAACCAAATTGCTGTATTTAATCTGAAGCCGGACAAGGATAAATTATACAAAGAAGCAAAGCAAAGGATTTATATTTGGGGGGCATGGCCTACGGATGGTAAAACCACTTGGAAACGTGAAAACTCAAATATGAATTTTGAAGACATTGCAATCACTGCGACAATTCAAAATTATGTACCTTTTCCTGTGGCATACGACTTCGGAATAGCATTGTTTAAAGGAAATGAGATGGTTGGTACTCCAGATTTAAGTTTCAGGTACGCAGCGGCTACTGCATTTGACGATGCAACTGAAGCAAATTGTTCATTCTCTATAGGAAGGGATATTCCTGATGGTACTTACACCCTTTATTTCGTCAGCCGCAAGGTTGGCTCTGATGAGATATGCAAAGCCGATGGATCAGAATTACTTACTGTCTCTGTCAGCATTAAAAACAACGTTCTGATTATAGGGGATGATTCAGTTGCTGAAGATGACAACTTAGTGGTTGGCGATACCTTCACGTCAAATACAAAAGAAGGTGTAAGCGTTCTATATAAGGTATTGAGCAAGGACCCCATGCAGGTCGAGGTAAGTTGTACGGCAGATAACGATGCGAGCATCGACATATCGACGAAGGGCGCTGTTACCATTCCGCAAACTATCAACGGATACACCGTCGTGGGTGTCAGCAAATATGCGTTCTCTGATTGCAAAAGCATTACCAAGGTCACGCTTCCCAGGACTGTCACCTATCTTGGCATGGGGGCCTTCAGCAGCTGCTATGCCCTTGAGAGCATTGAAGGCCTCGACGGAGTGACGTCTATCGGCAGAATGTGTATCTGCTATTGCAAGTCGCTGAAGTCGCTGAGACTCCCCGAGACTCTGACCTTCATCGGCGCACAGGGCCTTAGGGACAATCCGCTACTGACATCGCTCTATATTCCCAAGAACGTGTCTGAGATAGAAGACAATTTTGTACTGGCTGGAGACAACGGCCTTGTAAGTATTCAGGTAGACCCTGACAACCCGTATTATAACTCTGGTGATGACTGCAACGCCATCATCGAGACAGCAACCAATAAACTCATAGCCGGTTGCGCGACGACACTGATACCCAGCACCGTTACTGCCATAGGCGATGGGGCGTTTAACGGACTGACGAGCCTGGTAGAGATTACCATTCCTGCCAGTGTCAAAGATTTCGGATATTGTGCTTTCGAGGACTGCACCAATCTTGAAAAAATCTATTCTCTTTCGACAGAGCCTTTTGCCTTCACCGATGATGCCTTCACGTGTTACAGCAATAAGGATTATATCTATAACAAGGCATTTCTTTACATTCCCGACGGAACGAAGAGTACCTATCGCTCCACGCAGGGCTGGAGCAAGTTTGCCAAGATGGTTGAATCCAGTGAGAACAAGCAAAAGACCGGTGACTTGAATGGCGACAAGCTAATCAATGTCATCGACATAGTCACCATCATCGACCTTATCAACAGCAACAAGTACGACCCCAATGCTGATTTGGATGGTGACAATAAGATTACCCAAGCCGACATTGACGCCGCCACCACCGGTTACATGAAGCAGGAGATACCATCCAGCAAGTACGCTGTTGACTTGGGACTGAGTGTGAAATGGGCCATGATGAATGTCGGAGCGGATAGTCCAGAAGACTATGGTGGCTACTACGCCTGGGCAGAGACAGCAGAGAAGAGCACCTATTCGTGGAGCACCTACAAGTATTCCGACGCTACGGGCGACAGTTTCTCGAAATACTGTCTGAGCAGCTATTACGGAACGGTGGACGACCTGTCAACCGTTGAACCGATGGACGATGCTGCCAGAGTGAATATGGGCAAGTATTGGCGAATGCCTTCAAAGGCAGAGATGGATGAACTCGTGGAGAAATGCACCTGGAAAAAGGAAAAACTTAATGGCGTGAACGGATATCGCGTGACAGGTCCCAACGGCAACAGCATCTTCATGCCATTCGGTGGGAGCAAGTCGGCTGATAGTCACTATAACCTTGGCGGCACCGGCTTCTATTGGGTGTCCACCCTTTCCAGCACCCAATCAGTCCCTGCATTATATATGCATGAAGGCAAGATTGACTATATGAACTATATGCGCAATTCTGGACGAAGCATACGTCCGGTGTTGAAGACCATTGACGAGATGGACGACCCGAGAATGAGTGACATCGTTCCAGCGAACATGCGCGAGGGATTGAGAAACCACATGCCCATCTACAACGGTGTCAATCCACCAAGCATTGAGGGCGCTTTCTACCTGAGTCCGTACACGACGGTCTATTGCGAAGACGGCCATTACCCTGTTGGTAAAGTAATAGACTCCTACAAAATCAAATTCTTCAATCAGAACTTCATCAACAATACCATCGACATGTATGAGTATGATGCCGACAGCAGTACCGATGACTATGACATCGGGAAGGGAGCTTTCATCAGCGGTAACGGGGAACGGTTCACCGCCTTCTTCGCCACTGAAGGCTATACAAAGGGAATATTTAACAGGATGGCTGTTGTGATTTCTGGCAGAAAGACCAGTGAAGGCATCAGAGATTACTACTATGGACTGTTGATGGTGGACAAGGCCGCCGACCCCAATCACAAGCTGATGGATGTAGGCTACTTCCGTATTTTCAAAGACGGCGATTCTCTCAGTGAACCCACCACATGGAATTCCAACATCGTAGGGTCAAGACAACTCACGAATGAAGGTGGTAGTCGTGGAGCTACAGTCAATGGAGGAGGGGAATAGTCCCTTCCTCCCTACGACCGAACCATGTTGCGGCGGGCATCGAGGGCGAGGAAGATGAAGAGCAGGAAGGTGAAGCCCCAGAGCGAGGAGCCACCGTAGCTGAAGAAGGGTAGGGGAATACCGATGACAGGTGTCAGCCCCAGCACCATGCCGACATTGATGAAGACATGGAAGAGGAAGATGCTGAGCACGCAGTAGCCGTAGACGCGTCCGAAACGGTAGGGCTGACGCTCGGCCAGGTGGATGAGGCGCAGGATGAGTAGCCAGAAGAGGATGAGCACACCGGCGGAGCCGACAAAGCCCTCCTCCTCGCCGACGGTGCAGAATATGAAGTCGGTGTCCTGCTCGGGCACGTACTTCAGCTTTGTCTGCGTGCCGTTGAGGAATCCCTTGCCCTCGAGACCTCCTGAGCCGATGGCAATCTCGCTCTGGTGAACGTTGTAGCCGGCACCCTTGAGGTCCTCCTCCAGTCCGAGGAGTACGTTGATGCGGGTGCGCTGGTGGGGCTGCAGCACGTGGTTCAGTCCGTAGTCGGCAACATTGAAGAAGATGACGGAGCCGAAGGCGAAGAGCGCTATCCAGTAGTAGTTCCTGAGTCGCGTGGCCAGTCCCTGCCAGACGAGGTAGCCGATGAGCAGGGCTGCGAGGACAAGCTGCACCCAGACGATGTTGAAGGGAATGACGTAGAGCGAGAACAGCAGTGCCACGCCGGTGACACCCCCGCAGACGGCCAGCAGTCGGAGTGCGTCGCGCCGGTCCTTGCAGTAAATCCAGACCATGGCCGCCGAGAAGAGCTGTATGAGCAGCAGGACGGTAAACTTGCCGACGGAGATGGGCGTCTGTGCCAGCGTGACGTCGGCGTAGCGTATGCCTACGACGAAGTAGACGACCATGGCGACCGCCGTGAAGAGGACGCTGCCGGTCATGCCCTCCCGGTAGAACATGAGGAAGAATGCCAGGTAGACGAGTGCCGAGCCGGTCTCGCGCTGCAGTACGATGAACGCCATGGGCAGCAGGATGATGGCTATGGTGGCCCCGAAGTGTTTCCACTTGTGGATGTCGTACCCTGATATGGACATGAACTTGGCCAGTGCGAGGGCCGTTGCGAATTTGGCAAACTCGGCCGGCTGCAGCCTGACCGGTCCGAGAACGAGCCAGGACCGTGAGCCCTTGATGGTATGGGTGTTGAAGATGGTGGCGAAGAGCAGTATGAGGAGCAATCCGTATATAATGTACGCGAACATGAAATAATATCGGTCGTCGAGCAGCAGCAGTACGATGCCGAGTACGATGCTGGTGGCAATCCACACAATCTGCATACCCGAGCGTGTAGAGAGCGACAGCAGATCCGTGTCACCGTAGTCGTAGCTGGCGCCGCAGACACTCATCCACCCGCCAGCGAGCAGCAGGAGGTAGATGACAATGGTCACCCAGTCGAGTGAGCGCAGTACGCCGGGATGTTTATCTTTCGGTTGTTCCATAGCTGATGGATTTATGCTGGATGTCGGAGGCGCGCTTCACTGACGCTGCCGACAGCTTGCCGTGAATGAACTGTTCCATGATGAGCCCGCCGATGGGTACGCCGTAGGTAGCTCCCCAGCCGCCGTTCTCTACGTAGACGGCGACGGCAATCTTGGGGTTGTCCATTGGCGCAAAGCCCATGAAGACAGAGTGGTCGTGGCCCTTGTTCTGGGCAGTACCCGTCTTTCCACAGGCATCGAAGTCGTAGTGAGCCAGGGCGTGGCAGGTGCCTCCGAGTGCCGACGAGCGCATACCCTTGACCACGTATTCGTAGCTGCTGAGGGTGGCCTTGGTGCGGTGGCGGCGGGTGAAGAGCGTGTCGAGCGGTTCGCCCTGTACCTTGCGGACGACGTGTGGCACGTAGTAGTAGCCTCGGTTGGCGATGGTGGCGCCGAGGTTGGCTATCTGCAGGGGCGTAAGCAGCACTTCGCCCTGTCCGATGGAGATGGAGATGATGGTGAGTCCGTTCCACGAACCCTTGTAAGCCTTGTCGTAGAACTGTGCGTTAGGTATGAGTCCGCGCTTCTCGCTGGGCAGGTCGATGCCCAGCTTGTAGCCGAAGCCCATGGACACCATGTAGTCGCGCCACTTGTTCATGGCGTTCTGTACCGAGCCGTACTTCGACTTGGCACCGATCATGTGGTAGAGTCCCCAGCAGAAGAAGCCGTTGCACGACGTGCTCAGTGCGGGAACCAAAGGCAGGGGGGAGCTGTGGCCGTGGCAGCCGACGTGCAGCCCCTTGAAGTTGAAACCGTGGGCACAGCCGTAGGCCGTCTGCGGCGTGATGATGCCCTCGCTGAGGAAGGTGAGCCCCTGCGACGTCTTGAAGGTGGAGCCTGGCGGGTAGAGGCCCATGATGGAGCGGTTGTAGAGCGGCTTCCAGACGTTGCGGCTCAGTTCGATATGCTTCTTGGCACGCTGGCGGCCCACCATGAGCCTCGGGTCGTAGGTAGGCGAGCTGACCATGCAAAGCACTTCGCCCGTTGACGGCTCGATGGCCACGATGGAGCCTATCTTGCCCTGCATGAGGCGCTCGCCGAGGGCCTGCAGGTCGAAGTCGATGCTGAGTGTCAGGTTCTTGCCCGGCTTGGGGCGGCGGTCGAGGGCACCGTTCTGATAGCTGCCCTGTATGCGTCCGTGGGCATCGCGCAGCAGAATCTTGACGCCCTTCTCACCTCGCAGCTGCTTCTCGTAGCTGCGCTCCACGCCGTTCTTGCCGATGTAGTCGCCCGGCTGGTAGTAGTCGTCGTTCTCGATGTCGGCGGGCGACACCTCGGCGACGTCGCCCAGGACGTGGGCAGCGTAGGGGTATTTATACTGGCGTATGCTGCGCCTCTGGACGTAGAAGCCCGGGAACCGGTACATCTTCTCCTGGAAGACAGAGAACTCCTTGTCGGAGAGCTGGCTCATGAAGAGCTGCTCGGTGAAGCGCGAGTAGCCGGGATTGAGGTTGCGGTCCGTGATGGTGTTCATGCGACGGTTAAACTCGTCGCGGGTGATGTTGAGTGCGTTGCAGAACTCGGTCGTGTCGATGCGTCCGCGTGCCTCGTTCATGACGACCATGATGTCGTAGGCCGGCTGGTTGAAGACGAGCAGCTTGCCGTTGCGGTCGGTGATGACGCCGCGCGAGGGGAAGTCGATCTTCTTGAGGAAGGCGTTGGAGTCGGCGCTCTTCTTGTAGTCGTCGCTTGAAATCTGGAGCACGAACAGACGGATGATGTAGGTGACCACAATCAACGTGGCCACGCCGCCAATGACAAACCGGCGATACTCAGGACCGTAATCTCTCATCTGTTATTTGCGAATACTTTCGAGGGTCATTATCAGCAGCACGGTCAACAGGGTCGTGCCAACGATGTTGAGTGACCACTGCTGCCAGTTGAAGAATCCGAACGACTCGATGGTGAAGAAGACCAGGCAGTGGATGAAGACAAGGAAGGAAGCCATGGTCAGGAACTTGGTGAAGCCAAGTGACGACACGGCCGACTTCAGGTTCTCGGGAGCCTCGCGCGGCAGGAACAGCTGCAGCAGGTAGGGCTGGAGAAATCCCGTCAGCGTCAGAGCGGCTGCAGCCATGCCCGGCGTGTTGGTGAATATATCGACGGACAGGCCGAGGGCGAAGCTCCACAGCAGACCGGCCCAGCGTGGGTAGTTGCGCGGCAGCATGACGACGAAGTAGACATAGAGCAGGATGGTGGCATAGCCGAACAGGTGGATATGGTTGAACACCAGCGCCTGAACCAGGCACAGCACGACGAAAACCAATGCTCTTCTCAGTGTATCTATAGCCATAGCTGATTATTTAGGTGCCATTGTGATAGAATCCTTGACCTGTTCGAGCAGGCGCAGCTGCTCGCCGATGGTCTTGTCGCTGATGACGGTGACATCGCGCAGACAGGCGAAGTCGGTAGAGAGGCGCACCTTGAGCCGGTAGGAGAGTCCGTCGGCGGAATTGTAGATTTTCTCAATCTTGCCCACTAAGATGCCCGGCGGGAAGATGGCCGAGTAGCCGCTGGTCTCCACCCAGTCGCCGCGTTTGAAGCGGGCGTGGCGGGGAATGTCCTCGACGTATGCCACCGCCGGGTCGCCGCCGTACCATTGCAGGTAGCCGAAGTAGCCGCGTCCGCGGATGGCGCAGCTGATGCGCGACGAGGTGACGTTGAGCACGGGAATGACCACGGCGTAGTGTGCCGATGTCAGGAAGACGACGCCCACGACGCCGTTGCCGCAGGCTACGCCCATGTCGCGCTCCACACCGTCGGCCTCTCCTCGGTCGATGGTTATGAAGTTGTCGTGCTTGTCGATGGTGTTTGACACCACTTTGGCAGGTATGAGCTTGTACTGGCTGAGGAACTCCAGTTCCTGGCGTTCGAGGACAGTGGTGTCGCGGGTCAAGTCGCCGTAGAGGCGGCGCAGCTGCGAGACCTGGCGCTCGAGGTAGAAATTGCGCAGCGTAAGTTCCTCGTTGACGCGCGTCAGCATGAAGAAGGAACGCACGGCGGCATCCCACTCGTAGACCTTGCCCACGACGGCGTTGGCCGTGGTAAACCACACGCTGCCCTGATAGCTGTTATACTGGAACAGCATGACACCACTGGCCGTCTCCAGCAACAGGAGCATGAGCCAGTGGTAGTACTTCGTGATGAACGCCAACAGGTTCTTCATCCGACGGTTATCTCATCAGGAACGAGAAGCGGTCGACGTTATTCAGGGCGATGCCGGCCCCGCGAGCCACACAGTGGAGCGGGTCCTCGGCCACGATGAAGGGGATGTTGATTTTGTCGGTCAGACGCTTGGCCAGTCCGCGCAGCAGAGCGCCGCCACCGGTCAGGTAGATGCCGTTTTTCACGATGTCGGCATACAGTTCGGGCGGGGTGTTCTCAAGGGCTGAGAGCACAGCGGTCTCGATGCGGGCCACGGTCTTGTCGAGACAGTGGGCAATCTCCTGATAGCAGACGGGCACTTCCATGGGCAGGGCAGTGATGCGGTTCGGACCGTGGACGATATAGTCCTCGGGAGCCTCGTCGCCAAGGTCGGTGAGGGCGGAACCCACGTTAATCTTGATGCGCTCGGCCATACGCTCGGACACCTTCACGTTATGCTGGCGCGACATATACTCCTGAATGTCGGAGGTCAGGTCGTCGCCGGCCACCTTGATGGAGTTGTTGGCAACGATGCCACCCAGCGAGATGACGGCAATCTCGGTGGTGCCGCCGCCGATGTCGACAATCATGTTGCCCTCAGGGGCCTCGACGTCGATGCCGATACCGATGGCAGCAGCCATCGGCTCGAAGATGAGATAGACGTCGCGGCCGTCGGCATGCTCGGCAGAGTCGCGCACGGCGCGCAGCTCCACCTCGGTAGAACCGGAGGGAACACCGATGACCATGCGGAGTGAGGGCGAGAAGAGGCGCGAGCCCGTGTGGACCATCTTGATGAGGCCGCGCATCATCTGCTCGCAGGCAGAGAAGTCGGCAATCACACCGTCGCGCAGCGGGCGGATGGTGCGGATGTTATCGTGAGTCTTCTCGTACATCATCTTGGCCTTCTCGCCCACGGCAATCATCTTGTCGGTGCGGCGGTCGAGGGCAACGACGGAAGGCTCGTCTACAACGATTTTGTCATCACTGATAATAATCGTGTTGGCAGTGCCAAGGTCCATGGCTATCTCCTGGACGAAACTGAAAAATCCCATAATGCTAACTTAACTCCTTACTGTTTTTTACTTCTTACTTCCTTCTTCTTACTTCTTACTTCTTACTTCCTTCTTCTTACTTCTTGCAGAACCAAGTGTGAATGGCAGTGTCATAGTGTGAGCTGACGCCAAAGGCTTTCTCGGCGAAGGCCTTGCGCTGCTGAAGGGTCGTCTGTGCACCTTGGGCGTTCAGAATGTCGAGCAGTACGGGGTACTCGGCCTTGGAGGGGACGATGACCACGTCGTTGAAGTTCTTGGCTCCGGCACGGATGAGCGAGATGCCGCCGATGTCAATCTTCTCGATGATGTCGGCCTCGCCGGCACCGCTGGCAACGGTCTGCTCAAAAGGATAGAGGTCGACAATGACCAGGTCAATCTCGGGAATCTCGTACTTAGCCATCTGTTCGCGGTCGCCTTCGTTGTCGCGACGTCCAAGAATGCCTCCGAACACCTTCGGATGTAGTGTCTTTACACGGCCGCCGAGGATGGAGGGGTACGTCGTCACGTCCTCTACCTTCTGGCACTCATAGCCGAGCGACTCAATAAAACTCTGTGTTCCCCCCGTGCTGAGGAACTTGACGCCCTCCTCATTGAGCTTCTTCAACAGCTCGTCGAGGCCGTCCTTGTGGAATACCGATACCAGTGCGGTCTTAATCTTCTTTGTTTCTGCCATTTGAGTATAACGTTATATATACAAATATAAAATAGAGAAATAGATTGCAAAGGTAAATAAAAGAATTGACTATTCTGCTCTTTTGGCGGTATTTTTTTTATTTTCCCGCCGTTAAATTGCTTAATGTCAAGAAGCGGGGAGTCCAAAGCCAGAAAGTGGCGCCTTTCCCGTCGCCCTCGCTGAACACTCCGATGCGTCCGCCGCAGCGGTCGGCGATGGACTTGCAGATGCTCAGTCCCAAGCCGGTGCCCTGGACGTAGTCGTTTAGCTTGACGAAGCGGTCGAAGACCGAGGCCTGCTTGTCCTTGGGTATGCCGGTACCCGTGTCCTCGCAGTAGATGAGCAGTCCGGACGTCGCTGGAATCTCCGGTGTCTCAGGAATGTCCAGGGATGCTGCATCGTCCGGTGTTACACGGTAGCCGACGCGGATGTGCCCCTCCTTGGTGTACTTGACGGCGTTGGTGACGAAATTGGTAATAACCTGCTCGATACGCTCCTTGTCGATGCAGGTGTCGAGGCTGGTGTAAGGATTGTCCCTGACAAACAGTACGCCGGTTTCCCTGACCCGCTGCTCCATGGTGAGGCAGACCTCGTCGAAGAATGTTGCGAAGTCGGTGTCGGCGGGCGTAATGTCCTGAGGCTTCACCTCCATCATCGAGGTCTCGATGATGTCGTCGACAAGGCGCAACAGCATGTCGCAGTTGTGCATGATGATGTTGTTGAACTCCTTGCGCTCCTCGGCTGTCGAGGCCATGTGGAGCAGGTCTGAGAAACCGATGATGGCATTCAGCGGCGTGCGGATTTCGTGGGTCATGTTGGCCAGGAAGGCGGCCTTCAGCTGTCCTGACTGCTCGGCACGTTCCGTCTCATGGCGCAAGTCCTCCTGCGAACGCATGAGACTGGTGATGTCGCGAATGACACCGAAGTGGCCGATGGTCTTGCCGCTTTTGTCGGCGTAGGGCGTGCCGCTGACGGCAAGCCATCCCTCATGGCCGTTGAACGGCAGCCTGTCTAAGTGGCGGACGCAGTTCACGGGCTGGCTCACAAAGAGCGGGTTTTTCAGCATGGCGAGGGCCTCCTCCTTCTCTTCGGGCGAAGTGCTTTCCATGTAGTCGTCGAAGCTTATCGTGGCATCGATTCTGTGCAGGGAACGGTAGATGTCGATGGTGCGCGTCCTGAAGTTGCTGCGCCAGATGAACATGTTGCTGTTCGACAGCAGATAGTTCATCTGCGACTCGAACTTGTGGACCTCGTCAGTAGTCATTTTCAGCTGGCGCTCCGTCACCAGCTGCTCTCTGTACAGGTTGCGCTCAGCGGTGATGTCCCTGACGTTAACCACATAGAAGCGGATTTCACCCTCGGCAGTGAAGGCTGGCCTGACGCGGTACTCCAGGTATTTGTCAAGATGGATGTCGGGATAGTACATGTGCTGGCAGGCATGAACGACTTCGCGCATCCCCTTGTAGAGGATGTCGCGGAACAGGGGAGCCTCGAACAGGGAAGTCTCGTTGAAGAACTGCAGGTTCTCGTCGTACGCTCCGACAATTTCGCGCATACGCATGTTCATGTCAAGCAGCCTGCCATTGGCGTCATAGAACGAGATGGCTATCAATGAGTTGTCGAAGGCTTTCTGGAATTTGATGGCCAGCTCGCTGCTTTCGTGCTGCTCGTCCATCTTCTTGGTGATGTCTTTGGCCACTAACAGAAAGTCTGTCTGGTTCTTCTCATTGCGCTCCTTGATGCCGTCGCCAATGAGATACTGCCAGTGAGGCTCGGCGGCGGTTCCGTCGTTGCGACGGAATATCTGTACCGGGCTGTCGGTCTTGTCGGTGAGCAGTTCGTCGGCTTTCTTCTGGAATGATTGCACATCGTCCTCGTGCAGGGTCTTGACGACTTCGTCCATGTTGAGCCGCTCGTCAATCAGATTACCCCGTATGTTCTTGAAGCGGTCGCGCCTGGCGTTATATTCTGTCACCATGTATCCGCCCATGTCGAGTACCATGTTCATCAGCCGGGTCTGTTCGGAATTCTTCAGGGTCATGCGGCGCACGTTGCGGGCAACCAGCCTGTTCAGCAGCGACATGACCAGCAGCAGCAGACCGGCGGCAATGGCCACATAAAGAATGACCGGCGGGGCATTGTCGTGATGGCGCTCGGGGTGGAACCACTTGTCGCGCAACAGGTCAATATCGCCGTTCTGCTCCAGGCGCGCGTATTGGTCGTCGATGGCGTCGACAAGTTCTTTGTCGTATCCTCCGATACGGATTTCGGTAGCCGGGAAGCTGATATCGTTGATGCGCAGGTTCTCAAGGTTCAGTTCCTTGATTTTCCACTTCAGGGGCTCTTCGCCCCAGACAAAGTAGTCGTACTTGCTACTGGCCACTCCCGACAGGGCCTCCATCGGGGCGTGATACTCCAGCGTGCCCTTTGTAAGGAGCATTGCCAGCAGGTATGGGGATATCTGACCGTCAAGTCGCAGGATGATCACACTGGTGGAGTCGATGTCGTCGAGCGTGTTGATGACTGGTGCATCATTGCGCGAGGCTATCTTGTTCCTGTAATAATACAGCACGTTGCTTGAGAGATGGCAGTCCTTGTCTCTGACAGAGGCGTTAGGAACCAGGAAGAGACGCCCTCTCTCATGCCTGACGGAATCATTGGCTAAGGGCTTCTCCTTCATCACGAACCGGTATGGAATCTCCAGTTTCTTGAAGATGGCCGTCAGGATGTCGATGGTATAACCGGCTGGCTGGCCGTTGTCGTCGAGGAACTCGTAAGGCGGCAGCTCCCAGTCACAGTTTAACACTACAGGGTGCTGGCTGTCGTACCGGTCGGAGACCTTGGCATTGCTGACTGCACGGCACAGCAGCAATGCGAAAAGGAGCAGCGCAAGGCGCATGATGTATCTGTCGTTTCTTACCATCTCCATGTCGGCTTAATTGCTTAGCAGTTTCTTTTCCACGTATGTAGCCTTGCAGGGGATGACAATCCATATCGTCGTGCCCCTGCCGGCAGCGGAGTTTATATGAATGGAACCGCCCATCTGCTGAACCAGTTCCTTGCAGATAGCCATGCCGAGGCCTGTCCCTTCGCCGTCGCCAGAGCCGCCAAAGCGCGCAAACAGGCTGGCCTGTTTTCCTGCCTCGATGCCGCAGCCCGTGTCCTCGATGGTTATCAGCAGTTTGTCGCCAATATAGTCGTAACGTGCCCTCACGCTACCGTTGTCAGTGAAGCGGGCGGCATTTTCGGCCACTTGTTCAATGATTTTCCCGACATTGGCATCATCGATTTCAATGATAAGGTGTTCGTAGGGACTGACGACCACGTACTCCACACCGTCTTTCTGGGAGTGCGACCAGCCCATCTGGCAGTGGCCTTCAAAGGTGAAGCTGAAGTCAATGGGCATCTTGTTGAATTCTATCATGCGCGCGTCGAGCCTCGACAGGAACAGAATGTCGTTGACCAGCTTCAGCAGGTATGCGGCGTTTGTCTTGATCTCGGAGATGAAGCCCTCTTCGTCAGCAGGGGCGTGGTCTTCGGACAACTGCTTGGCGAAGTTGACGACCGTGGCGATAGGCGTGCGAATCTCGCGGCTCATATTGCGCAGGAACGCATTCTTGACGTTCTCAACCTCCTGGGCTTTTGCCCGTTCACGCATGAGTTCGTCTTCCGTATTCTTTACCTGACTGACATCCCGGCACAGGCCGAAGTAGTTCTCGGCTTTGCCCTGCTCGTTGCAGACAGGTACAAAATGGAACTGCAAGGCCAGTCTCTGCGTGCCGGTTGTGCGGAGGACGGTGCAGACGTCGACCTCCATGGAATCGCCGCTGCCAGAGTCCATGTTGTTGAACAGTCTCATGGCGGCACGCTTCGACTTGTCGTCGAGCAGTGACAGACAGCGTGTCTGCGTCAGCGTCAACTGGACATCGTTCATTTCCCGGTAGATGGTCAGCAGGTGGGTGCCGGGCGAATAGTTCACGATACGGACACCCCCTACATGCAGGGCGTAGTTGATGTTGTTCATGTATTCCGTGATGTCCGTCGCAGCCGAGGTCAACTGCCTGATACTACGCTTGAGCTGGTGATAGGACTGGACGAACTCATCCACGTCGCGCCCAGAGGCAAAGATGCCGAGGAAGCGCCCCGTGTCATCGTGAACAGGGATAAGTAGCTGCTCATAGTAGAGGCTTTGCCTGAAGAATACCGTTTTCGCCGGATTGTCTCTGTTCTCTGTCCTTATGATGTGTGTCGAGTAGCAGCCCTCGAAGTCCTCCACAGAGATGCTGTTGTCCTCTATGGCATAGTTGAAGGGCACTCCATCGGCCAAGATCTCCTCGCGGTTACAGTGGAACGTCTCACAGGCTTTCTGGTTGATGTCGGTAAGCACGCCGTCGGTGTTGTAGTAAATCATGTCGACCATTGATGTCGAGAAGATATACTGGTAGCGCAGCATGTTGTCCTTGGCCTCGCGCTGGGTCCGCAGCTGCTCCGTCTGGTCGTCCATCATGCCTACGATGGCCTTGGGGGTGCCTTTCTTGGACTGTCTGAACACCGACAGGTTCACCATGTACTCCCGGCTGCCATGTCTGTCGTCAGACCTCAGCGTCAGTGCATCGGCCGGCTTCTCACCTTTTGTCATCAGGCCAAGGGCGTCCTTCAGTTGCAGGAAGGTGTCGCTGGTGTATGCCTGGCTGAACGCCTCCAGCGACTGTTCCGACGTGTCCAGTTCGCCGTCGTCATTCATCCATCGAACCGTACCATGCTGCACATCGTAAAGCCACACTTTGACCTTGGTCGTCCGTAATACCATGACCAAGCGCTTGTTATGCCTTGCAATGAGGCGCGTCATCTTCCGCTCACGGATATGGAGGACAATCACATAGTACAGCAGCAGAAATACCAGCAGGCCGGCAACAGCGGCAGCATAAGCCACCCATTCGGGAATACCGCTGTCAATCCGCTCCGGGTAGAACCACTTGTTCAGAATGGGCTGGATGCGCTCCGTCGAGCAAAGGTAGCTGTAGGTACTGTCTAACTTGTGAAGAAGAACCGTGTCGTTCGACATGAATTTGTACTCTCCGTGAGGCATGTCGAGAGGCGTCATCTGGAGATTCTTAACCTGGAACTTCTTCATGAGCCACTTCAGCGACTGCGTATTCCACACAATCTGACCCTCGTCCTCGGTGCTGACCTTCTGAATGGCCTCCTTCATGTCGTCGTACGGTATACAGGTGGAGTCCCAGCCGCTGTCGTCCATCATGCGGTGGCTAAGGCTGCCGTTATGGACGATTACCTTGTTCCTGCCAAGGTCGTTCAGTGAATGGATGGACAGTGGCTTCGACTTCGGGCTTACGACGCTGTGGGTGAACAGCTGTACTGCCTCCTTGCCGTAAGTGGCATAGTCGTCGTGGAAAGAAGCCTGGAGACGAAGCATCAGGTCTGACTGGCCCGTCCTGATGTCTTCCAGCGCTTCTTTGGTCGGCTTCAGCCTGATGACGTATGGGATGTCAAGCTCGTGGAAAAGCTCCTTCAGCAGGTCGATGTTGAACCCTTCCGGTTCGCCGTGCTCGTTCAGGAAGACATACGGCCATAAATCCCACGCATCTTCATAGACAAGTGGATGCTCCTCGGTATATTGCCTGCTGGAGTGGTTTTGGCCTATAGCGATGTTCGGTGTCATGCAACATGCCAAAAATGTGATGAGCACCTTCAGACTGCGCCAGTTCATTCAACGCACGGATCTCTTTCATTAGGTTGAGTGCGCAAAGATACAATAAAAAAATGAATCTGCCAAATATTGCGGCAGATTTATTTTCGCAGTGTTATGCTTCCTTTGTCATCGATGCTGGCTTGGCTGTCGGGAATGTCGGCCTCACTGAGCTGCTTGATTTCGCGAGCCACATCGCCAGCTCTGTTATGGCGCGGGCCGATGCCCTTCTGCTGGACGAAAGAGTGTATGTGGCCTTTGAGGAAGCGACCGTCGCGGCCCATCTTCACCTCGATGACGGGGGCGTAGCTGGAAATGCCGGTGAGACTCATACCGTAGGGCGTGCAGAAGTTTCCGAGACTGTAGGCGATGAAATGACCCTTGTAGACTTCGACGGCACGGACGACATGGGGACCGTGGCCATAGACCATGTCGGCACCGTTGTCAATGCAGAAGTGGGCGAATTCGCGCAGGGAGCCGCGGTCTTCGCCGAGGAAAATCTCCGTGCCGTGAGGCAGGTGGCTCTTGGTACGGCCTTCAGCACCGCCGTGAAAGGAGACGATGATGAGGTCTGTCTGCTCCTTGAGGTCGGCCAGGATGCGGCTGACAGTGTTGAGGTCGGTGTGTTTCAGCGTGTAGGAATTGTGGCCGAAAGCGCAGAAGCCGATGCGTAGGCCCTTGCGCTCGATGACGGCTGTCTCGGTGCGGCCCTCGATACCGGCAAACTTGATGCCCTCCTGCTGGAGCATACGCTCGGTGCTGAGGATGCCTTCCTGACCGAAGTCGTTGGCGTGGTTGTTGGCCATGCTCAAGAAGTCGAAACCGGCCTGCTTGAGCCATTGCACGTAGGTGGTCGGTGTGCGGAAGGAGTAGACGTTGGGACCCTCGCCCTTGGTGCTCTGTCCGCCGTCGCAGAGGGTTCCTTCAAGATTACCCACGGCCAAGTCGGCCTGCTGGAAGATGGGGCCGGCGTCCTTGAACAGCTCGGCACCGTCGTTGGACGGCAGCTGGACAGAGGGGAAGGTGGTGCCCATCATGATGTCGCCGCACATGGCGACACTGAGGGTGTCGTTACTATTGGAGGCTGAAGCGGGTGTGCTACAGAACGCGGCGCACACCAATAAAGCGGCGAGCATAGAAGCCATCGTTAGAGTTTGTGATTTTCACACCTTGGCTGCTGCTGGCGTGGATGAAGTTAAAACTGTGGGTGATGGGGTCTACGTCGACGACAATGCCCACATGACCTACGCCACGGCCGGAGTTTGGACTGGTGAAGAACACCAGATCGCCACGCTGCATCTCACTGCGGCTGACGGGTATGTTGCGGGCATACTGGTCACGCGACGAGGCACCGATATTGGTATAGCCCATCTGGCGGTAGACGTAGCTGGTGAAACCGGAACAGTCGAAGGCTTTGGGACCCTTGCTGCCACTGCGGTAACGTGCGCCGATGTGACGGACGGCTTCGTCGAGCAGGCAATTGATGGTAGCTACGTCGTAGTCGAGGTTCAAGTCGTCGTTGGCTCCCGCGTAGAGGAAGTCGTAATTGTCGATTTCGTCGTAACGCTCCTGTGGCGTAGCGACGGCGGTTGTATGATGTGTCTTTTTCTTGGCGCTTTTTCTCACCTTACCGTTGACGATGTCGCCCGTGGCAAACAATATGAGCAGTGCGCAAAGAATGATTTTTCTGGTCATTATAGGTCGATGGTTGTTCTATATGAATTCAAGATAATCCTTGTCGTCTTACTATGATTAGTTGTACTTCAGAATCTGTCCGGGACGCAGCTTCATGTTCTTGCCGATACCGTTCAGCTTACAAATGGCGTTCACGGAAGTGTTACGCTTGCGGGCAATAGAGTAGAGCGTCTCGCCCTTCTTTACCTTGTGGAAACGGGTGCTGGCAATGTTGCGCTTATTGGACGATTTCTTATTGGTGTTCTGTGTAAAGAGCTGGTCGTCAGCGCTGGATGCGGAAGAACCGCTGACGCCGCGCAGGCGGTTTGCCTGAGCCGACTCTCGCGAGTAGGTATTCTTACGGAAGGTGTAGAAGTCACCCGTCACGTCCTGATTGCGGAAATCGAACATCAATGCCGGGTTGAGGGCCACGCCGCAGAGGCGCGTCTCGAAGTGCAGGTGTGAGCCAGTGGAGCGGCCAGTATTGCCACCCAGTCCGATGGGCTCGCCGGCGCGAACTTCCTGATCGGGCTTGACGAGGTGCTTCGACATGTGGCCGTAGATGGTCTCCAGTCCGTTGTAGTGACGAATGACGACGAAGTTGCCGTAGCCGTTGGCCTCGTAGCGTACGACGCGTACCTTACCAGAGAAAGCAGCGCGGATGGTGTCGCCGATGTAGACCTTGATGTCGAGTCCCTTGTGCTGGCGTCCCCAGCGGGCACCGAAGTTCGAGGTAAGCACACGGCTCTCAGTGGGCATTGCAAAGCCACGCAGGTCGATGCGGAAGGTGTCGGGCAGTGCCGTCTCGCGGTGAGCTGTGTAGTTCTCCCAGTCCTGATAAAGGTCGGCGGCGGGAGATATCATCTGTTCAAACTGAATCAGCCGGTTCAGTGCTACTGAGTCAACGGCTTTCATCTTACGGTCAATGGGTGCCTGGCGTGCCAAGAGATCCTGTCCCAGAGTGGGAACGGTGACGATTGACACCATGGCTATAGCAAAAATCTTTTTTAACGTCTTAATCATTATTCTTCGGTCACTATTTGTGGTTATAATCCGTGCAAGTTTTCTGCAATAGAAAAAACTCGTTTGCAAAGGTACGAAAAAAAATCCGAAGACCAATGGGCTTATTTTATTCATTAACAAAGTTTTGGTGTCTTTTAACACTTAGCCGGTTGGACGCTCTTTCGGGCGGTTTAAGAGATTACGCCCCAGTTGATGTTGGTCTTGCGCAGCTGTCTCAGTCGGTTCCATAGAATGCTGTGCTTCTCTGAGGTGCAGGTGGGGTCGTCGTCGATAATGAGCTGAGCCTCGTCGCGGGCCATCTGGACGAGCTGGCCGTCGCGGGCAATGTCGGCTATCTTCAGGTCGAAGGCCATGCCGCTCTGCTGGGTGCCCTCGAGGTCGCCGGGGCCGCGCAGCTTCAGGTCGGCCTCGGCAATGCGGAAGCCGTCGTTCGTGTCGCACATGATGTCGATGCGCTTGCGGGTGTCCTCGCTGAGCTTATAGGGCGTGACCAGCAGGCAGAACGACTGGTCGGCACCGCGTCCCACCCGACCGCGCAACTGGTGGAGCTGCGACAGACCGAAACGCTGGGCGTCGAAGATGACCATCACCGAAGCGTTAGGTACGTTGACGCCCACCTCGATGACGGTCGTGGCGACAAGTATCTGTGTCTCGCCACTGACGAAGCGCTGCATCTCCTCCTCCTTGTCGGCGGGTTTCATCTTGCCGTGAACCTTGCTGAGCCGGAATTCGGGAAAAGCCTGACAGAGCACTTCGTAACCCTGTTCCAGGTTTTTCAAGTCAATCTTCTCGCTTTCCTCAATAAGGGGGAACACGCAATAGACCTGCCGTCCCTCGATGATTTGCTGACGGATGCCGTTGTAGAGCGATGTGATGCGCGAGTCGTAGAGATGGTGAGTCACTACGGGTTTGCGCCCGGGTGGCAGTTCGTCGATGACGCTTACGTCAAGGTCGCCATAGAGTGTCATGGCTAATGTGCGGGGAATCGGGGTTGCAGTCATTACCAAGACGTGGGGAGGGTTAGCACTCTTGCTCCAGAGCTTGGCTCGCTGGGCGACGCCGAAACGGTGCTGTTCGTCGACGACGACGAAGCCGAGGCGGGCAAACTGTACGGTTTCCTCGATGACGGCGTGCGTACCCACAAGTATCTGGATTGTGCCGTCAAGAAGTCCTTCGAGAACCTCCTTACGGCGGCGCCCCTTGACGATACCTGTCAGTAGGGTAACGCGCAGGTTCATGCCGTTGAGGAATGCCATAATGGTCTGTAAGTGTTGTTCGGCCAGTATCTCCGTGGGTGCCATGATACAGGCCTGGTAGCCGTTGTCGATAGCTATGAGCATCGACATCAGTGCGACGAGGGTCTTCCCCGAGCCAACATCACCCTGCAGCAGGCGGTTCATCTGTCGGCCGCTGCCCATGTCCTTCCGGATTTCGCGGATGACCCGCTTCTGTGCCTCCGTCAGCGGGAATGGCAAATGGTTGTGGTAGAAGTCGTTGAAGACTTCGCCGATATGTGAGAACACATAGCCACGGTACTTGCGTCGTTGGTCGCTCGCGTACCTTAATATATTAAGCTGGACGTAGAACAGCTCTTCGAACTTCAGGCGGACGCGGGCATGCTCCAGCTCCTTGGCGTTTTGCGGGTAGTGAATGGAACGCAGGGCCTGGTCGCGCCTCATGAGGTGCAGTTTCCCGATGATTAAGTCAGGCAGCGTTTCTGGCACAGGCTCTTTCAGAGCGCTTATGAGCGTTTTGGTGAGCCGCTCCACAGACCGGGAGGTGAGTCCGCGCTTCTTCATCTTCTCCGTCGTGTTGTAGTAGGGCTGCATTCCCATGGCCGAGGTGTCCACCTTCGAGGCCTCGTCAATGTCGGGATGGCTCACCTGTATGCGGTTGTTGAAGACGGTGGGCTTGCCAAACACCAGGTACTCCGTGCCGATGCGGTAGTTCTGTTTGGCATACTTTCCGCCGGCACCGAACCACACCAAGTCCATAATACCCGTTCCGTCGCTGAAGTGGCCGACGACACGCTCCTTCGTAGGACTCATCTTGAATGTCTCGAAGCTCAGGATGGTCCCCACTACCTGGACGAACGGCATGTCGCCCGTCAGCTCATGGACGGTGTATACCCGCGAGCGGTCCACATGCTTGTAGGGGAAGTACTCCAACAGGTCGCCATAGGTCTGGATGCCCAGCTCCTCGCTGAGTATCTTCTTGCGGTTGGGGCCCACGCCCGGCAAGTACATGATGTCCTGCTGCAGAATGTCCATTTATATCAGTACTTCGGCTATTCGCAGGTCGTAGGGGGTGGTCAGCTTGATGTTCTCGCGGTTGCCCTCGACGAGGGCGATGGGGTGGCCGTAGGCTTCGACGACGGAGGCGTCGTCGGTGAAGGCGGCGGCAGAAGCGCCGGCCGCACTGCCGGGCGACGGCTCGCCCGCGATTTGGCTCAGGGCCTGCTGGTATGCGGTCTTCAGCAACTGGATGTCGAACGTCTGTGGAGTCTGGACGAGACGGTAGTCAGCGCGGGGAACGGTTATCGAACCATTACCGCAGCTGACGGCATGAGCCTCTGGGTTTTGCAGCGGACTACAGGACTTCAGGACTTTTTCTCCCGAGTGCGAACTTCTGAAGCCTTGTGGCTCGCTGCTGACGACATGTCGCAGTGTTTCGACCACGGGCACTACGGGAATGGCGGCTCCCGTCTGCCGTGCTGTCTCGTAGCAGCGGCTGATGACGTCTGTTGAGGGGAAGGGACGCACGCCGTCGTGGACGCCGACCACGCCCTGGGCCTCGTCGGGAATCAGGGCGAGGCCGTGCTGCACGGAGTGGAAGCGCGTCTCGCCGCCGTCGGCCAGCTGGTAAGACCCGCTGCCGGCCCCATTCCCGGGCAAAGCCCGTCTGCCCGTTGCCTTTCCCTGCTGGGGTAGGGGGAACTGATACTGCTGGCACAACTCGCGCCAGTAGTCCTGCTGGGCCTTGGGCAGCACCAGGATAATCTGCAGGTCGGCAGAATACTCACGGAACCGCTCGATGGTGCGCATCAGCACCGGTCGGCCGCCGACGGGCAGGAACTGCTTCGGAATGTCGCTGCCCATGCGCAGGCCCTTGCCGCCTGCAACGATGATAACATAATCCATACTTTCGTTATTTTTTTGCAGCGGACTACAGGACTTCAGGACTTTTCAGGTAGACGCGTTTGTAGTCGCGGCCTTCGCCGAAGTTAAGCAACAGTCCTATCCTGCATCCTGTAAGTCCTGTAGTCCGCTGCAAACTGTATGCTTTCAAAGTCTTGAAGTCCTGTAGTCCGCTGCTAAAAATTACCTCGCCATGAGGTGCTTGAAGCGCATGCCTTCGGCCACCTGGTCGCTCACCTGCTTGTTGACCAGCTGGCTCAGCAGCTCGTAAGCATAGGGGAAGGCGGCGGCAGGACCCTCGGCAGTGGTAATGTTGCCATCGACGGTGACGAGGTCGGCGGTATAGGTGGCTCCCTCAAGAGCCTGTTCGAAACCAGGATAGCACGTGGCGCGCTTGCCCTCAAGGAGTCCGAGCGGGGCCAGCACCACGGCAGGGGCGGCACAGATGGCCGACACCTTCTTGCCCGCTGCGGCCTGGTCGCAGACGGCCTTGCAGACACCCTCGTGGGCATACAGGTTGGAGGCACCGGGCATACCGCCTGGCAGCATCAGCAGGTCGGCATCCGAGAAGTCGCACTGTTCAAACTGCAGGTCGGCCTCGATGGCCACTCCGTGAGCCGACTCCACCAGCGGGAAGTCCGTCGTGCTCACTGTTACTACTTCTACGCCACCTCGGCGCAGCACGTCAATAGGGATGAGAGCCTCGACATCTTCGAAGCCGTCAGCTAAGAATACATAAACTTTTGCCATAAATCTTTTCTTCTTTTCGTGGAAAATAAGTATCTTTGCAGCGCAAAGATAATAAAAGTTTTTGAAAACAAGAACAATCAAGACAAAAAAATGACGCAACGTAAGCTAAAGTTTGCACTTTTTGGCAATATTTATCAGGCTAAGAAGTCGGCGGCCATACAAAAAGTGCTGTCTTGTCTCAGTGAGAGCGGTGCCGAGCTGACCGTTGACAGGGAATATTATGATTTCCTCAAGAACGAGCAGCGGCTCGAAGTTCATACGGCAAAGGTGTTCAGCGGAAATGATTTCGACGCTGATTTTGCTATCTCGATGGGTGGCGATGGCACGTTTCTGAAGACGGCCAACAGGGTAGGCAGCCGCAACATACCCATCCTCGGTGTCAACATGGGGCGGCTTGGCTTCCTGGCCGACGTCGCGCCCACTGACATAGAATCGTGTCTGCGGGAACTCTATGCCGACGACTATGTCGTGGAGAGTCGTGCTGTCATTCAGGTTGAGGCCGACGACGAACCGTTGGGCAGTATGAACTGTGCCCTGAATGATGTGGCTGTGCTGAAGCGTGATTCGGCTTCGATGATTAGCATTCGTGCCAGTATCGATGGGAAATATCTGACTACATACCAGGCTGACGGTCTGATAGTATCGACACCGACGGGTTCAACGGCCTATTCGTTGTCGAATGGTGGGCCTATCATCGTGCCGGGAACAGGTGTACTGCTGATGACGGCCGTAGCTCCCCACTCGCTGAACATCCGCCCCATCGTCATTCCCGACACGGCGGTCGTCACGCTCGACGTCGAGAGTCGCAGCCACTCGTTCCTGGTGGCCATCGACGGCCGCTCAGAGAAGTGCCGCGAGGAGACACGTATCACCCTGCGCCGCGCACCTTATAATATTAAGGTGGTGAAGCGTAGCGGCAACCAATACTTTACGACACTGCGCGAGAAGATGATGTGGGGAGCTGACGTGAGATGAATGTATAGTGTAGAGTGATGAAACTGATAGAGAAGCTACATAACCCGGAGAGCAAGTACACCGTACGGCAAATCGTCAGGTGGCTTTGGCAGGTGCTGCGCGGCAACCGCACTCAGGCTTTGTTTAACGCCTCCATCGGTATGCTTGGGGTGATGTGCAGTCTGCTGATGGTGTGGGCCATGCAGCGCACCATCGACATGGCGACGGGTGTCGTCCCCGGGTCCATCTATTGGGGCGTTGCCCTGATGGGAACCGTTATCCTGGCTGAGTTTGCCCTGGGCATCTCGCGGGTGTGGATCAAGAATATTCTCGGCGTCAAGGCTCAGAACCTGATGCAGCAGCAGATGCTCGACCGCCTGCTCAGGGCGGAATGGCAGAGTAAGGACACCCACCACAGCGGTGACGTCATCAACCGGCTGGAGCAAGACGTGCAGACGGTGGTGACGTTCATCACCGAGACGCTGCCCAATACGCTCTCGACCATGGCCCTCTTTCTGGGCGCCTTTGTCTACCTGTTCCAGATGGACGTCTGGCTCTCGCTCATTACCGTGGGCATCCTGCCGCTGTTCATCCTCGTCAGCCGCGTCTATGTGGCTCAGATGCGGAAGTACACCCGCCGGGTGCGCAACAGTGACAGTCAGGTGCAGAGTCTGCTGACCGAGACCGTGCAGCACCGCATGCTCATCAAAACGCTGGAGGCCGGCGACCGCATGGTGGACCGTCTCGGCGACACGCAGTCGGAACTGCGTCACCACGTGCGGCAGCGCACCAAGTTCTCGATAGCCAGCAACCTCTTCGTCAACGGCGGTTTCTCTTTGGGCTATCTCATCGCCTTCCTCTGGGGAGCCGTCAGGCTGAGTGCGCGCACCATCACCTTCGGACAGATGACGGCCTTCCTGCAGCTGGTCTACCGCATCCAGGGACCGGCGCGCGACCTGACCCGTCTGGCTCCCGCCTTCGTGGGCGTATTCACCTCTGCCGAGCGACTGATGGAGCTGGAGGAGGCCCCGCAGGAGCAGCAGGGCGAAGGTGTTGAGATGGCAGCGCCCTGCGGCGTGAAGTTCAACGACGTCAGCTATGGCTACGAGGACTCCCCGGTGCCCGTCATCGACCATCTGTCGTTCGACTTCCGTCCCGGCACGTGTACGGCCATCCTCGGCGAGACGGGTGCCGGCAAGACAACGCTTGTCCGCCTGATCCTGGCCCTGATCCGGCCGAAGTCCGGGCAGGTCAGCATCTATGATCAGCACAAGGCTGAGGAAATCTCACCCCTCCACCGCTGCAACTTCGTCTACGTACCTCAGGGCAACACCCTGCTCAGCGGCACCATCCGCGATAACCTGCTCATTGCCCGCCCCGGTGCCACCGACGACGACCTCTGGCGCGTCCTCCACCTCGTCTGCGGCGACTTTGTCGCCGGCCTCCCGCAGGGCCTTGACACCGTTTGCACCGAGGCTGGCGGCGGACTCAGCGAGGGCCAGGCCCAGCGCATCGCCATTGCACGGGCGCTGCTTCGCGGGCGCAGCATCATGCTCTTCGACGAGGCCACCTCAGCCCTCGACCCCGACACAGAACGGCAGTTGTTACAGAATATCTTGTCGGACAAGCAGAAGACCGTCATCTTCATCACCCACCGCCCAGCCGTCGTCGACTACTGCGACCAGGTGCTGCGCGTGGAATGAGAAACTGGATTTTAGTTAATAATTATCCGTCACATCCGTCACTCTCTGACAATCGCCTGATAACCAGCGCGTTTAGTTGGTGACGGATGGGTGACGGATGTGACGGATAGGCCAGCTCGCTATCATGCTTGGCTTCCAACAAAAAACTTCACGGCCAGTGAATGCTTGTTCATTGGCCGTGAAGCTTTTCTGCAGTGGTGGTGGCTGCTGTTTCGGTATGGTCTATCCGACATATCCGTCATCCATCCGTCATCATCCAAACATATTGATAATGAGAATGTTACGACAAAATGACGGATGTGACGGAAAATTTAACGATGCTTGCGGTTGGCACGCTGTTCGCGGTACTTGGCCTTCTGTCGGGCCGACCCCGAGCCGTGCGCTCCGGTGATGTACTGCTTTTTCTTGGCCTTGGTCTTCACCTTGCCCGCATTCGGGTCGCGGCGCTCGCCGCCCCGACCGAACGAGATGCCGTTCTCCAAGATTTTCTGAAAGTCCTCTTCGCCTGTCATAGTCTGTTGTTTTTATTACTCCCCTCCCTTGGGGAGGGGTTGGGGGTGGGCTTTTAGTGGTGGAACAGCCTGACGCCGGTAAACGCCATGGCGATGCCGTACTTGTCGCAGGTCATGATGACATGGTCGTCGCGCACCG
>CAMHIS010000002.1 GCA_946185285.1 uncultured Prevotellaceae bacterium
TAGAAGGTGTCGCTGGGGTGGCAGCACCAGTCGCGGATGGCCTCCGAGCAGGCGTCGCTCAGCGTCATATTACCCGTGCGAACTGGATGCACTTCAGCGCCCAGCATCTTCATGCGTTCCACGTTCGTGTGCTGGCGCTCCACGTCGGTGGCCCCCATGAAGACCTCGCACTTCATGCCCATCAGCGCACAGACAGTAGCCGTGGCCACACCGTGCTGTCCGGCTCCCGTCTCGGCAATGATGCGCGTCTTGCCCATCTTTCTCGCCAGCAGTATCTGTCCGATGGTGTTGTTGATTTTGTGAGCACCCGTGTGGTTCAGGTCCTCGCGCTTCAGGTACAGCTGGCAGCCGTACTTCTCACTCATTCTTTTGGCATAGTACAGTGGCGATGGCCTTCCTACATAGTCACGCAACAGGGCGTGGTACTCGTCCTTGAACTCCTGGCTTTCCACAATCGGCTGGTACTGCTCCTGCAGGTTCTTCACCGTGGCGTAGAGAATCTCGGGCACGTATGCTCCGCCAAACTCTCCGTAAAATCCATTCTCGTCTACTTGATAATTCATATTTTATTTGTTTGTGTGGTTGTTTTTTTCTGTCTTTCTATGCTGCAACACTGTTGCAGCCCAGTTGAGCATTGTTATTATAGCTAAAAGAAAGAGACCCGTCGCAAGAACGACAGGCCTCTTTATATCTTTTGCTCCCTATTTAGTAGGTATGCGGCTATCTTCTCACGATTGTCCGAATCTTGAGCTGCACCACCACCACCAATAGTTTGCTGTTCTCTTCATTTTCTGTTTGTTTTTGTTTCTTTTCGGCTGCAAAATTACTACTTTTCTTTTAATCCGCAAACTTTTTGCCAACTTTTTTACTGTCAAAGTGATATTTTTGTCATTTTGAGGCCAATTCATCGTACAACCGTTCAAATTCCTTTCGCAACAGGGCTGGATGGGCGATGACGGCACGCAGCTCCTTGAGCCGCTGCTCATTGGGCGAACCGGGAATCCACAGACGTATGTAGCCGTTGACGGAATATTTCTCGTCCATGTGCTGACTGAAGCGCTGCCAGTGGTGCTCGCGGTCTAACTCGGGGTAGTTGGCGAGACCGAACTCAACGGTGCGGCGGAAAACCACCTCGGGCATGATGTCGCGGTCTGCCTCGGCAATGATTTTGCCGTAGAGCGAGCGGGGCGCATGGCTGGCCGAAGCGCGGTGGTCCTCGACGGCCTCGCGCATGACCCTGATTTGCTCAGTCGAGAACCACCGCTTGAGCCGTGCATCGGCAGCAAGAATCTTGCCGCCCGTCAGATGGTGGACGGCGCGCGGTCCCGACATGCCCAGGTCATGGTAGGCGGCAATGGCATAGACCATGTTGATGTCGGCACCGGTGATGCGCACTAAGTTGAGAGCGTTGCGGATGACACGTGTGACGTGTTCCAGGTTATGGGCAGGGTCGAACTGCGCGTACTGCGGCAGGATGTTTGTCTCCACAAATTCCACCAGGTCGAGGCTTGGGCTATTGGTAATCATACAAAAAAGTGTGAATATTTTTGCAAATGTACGAAATTCTGTTTACTTTTGCAAGCAAAACAGCAAAAAAAATGAACTCGACGTCAATTATTCGTACCGACAGCCCTCGGGCTTGGCTGTTGGCCGCCCGCCCAAAGACACTTTCGGGAGCAGCCGTCCCCGTCGTAATAGGTGTTGCGCTGGCGTGGACCGATGCCTCACAGTACGGCTCGGGAGCCTTCAGCTGGACGGCAGCCGTACTGTGTCTTCTCTTTGCCTTCATTATGCAGGTAGACGCAAACTTCATCAACGACTTCTTCGACTGCGTAGGCGGAAACGACGATACCGCCACCCGGCTTGGTCCGCAGCGTGCCTGTACGCTGGGATGGGTCCGTCTCGACTCCATGAAGCGTGCCATCGCCCTGACCACCTGTCTGGCCTGTGTTTGCGGGTTGCCGCTCGTCTGGTATGGCGGGTTTGAGATGATTCTGATCGGCTTGATCTGTGTCGTCTTCTGCTTTCTCTATACCACCCACCTGTCTTATCTCGGACTGGGCGACTTGCTGGTCATCGTGTTTTTCGGCATCGTCCCAGTCTGCATCAGCTACTATGTACAGCTGCACACCTATACGTGGCAGGTCTTTATTGCCTCCATTGCCTGCGGACTGGTCATTGACGCGCTGTTGCTAGTCAACAACTTCCGCGACCGCGAAGGCGACCGCGCCGTCGGCAAGAACACACTTGTGGTGATGGTAGGCCCCAATGCTGCTCTGGCGCTTTTCCTCGGGGTTGGTGTGGCAGCCTGCCTATTAGGAATCGTCTTCTGGATCAACGGCCACGTGCTGGCCTTCATACTTCCGCTGCTCTACCTTGCGCTTCATCTGTTTACATACTTGAAGATGAAGCGCATCTGGGAGGGGAAGGCGCTTAACGAGTGCTTAGGCGAGACAGCCCGCAACATCTTGGTCTATGGCCTGACTGTTGCCGCCGGACTGCTGTTATAGCTGCAGCTGGCGCAGGGCAGCAATGAGTTCATTGTTCTCGCTACGGGTGCCGACAGTGATGCGCAGGCAATCGCGGCACAGTTTGATGCGCGTGCGGTTGCGGACGATGATTCCTTGCTCGACGAGCCGGTCGTAGATGGTCTGTGCATCAGTCATCTTGGCTAGGAAGAAATTAGCCTCTGTGGGATAAACCTTCTCGCAGATGGGCAGCAGGCGGAAGGCGTCAATCATACGGCTGCGCTCAAGATTAAGCATACGCACCCACTTGTCGACCTGGAACGGGTCAGCGAGTGCCTCAAGAGCCTGGCGCTGGGTGAGCAGGTTGACGTTATAGGGGTATTTCACCTTGTTGAACAAGCCGATAATGTCGGTCGACGCGAAGGCCATGCCCAAACGGATGGCAGCGCACCCCCATGCCTTCGACATGGTGTTGAGCACGATAAGGTTAGGATATTTGGCCAGTTCCGAGCGCAGCGTGGGCTGTGACGAGAAGTCGCTGTAAGCCTCGTCGACAATGACGATCCCCCCGAAAGCGTTGATGACGCTGATGATCTCGTCACGGACAAGGCAGTTGCCCGTGGGATTGTTGGGCGAGCAAAGCCAAATGAGCTTCGTCTTGTCGTCGCAGGCAGCCAGAAGCCGGTCGGCTGTTATCTGATAGTTCTCGTCGAGCAGCACGGGGCGGTATTCCACGTCGTTGATGTCGGCACACACCTTATACATGCCGTAAGTAGGCTCAATGGCCACGACATTGTCGACGCCTGGACGGCAGAAGCAGCGGTAGGGCAGGTCGATGGCCTCGTCGCTACCGTTGCCGAGGAAGATGTTCTCAGCGGGAACGCCCTTCACCTTTGAGAGCGCTGTCTTCACCTCCTGCTGCAGGGGGTCGGGATAGCGGTTGTGCGGGGTGTTGTAGGGGTTCTCGTTAGCGTCAAGGAATACGTGTGCCTCACGCCCGGCATATTCGTTGCGAGCCGAGCTATAGGGAGCCAGCGACCAGATGTTAGGTCGGACTAATTCTTGTAAAGGTTTCATTTTAAGCTGTTTATTCTGACAGTCATCGCGTTCTTGTGCGCATCCAGCTGCTCGGCTTCGGCCATGAGCTCAACGGCGCGACCGATGGCACGGACACCCTCTGGCGTAAGGTGCTGGAAGGTCACCTTGCGGCAGTAGCTGTCCAGGTTGACACCGTTATACGTCGTGGCATAGCCGTGGGTAGGCAGGGTGTGGTTGGTGCCGCTGGCGTAGTCACCGGCACTCTCGCAGGCGTAGCGCCCCAAGAACACGCTGCCTGCATTGACCACGCGCCCGGCCAGCTCCTCGTAGTCTTCCGTCTGGATGACGAGGTGCTCAGGGGCATAGGCGTTCGACAGGTCCATAGCCTCCTTCATGTCGTTCACCAGGATGATGCGACTGTTCTCCAACGAGCGCTGGGCAATCTCCTTACGTGGCAACTGCCGCAACTGGCGTTCCACCTCCTGCAGCACGCTGTCAATGAGCTTGTGCGACGTGGTTATGAGTATCACCTGCGAGTCGGCACCGTGCTCAGCCTGCGACAGCAGGTCGGCAGCCACAAACTCGGGACTGGCCATCTCGTCGGCAATGACGCACACCTCAGAGGGTCCCGCCGGCATGTCGATGGCTACATCGTGCAGGCTGACCTGCTGCTTGGCTGCCATGACGTACTGGTTGCCGGGGCCGAATATCTTGTAAACCTTGGGCACGCTCTCCGTGCCGTAGGCCATAGCGCCGACGGCCTGTACGCCGCCGATCTTGAAAATCCTGCTGACGCCGGCAACGCGGGCAGCCACCAGGATGGCCGGGTTGACACGCCCCTGGCGGTCGGGTGGTGTGCAGAGTACTATCTCGCTGCAACCAGCAATCTTTGCCGGGGTGGCCAGCATGAGGACGGTCGAGAACAGGGGTGCCGTGCCGCCGGGGATGTAGAGTCCTACCTTCTCGATGGGTATGCTCTTCTGCCAGCAGACGACGCCGGGCTGCGTCTCCACCTTCTTTGTGCGGAAGCGCTGCGACTCGTGGAATTTCAAGATGTTCTCGTGGGCCAGTTCAATGGCTTTGCGCAAAGGCTTCGAGACCAGGTTCTCGGCCTCTTCCATTTCTGCCTCGCTGACGGCTAGTTCGTCCAAGTCAATGTGGTCGAACTTCAGTTCATAGCCCTTCACGGCTTCGTCGCCACGGGTTTTGACATCAGCCAGCACGTTGGCTACGGTTTGGTTGAGTTCTGCCACGTCGAGGTGCGGACGCTCAACAATGCTTGCCCATTCCTCGCGGGCAGGATATTTGACGATGTTCACCTTATTATATATAAGCAGTTACAGTATTCAAAGTATCATCTTCTCGATAGGAGTGACCAGGATGCCCTGGGCACCCATCTCCTTCAGCTTGCCGATGATTTCCCAGAAGCGTTTCTGGTCGAGCACGGTGTGAACCGAGCACCATTCGTGGTCGGCCAGCGGAATGATGGTAGGACTCTTCAGGCCAGGCAGCACGCTGATAATCTCGTCGAGACGGGCCTTCGGGGCGTTCATGCGGACGTATTTCTTGTCCTCGGCGTCCTTCACAGCCTTGAAGCGGAACAGCATCTCTTCCAGGGTGGCACGCTTGGCTGCGTCCATGCCCTTGTGACCGATGAGCAGGGCCTCGCTCTGCATGACCACCTCAACCTCGCGCAGGTTGTTGCTCACCAGTGTTGAGCCGCTGCTGACGATGTCGAAGATGCCGTCGGCGAGTCCGATGCCCGGGCTGATTTCCACCGAGCCGGTGATGACGTGGATTTCGGCATTGATGCCATGCAGCTGCATGAACTGGCGCAGTATGTTGGGGTAGGAGGTGGCAATCTTCTTGCCGTCGAACCACTCCACACCAGTATAGTTCACCTCCTTGGGGATGGCCAGAGACAAGCGGCATTTCGAGAAGCCCAGGCGCGAGATGATTTCAGCATCCTCACCACGCTCGACAAATTCGTTCTCGCCCACCACTCCGATGTCGGCCACGCCCGAAGCGACGCTCTGCGGTATGTCGTCGTCGCGCAGATAGAGCACTTCGAGCGGGAAATTGCTCGATTGAACAAGCAGTGTGCGCTTCGTTGCACTCACCTTGATGTCTGCCTCGCTGAGCAGATTCATTGTGTCGTCAAACAGACGTCCTTTTGATTGAACTGCGATTCTTAACATGTATAAAAGCCTAATTATCTTGAAAAAGTGCTGCAAAAGTACACAAAAAATTCCGATTGTGCAATTAAATATGTAATTTTGCACACAAAACAGAGCAAAATTGAAGTTAAAAGTCATTTATATCGGAATATTTGCCGCTTTTCTGGCCGCTTGTCAAGAAAAGAAGCAGGACGACAAGGTGGTCGCACCATGGGGTGTGGTCGTTGATTCCATTGATACCGACGACGACTTCGACCTGGAGGAAATCCAGGGCAGTGGCGAGATGATACTGCTCACGCTGACCGGACCAGAATACTACTACGACTACCACGGCCGTCACCTCGGCACACAATACCTGCTGGCAGAGAAGTTTGCAGCACGCATCGGCGTCAGGCTGCGCATCGAGGTGTGCCGCGACTCCGTCGAGATGGCCGAACGTCTGGAGGCCGACGAGGGAGACATCATGGCCTGTACACAGGTAGGCCGGCTCAAGGCCAGTCCTGCCAAGGACGACCTGGAGAAGGAGTTGCTGGCGTGGTATAAGCCGGAAATCCTCGACGAGGTGCGCCGGCAGGAGGCCTACCTGCTCAGCAGCCGCAGCGTGAAGCGTCGCGTGTTCTCGCCCATGCTCGACCGCAAGGGCGGCGTCATCTCCCACTACGACGGACTCTTCCAGCAGTACTGCCGGCCCATACGCTGGGACTGGCGGCTCATGGCCGCACAGGCCTACCAGGAGTCGACCTTCGACCCGAAGGCTACCTCATGGGCCGGTGCGAAGGGTCTCATGCAGATCATGCCCGCAACGGCCGATCACCTTGGACTGCCCCGCGACCAGATGTACGACCCCGAGAAGAGCATTGCCGCCGCAGCCAAATACCTCGGCGAGCTCGAGCAGGCGTTCAGCGACATACACGACCGACGCGAGCGCACCAACTTCGTACTGGCAGCCTACAACGGCGGCAGTCACCACATACGCGACGCCATGGCTCTCTGCCAGCGCGAAGGCCGCAACGCCCACCAGTGGTCAGAGGTCTCGGAGTTTGTCCTGAAGCTCGCACTGCCGCAGTACTATAACGACCCCATCGTGAAGAACGGCTACATGCGTGGCTCCGAGACGGCCGACTACGTAGCCAAGATCAACCAGCGCTGGGAGGGCTACCGCGCAGTCAAGACACCCCGCCAGGGCTTCACGCAGTCACCCCGCAAGTCAACTCGTACAACCAACAAGTTCAACATCTGAATGTTTCAACCACACGGTTTTAATCCGTCAATCCGTCACCTTCGTCCTATCTGTCCCATGCTGAGCGTGTTACGTGGTGACGGATGATGGTGACGGGTGACGGATGGCTATATGCTCCGACGGCTGTAATGAGTCACGTGCGGAGAATCATCGTTCACCGCACGTGAACAATTGGCACTGAGGCTTGGCGTATGGGAATGCGCAATGCATCCGTCACCCGCCACCACCATCCGTCATCACGTATCCGATTGATTGTCTGTTAATTACGTGGTTGTGACGGCTGTGACGGAATTTTTACTACCCATTTCTTCCAGGGGCGAATCATTTATATAGTTAAGCCAAAGACCCCGCAAAGTCACCCCATCACCACCTGCGACATCGAGAACGCAGACGTCGAAACCGGCCCGAGCCCGCCCCGGAGCCTTAAACAGACTTGTGGATTGAGGAACGGAAAGCGGAGCCCCCAGGACAATGTTGTCCGGGCGGCTTCGGTGTGTGCGTTATTTGCGTTTTTATTTTGGGATTTCGAAATAAAGTTGTAACTTTGCGGGCTGAAAACGGAAAAATAAGGAAACATAAAAATACGAATGACAACAATGAGATCAAGAACAGCTATCTGGTTTGAATGTAAAATCCAGTACGAGAAGACGATGGAGGACGGCCTCCAGAAGAAAGTGACAGAGACCTATACCACCGACGCGCTGAGCTTCACCGAGGCCGAGCAGCGCATTATGGAGGAGATGTCGTCGTACATCAGCGGCGAGTTCGACATCAAGGACATCAAGATAGCCCCCTACAAGGAGATTTTCTTCAGCGACGCAGACTCGGCCGACCGCTGGTACAAGGCGAAGCTGCAGTTTATCACCATCGACGAGAAGACTGCCAAGGAGAAGCGCTCGAGCGTGAACTATCTGGTGAACGCCGGCACGCTGAACGGAGCGGTGAAGAACATCGACGAGGTGATGGGCGGCACGATGATTGATTACGTCATCGCCTCTGTGGCCGAGACGCAGATCATGGACGTCTACGAATACGGCAAGGACAAACAGACGGACGAGAAACCTGAATACGAACAGTAATATGTACGACGTTAAGGAAAACCTGCACCGTGTGCTCGACACGCTGCCCGAGGGTGTCAGGCTGGTGGCCATCAGCAAGTATCACCCCAATGAATACATCGAGGCCGCTTACGAGGAGGGCCAGCGGGTGTTCGGCGAGAGCCACGAGCAGGAGCTGAAGGTGAAGCACGAGACGCTGCCGAAGGACATCGTCTGGCACTTCATAGGCCACCTGCAGACGAACAAGGTGAAGTATATAGCACCTTATATAAATATGGTGGAGGCCGTCGACTCGCTGAAGCTGCTGAAGGAGATTGACAAGCAGGCCGCCAAGTGCGGGCGGGTCATCGACGTGCTGCTGGAACTGCACATTGCCGAGGAGGCCACGAAGTACGGACTGACGCTCGACGACTGCCGGCAGCTGCTGGCCGACGGCGAGTGGCGCCAGTTGGAGCATGTGCGCATTTGCGGACTGATGATGATGGCATCGCTGACCGACGACCGCGAGCAGATTCGCCGTGAGTTCACAACGGCTGCCGACTTCTTCGACGAGGTGAAACAGCAGTACTTCCAGGATGCTCCCTGGTTCTGTGAGCGTTCGTGGGGCATGAGCGACGACTACACGATAGCCGTTGAATGCCGCTCAACGATGGTGCGCATCGGTACGAGCATCTTCGGGCCGAGGGTGTATTAACGCTAACGATAACGTTAACGCTAACCTTAACGATAACGCTAACGTAAACGATAAGCTTTAGAGGGTGCCTTTGGTAGATGGCAGTTCGTAGTGATAGACGTCGCGACGGACTGCCATTTTCAGCGAACGGGCCAAAGCCTTGAAGATGCCCTCTATCTTGTGGTGCTCGTTCTGCCCTTCGGCCTTGATGTTGAGGTTCATGCGGGCAGCGTCGCTCAGGCTCTTGAAGAAGTGCAGGAACATTTCGGTAGGCATTTCGCCTACCTTCTCGCGCTTGAAGTCGGCGTCCCATACCAGCCACGGGCGTCCGCCGAAGTCGAGGGCCACCTGGCACAGACAGTCGTCCATAGGCAGGTAGTAGCCGTAGCGCTCAATGCCGCGCTTGTCGCCAAGAGCCTTCAGCAGACATTCGCCGAGAGCCAGTGCCGTGTCCTCGATGGTGTGGTGCTCGTCGACCTCGAGGTCGCCCTTGGTGTGAATGGTGAGGTCCATCATGCCGTGCTTGCCTATCTGCTCGAGCATGTGGTCGAAGAATCCCAGTCCGGTCTCGATGTCACACTTACCCGAGCCGTCGAGGTTCACCTTAATATAGATGTCGGTCTCCTTCGTCGTGCGCCGCACCTCAGCGGTGCGTTCTCCGGCAAACAGCAGTTCGGCAATCTTGGCCCAGGTCATGCCGTCGCGGCCCAGGATGAGGGCCTTGCAGCCGATGTTGCGGGCCAGCTGCTCGTCGGTCTCACGGTCGCCTATAACATACGAGTTTTCAATGTCATACGCCTGATTATTCATGTACTTCTCGACCATCCCCGTGCCTGGTTTGCGGGTGGGGGCGTTGTCCTCGGGGAAGTGGCGGTCGATGAGTTGTTCGTCGAACGTGATGCCCTCGTCCTCAAGTGCCTGGAGGATGAAGTTATGAACCGGCCAGAACGTGTCCTCGGGGAAGGCGTCTGTGCCGAGCCCGTCCTGGTTGCTGACCATCACGAAGCGGAAGTCCAGATTGCGGCGTATGAAGCCTAAGTGCTGGAACATGCCCTCGGTGAAGCGCAGTTTCTCGAACGAGTCGATCTGCTCGTCTTCGGGTTCGCGTATGAGCGTCCCGTCACGGTCAATGAAGAGTATTTTTTGCTGTTTCATTTCTCTGTATTTCTTGCTGTTCGATTGATCCGGCCATGTAGTATGCGGGGAAGTGGATGGCCAGAATGACATAGACCTGTATGAACCCCGACAATGTGAACACGACCAGCGACACCCAGTTCATGTACGCCGGCATGTCAAGTGGGTCGCCCGTAGCAGCTCCCATCTGCGACTTCATATTGGCCATGATGAGTATGAATGCGGGGAGCATGGTAACGGTCAGGGCGACGGTCAATAACAGCATCATGACGAACAGGACGGTGAAGATATACCCCCAGTGGCGCATACCCTGGCCATAGCCTAAGCGCAGCAGTTCGAAGAAATGCGTATCGCGAGTAGTGAGATAGCGCATGTGCGAATAGACGAAGGGCAGCAGCAACAGCACGGCAATGAGCAGTATGACAAAGGCCAGGCACAGAAGCGTAACCGACTGGCGGAAGATGCCGAGATAGATGAAGACACCGAAGATGCCGCCAACGACGACCTGCGTCACGAACCAGACGATGGCCGAGGCCACCGTGCGCGTCAGACTGTGACTGTCGGGCAGCGACCACCAGCGGGGAGGGTAGGGGATGGCCCCCTCAAGGCGGTGGCTGGCCAGCAGTGAGAACACGTATGACATCAGCACGACTGTGAAGACGGCATCGAGAAACGTCAGCCCCGACTGTACCAGATACTGCTGGGGCAGTGACGGCGCAGAGGCCAGCATCTGGATACCGGCTACCTGTATAATCTGGCTCATGGCCGTGATAATGGTTTTCGTGGCGAAGGCACTAACCAGTGCACAAACCAGCGCGGGTAGCCACGTAGCCCTGAAAATACGGCGGAAATTGTCGGTGTAGAGTCGTATGCCAGCTGCCACGGTGGCCCTGGCAGAGCGTATCTTCAACGGGTGTTCTTCGTTCTTTGTTTCCATAAAAATTGTTATCATTTTGTTTTCAGATGGCAAAGGTACTGACTTTTTTCGTAACTTTGCACCGTTTAAGCAGAAAATTAAAACATTTTATGAAGATTCTGAACTGGGGTTTCATTGGTTGCGGCGAGGTCACCGAGAAGAAGAGTGGCCCTGCCTTCAGCGAGGTCGAGGGCTCGGGCGTCGGAGCCGTCATGTGCCGACACGAGGACAGGGCACGTACCTACGCCATCACCCGAGGCATACCTAAATGGTACACCGATGCCCAGCAGTTAATCGACGACCCTGATGTGAACGCCGTCTACGTAGCCACCCCGCCGTCGAGCCATGCCACCTACGCTATCATGGCCATGAAGGCGGGAAAACCCGTCTACGTGGAGAAGCCCCTGGCCGCCTCCTACGAGGACTGTGCCCGCATCAACAGCATCTCCGAGCGTACGGGCGTGCCGTGTTTCGTAGCTTACTACCGCCGCTATCTGCCCTATTTCCTGCGTGTCAAGCAGATTGTAGACGACGGCGGCATCGGGCGCATCCTCAATGTCCATGTGCGTTTTGCCGTCCCGCCCCGCGAGCTTGACTATAGCCATCCAGAGACCCTGCCGTGGCGACTGCAGCCCGAGATTTCGGGCGGCGGCTATTTCTACGACTTGGCACCACACCAGCTCGACCTGCTGCAGACCATGTTCGGCGTCATCCTCGATGCAGAGGGCATCAGCACCAACCGCGGCCACTTCTACCAGGCCGAGGACACGGTATCGGCCTGTTTCCGCTTCGAGAACGGCCTGTCAGGCAGCGGCTCCTGGTGCTTCGTAGCCCACGAGTCGGCCCGCGAAGACAGCATCGAGATTATCGGCGACCGGGGAAAGCTCATCTTCTCGGTCTTCGACTATACACCCATCCAGCTCCATACCAGCGAGGGTGTGCAGCAGATGGCAGTTCCTAACCCTCCCTACGTCCAGTTCCCCCTTATCAAGAATGTCATTGAGCACCTGCAGGGACTGGCCGTCTGTACGTGTACCAGCGTGTCGGCCACTCCGGTGAACTGGGCCATGGACCGTATCTTGGGGAAAATATGACAGGCGAGATGAAGACCGAACGACTGCTACTGATTATGGTGCTGCTGCTGACGATGGCTGTAGGCGCGGCCAAGGCCGACGAAACGGATGTCGCCGATACGGACTCGCTGTCGCCCGACGGCAAGCCGTTGCACAAGATGCAGCAGAAAATCAAGTACACGGTCCGGGGCTTTGACCGATTGGAGGACGAGTATATAGAGCCGCAGCACTATGAATGGTCGGTCATGCTGCAGGCCACGCGTAACTTCGAGGAGTTCATTCTCAGCAGCAACGGGCAGAGCATCATGTTCTCACCCGACCAGCGCATCAAGTTGGGGCCGTACTTCGGCTGGCGCTGGTTCTTCCTCGGCTGGACCTTCGACTTGAAGAACCTCGACATCTTCAGCCATACCGACAAACGCGAGATTGACTTCAGTATCTACTCATCACAGATAGGCGTCGACTTATTCTACCGACGTACGGGCAGCGACTACCAGCTGCGCCAGGTGCGCATGGGCTACGGCATCGACGGCACTCGATTCGAGGACACGCCCTTCAGCGGCATTTCAGTCGGCATCACCGGCGTCAACGCCTACTACATCTTCAACCACGGACGATTTTCCTATCCGGCAGCCTTCAGTCAGAGCACATGCCAGAAGATCAGCTGCGGCTCGTGGATGGCCGGAGCAGGCTTCTACAAGAACACGCTCGACCTCGACTTCGAGCAACTGCGCAGCCTGCTGGAGGACAAGATGGGGGCTAACGAGGCCGTGAAACTCGACAGCGGACTGATGTTCGACCGAATCAAGTACTACGACTACAGCCTCTCGGGAGGCTATGCATATAACTGGGTATTCGCCAAGAACTGGCTCTTCTGCTCAAGCGGTCAGGTGGCTCTGGCCTACAAGACGGGACACGGCGACACAGCTGATGACTACGACGGCTTCAGCATCAAGAAATTGAACCTGGACGGCATAGGCCGCTTCGCGCTGGTTTATAACAACACGCGCTGGTATGCCGGAGCCACCGCGATACTGCGCACCAACAACTACCGAACGGAGCGATTCTCGGCTATCAACATCTTTGGCAGCTTCAACACTTTCGTTGGTTACAACTTCGGTCTTAAGAAAAGATACAGACAAAAATGAAAAGACTCGGTATTATAATAATAGGTATAGCAATGGCCGTATGTGCCAGCGCACAAAAGGTACACTACACGCGGGCCGACAGTACGTTCGTGACGCAGCTGCTGACCGAAGCCCGTAGTCTGCCACAAACCACGAACCTGCCCCTCTACTTCGCAAGGAAGTTCATCGGTCGGCCTTACGTGGGTTTTACATTGGAGGTATGCGACCCTGAACGGCTGGTCGTCAACACACGGCAGCTCGACTGCACCACACTGGTCGAGAATGTTACGGCGCTGACGCTCTGCATCAACAGCAAGCACTATTGCTGGCGTGACTTCCTTAATGCCCTTTCCCGAATACGCTACCGCGATGGCCGTCTCGACGGCTATACCAGTCGTCTGCACTATTTCACCGACTGGATTGTCGATAACACCGTCAAAGGTGTGGTCAGCGAGGTACAGCAGCAGTCGGCACCCTTTACTGCCGTGCAGACAATCAACGTCAGCTACATGAGCAGTCACCCCGAGTCGTATAAGGCTCTGAAGGCTCATCAGCAGATGGTGCCCGTCATCAAGAAGCAGGAAGAGAAGCTAAACGGCCGCAAGTTCCGCTATATACCCAAGAATGCTGTCGGCAATACCAAAGCCATGCGCGATGCCGTCCACGACGGCGACATCATCGCCATCACCTGCAACAAGGCCGGTCTCGACATTGCCCACCTCGGGTTTGCCGTGTGGCGCAAGGACGGTCTTCACCTGCTCAATGCCTCGCAGTTGCACAAGAAGGTGGTCGAGGAGCCGATGACGCTCGGCCAATATCTGTCAAAGCACCCGTCACACACGGGAATCCGCATCGTCCGGATTGAAAAGTGAAGAAGAAGAAATGTTAAAACGTAAATCGAAAATAAATCAATCGTAAATTAGCAAGATGGAGTTACCTGATTTCATGAGTTATGCCAACAAATTCTCGCAAAGCGAGTTTGTTGAGAAGATTTCACGCATTGCCAAACGGGCTGGCGCCAAGTTAGTGTATGCAGCACTCATCCTGTTCTACACCCTGCAGAGCGACAAAATCAGTACCAAGGACAAGGCCATCATCATTGGTGCCCTGGGCTACATGATTAGTCCGCTCGACGTAGTACCCGACGCCATTCCCATTGTCGGACTGAGCGACGACCTCGCCGTATTGCTCTATGTGCTGAAGAAGGTGTGGACCGACATAGACCCCGAAATCAAGAGCCGCGCCCGCGAGAAGCTGTCAAAATGGTTCGATGAAGACGAGATTAGCGAAATCGATAATCTTTTCGATTAGCGCATATAGGGATTATATTGCAACTCCTCGCCGATGGTGGTAGACTCGCCGTGGCCTGGGTAGACCTTGGTGTCGGCGGGCAGCTTTGCCAGCACCTGCGTCAGGCTATGGATCATCTCCGTCCAGCTGCCTCCCTCGAAGTCGGTGCGCCCAATACTCATGCGGAACAACGTGTCGCCAGTAAACGCCACGTGCTCGGCCTCGCAGTAGAACGTAACGGAGCCGCGCGAGTGTCCCGGTGTAGGCAGGATGATGAAACGATGATTGCCGAACTCGATAACGTCGTCGGCACCAAGCAGCCGCCCCGTGGGAGCTTGTTCGGTATCAATGTCCGTTCCCATCATCATTCTCATCTGCCGACGGATGTCCATCAGTCCCTCGTCCTCGGCAGCCACCTCGGGCTTTAAGCCATGTGTCTGCCAGATGAAGGCATTGCCGAAGTTATGGTCGAAATGTCCGTGGGTACACAGTAGTCTGACGGGGGTCAGATGGTGTTGAGTGATGTAGTTTGACAATGCCTGCCGTTCCTCGTCGTAGTACGCGCCGCAATCGATGATGACGGCCTCCTGCGTCTCGTCGCTCACTACGTAGCAGTTCTCCTGCAGCATATTGCAAACAAATCTCCTTACTTGTATCATAACGGTAAATAAACAACGTTTTTGCCCTTGAACCACTCCTCGTCGAACCAGTTGCTGATAGGGCTGATTTCCACTTGTTTCTTATATAGACGAACTTCGGACTCCAGTTCGCCGCCTTTCAGACAGATAACGCCGTTGGCCGAGGCGTTGCGCTGCGTCTTGCTGATGTTTTTGCGCACAATCTTGACCAAGTCGGGTAGGGGCATCACCGCACGGCTCACCACGAATTCGTAGCGTCCTCGCTCGTCCTCGCCCCGCAGGTGCGCTGCCTGACAGTTCTTCAGTCCGATGGCTGTTGCCACCTCCTGGGCTACGTGTATCTTCTTTCCTGTGCCGTCAATCAGTTTGAAGCGACACTCTGGAAACAGAATGGCCAGTGGAATGCCCGGGAAGCCTCCTCCCGTGCCGAAGTCCAGAATCTCCGTACCTGGACGGAAATTTATCATCTTGGCAATGGCCATCGAGTGCAGCACGTGGTGCTCATACAGGTTGTCGATGTCCTTGCGCGAGATGACGTTTATCTTTGCGTTCCATTCGTGGTACAGCCCGTCAAGTTGTTCCAGCTGACGCAGTTGCTCGTCAGTCAGATTCTTGAAGTATTTCCTTACATTCTCCATAGTCAATATTCAGTTCAATGATGCCTTGCTCGTATGGTGCAATCTCGTATGCGTTATAAATAAAGGTTATGCCGTCCTTGTCAAGTACGAAGTTCTCCGTGGGAAACATATCCATCGAGTAGAGAATTCCCTTCTGTCGCAGTTCATCCACATTCTTCGTATCGGTCTTCTCCAGCAGCTTCGCCGTCAGCAGCAAACTCAGAGGCTGTTCATAGCCGGCTGCGAAGACGTCGGCCAGCCTCAGCAGCCGTCCCGTCTCGTTGTCGAAATTCATCACGATGCGCTGGTTCACACCGTGTGCGCCACCCTCATAATAGTCAACGGTTGCCCTATACACCGTCACTCCGCACCGACCGTTACTGACCTCACTTGTCACGTTGTAGTGGTATTCATACCATTTACGCTTCCTGGGGTCGCCGCTGTCCTCACGATAGAGTGGGGCGAAGTTACGCTGGTAGCTCTTTGTATAGGCGTTGGCAAATGAGTCGGCAGCCGTCCGCAGGCTTGCGCTTTCCACGTCGAGCAGTCTCATGGCAACAGCCTCATTCACCGCTTCTGCTCGCTCTCCCTGACTCTCCACGGCCGAAGCTATCTCTATCTGCACCTTGCATTGCGGCGCACCCTGTTCCGACGTTATGCTGACAGTCTTCTCAGCACTGACGGTCTCGAATTCTATCGGTCCTCCTTTCCCGTCATTCCCACAGCCTACGCATAGCATTATCGTGCCTAACACTACAGCCGTTGCCAGTATGTTCCTCATTATAATTCTTTCTTAATGCTCTCAATCATTTCTTGATACTCTGAGTCTGTGAGGTATACCTTGCCTGGGTTCATCTGGAAGGTACCGCCATAGTCAGGGCCGTCAACATACTTAGGAGCCAGGTGGAAATGAAGGTGCGACAGTTTGTCGCTGTATGCTCCGTAGTTGATTTTCTCTGGGTTGAAAGCGCGTTGCATGGCGCGGGTCACACGAGTAACGTCGGCCATAAAAGCATTACGGTCGTCATCTGACAACTCGTTCAAGTCGTTGACGTGGTCTTTGTATGCCACGAGGCAACGGCCACGATAGGTCTGCTCCTTGAAAAGAAACACACGAGACACGTTGAGCTCGCAAATCTCAATCATCAGATCGCTAAGCGTCTGGTTGTTGGTGCAGTAGAGGCACTGTTTTGGATTACTATACATAATGTTACATTTTTTATTTATCATAATGCCGATTGTGCGGTTTTTTGGTTTTTATATTCTTTCGACTTGTTTGACACCCTTTACATTCCTTAGTTTTTTGATGAGCGATTCAAGTTTAGTATTGTTATCAATCATGATGACAAGATTACCGCGAAACAGTCCGTCGTGTGAATCGATATTGATACTGCGCAGAACCAGTTTCTCCTCTTTAGAAATGATGCTCGTCAAGTTGTTCACGATACCAATGTCATCGACACCGATAACACGTAGCGTGATGCTGTATTGAGAGGATCCTTTTCCTGACCATTTTGCACGAACAATGCGATAGCCGAAACGACGACGCAGTTCAGGTGCATTCGGACAGTCGGTACGATGAATCTTGATGCCACCGCTGACGGTGACAAAGCCAAAGACATCATCGCCATATATGGGATTACAGCAACGGGCTAACTGATAATCAATGCCTTTCAGGTTTCGGTCGATTATCAATACGTCATCGCTCTGTGACACTTGTGACAGCTGTTGCTCGTCAAAGACAAAATCCTCAGCGCTGCGTGCCTGATTGTCGCCTGTAGCAGCCTTTTCACCTTGCTGTATCTCTAAGTATTTATCTATCAATGTATTTATATCAAGTGTACCATCTGCCACTTGACGATAGAAATCGCTTACTTCCTTGAAGTGCAGCTTCTTGACAAGCTGCTGCATAACCGACTCCTCGAACTCAATCTTGCGATTCTTGAACTTACGCTCAATCATCTCCTTGGCGAACAATCCCTCCTTCACCAGAGTCTCTTTCAATGCGAGGCGTATCTTGGCCTTTGCTCGCGAAGTCTTCACCACGTTGAGCCACTCTTGTTTGGGCTTCTGGTTTGAGGCTGTCAGGATTTCAACCTGGTCGCCTGAATGCAGTACATATCTGAACGTTACCACCTTATTATTAACGCGCGCACCTACGCATGTAGAACCAATCTTCGAGTGGATATGGTAAGCCATGTCAAGCACGGTGGCACCGCTGGGGAACTTCAACAAATCGCCTCGAGGCGTGAACACGAAGACCTCATCCTCGTAGAGATCCATCTTGAACTGGTCCATAGCCTCACGTCCATCGCTCGTCTCCAGCATCTGTCGGATGCTTGTCAGCCATTCGTCGAGTCCGCTCTCACCCTTAATGCCCTTGTAACGCCAATGAGCAGCCACGCCACGTTCAGCTACCTCGTCCATGCGTTCGGTTCTAATCTGAATCTCCACCCATCTCTGCTCAGGTCCCAAAACCGTAATATGAAGGCTCTCATAACCGTTGGACTTGGGTACTGAGAGCCAGTCGCGCAGACGCTTTGGATTAGGCTGGTACATGTCGGTGACGATAGAATAAACCTGCCAGCATTGTATTTTCTCTTTCTCTATTGGACAATCAATGATGATGCGAATTGCGAAAAGGTCGTAAACGCCCTCAAAGCCGCACTTTTGCTTTTTCATTTTCTGCCATATACTGTGAATTGACTTTGTACGACCTTTGATATGAAAAGACAAGCCGGAAGCTCGTAACTTTTGTTCAATAGGCGCAATAAAACGTTCAATATAAGCATCGCGGCTTTTCTTTGTCTCACTCAGTTTGTCTTTTATCAAGTAATAGGCATCATGTTCCAGATATTTGAGCGATTGGTCTTCTAACTCGCTCTTCAACTTGTAAAGACCGAGCTTATGAGCCAGTGGAGCATACAAATATGAAGCCTCCAGACTAACCTCCCTACGAGCTTCTTCGTTGGTAGTATCGCGTATCTGGCGCATCAAGTTCACACGGTCGGCTATCATAATGAGGATGACTCGCATATCCTCAGCAAAAGAGAGCAACAGATTGCGGAAATTCTCGCTTTCGATGACAGGTTTTTTCTTGTACAAATCTTGAATACGGTGCAACCCATGAAGAATACGGCACACGGATTCGCCAAAGTCCCGTTCCACGTCATAAAGCGACAACTGGCCACAGTCAACGCTGTAACGCAACAGGATGGCCAGCACGGAGTCACGCTTCAAACCAGTTTCTTCAACCATCAAACGTGCTGTCTGAAATCCCAAAAGCATCGGATTTAGGTCGAAGACGTCGCGTTGAAGACCCTCCCCTATCATCAACTTGCCTATATGATGACGCATTTTGGGCTCGTCACCCTCCTCCAGTGAACTTCCTATCTGCTCCTTCAGCCACTGGTATAGCTGCATCATTTCATTGCGCTCATTTAGCGTAAAAACAATCCTTTCTGTCATCAGTTCACTTTTTTTAGTGCAAAGATAGCAAAAAGTTTTCGTTTTTTCATTGCAATTCAAGAAAAAATATGTAAATTTGCCGTTGGAATTAAAAAACAAACCAAAACACAAATTATTATGCTAACAGAACAAGACCTGAAACAAATTGCCGCCAAAGGTATTAGCGAAGAAAAAATCAACGAACAGTTGGATGAGTTTAAGACCGGTTTCCCCTTTTTGAGGTTAAAGGCTGCAGCCAGTATTGACGATGGCATTGTAGCTACAGGTGAACACGATAAGAAGGCCTACATAGAAGCCTGGGACAAATATAAGCAGCAAGGACACAAGATCGTAAAGTTCGTGCCTGCCAGTGGTGCTGCCAGCCGTATGTTCAAGGATATGTTTGCTTTCCTTGATGCTGATTACGACGTGCCCACCACCCCATTCGAGAAACTGTATTTCGACAATATCGGGAAATTCGCATTCTATGAAGCCCTCGATGCCGTCTGTCGCAAGAACGAGGGGAAAAGCATCAAGTACCTCATTCAGGAAGGACAGTACAAGAAGGTAGTTGCCAATATGCTGTTCGAAAAGGGACTGAATTACGGACAACTACCTAAGGGCATGCTACTTTTCCACAAGTATCCGGAGGGTGCACGAACGCCCTTGGAGGAACATCTCGTCGAAGGTGCACTCTACGCTGCATCCAATGGGGAAGCCCGGGTACACTTCACCGTTTCCCACGAACACATGGACATGTTCAAAAAGAAGGTAGTCGCAAAGTCAGACGACTATGCCAAGAAGTACGGCGTAAAATACGACATTAGTTTCTCTGAGCAGAAACCTTCTACCGACACTATTGCTGCCAATCCTGACAATACACCATTCCGTAACGAAGACGGTTCGCTACTGTTCCGTCCTGGTGGCCACGGCGCACTCATCGAGAACCTCAATGAAATTGATGCCGATATCATTTTCATCAAGAACATAGACAACGTCGTGCCTGACAGACTGAAGCAAGAGACCGTTGACTATAAGCAGATTATTGCTGGCGTATTGGTTAATCTTCAGAAGCTGAGTTTCAAATACTTGGAACTTTTGGATAAAGGAACGCCAGAACATGAGAAGCTGCGCGAGATACAACACTTTGTCGAACATGCCTTCTGTCGTCGTTCCGACATATCCACACTCAACGACCAAGAGCTGGCAGACTATCTCCGCAGAAAGCTCAATCGCCCGATGCGCGTCTGTGGTGTCGTCAAGAATGTAGGAGAACCAGGAGGCGGTCCATTCCTCACCTATAACCAGGACGGAACAATCTCACTACAGATTCTCGAGTCGTCCCAGATAGACAAGAATAACAAAGAGTATATGGAAATGTTCACGCATGGAACCCATTTCAATCCCGTTGACCTTGTCTGTGCGGTGAAGGACTATCAGGGGAAGCCTTTTGACCTTCCTCGGTTCGTAGACCGCACAACGGGCTTCATCAGCTCCAAGTCTAAGAACGGCAAGGAACTTAAGGCGCTTGAACTGCCTGGTCTTTGGAATGGTGCCATGAGTGACTGGAATACAGTCTTTGTTGAAGTGCCACTTGGCACATTCAACCCTGTGAAGACCGTCAACGACCTACTTCGTCCGCAGCACCAATAGGCCGCAATGAACGACCATAAAATCATCAACGACCCAGTATTCGGGTTCATCAAGATTCCACGCGGATTGCTGTACGATGTCGTACAGCATCCGCTTATGCAACGTTTGAACCGCATCAACCAATTGGGACTGGCCTCTGTGGTCTATCCCGGTGCCCGTCACACGCGGTTTCAGCACTCATTGGGTGCCTTCCACTTAACGAGTGAAGCCATTTTGTCGTTACAACAGAAGGGTAATTTCATTTTCGATTCAGAGGCAGAGGCGGTACAGGCGGCTATACTTATGCACGACATCGGCCACGGACCTTTTTCGCATGTATTGGAGCACACGCTTATCAGCGGTATATCTCACGAAGACATCTCGCTACTAATGATGGAGCGCATCAACCGGCAGACAGGCGGACAACTGAACCTGGCCATCAGTATTTTCAAGAGCGAATATCCAAAGCAATTTCTGCATCAGCTGATATCGAGCCAGCTGGATATGGATCGTCTGGACTATCTGCGGCGAGATTCGTTTTTCACGGGTGTGACCGAGGGCAACATTGGGTCAGCGCGCATAATCAAGATGTTAAACGTGGTTAACGATTCTCTGGCTGTTGAGTCGAAAGGTATCTATTCTCTTGAAAATTTCTTAACAACTCGCAGACTGATGTATTGGCAGGTTTACCTACATAAGACGGCTGTGGCTTGTGAAAAAGTCCTGGTCAATACGCTGATGAGAGCGAAGACGTTGACCCGCGAGGGGAAGAATCTGTTTGCCTCGCCATCATTGAAGTATTTTCTGCAGAACGAGGTCGACAAGGCGTGGTTCGCCAGTCATGAGGAGACATTGGATATGTACAGTGACCTTGATGACAGCGACATCTGGAGTGCGCTTAAAGCATGGAAATACAATGACGACAAGATACTGGCGACCCTGGCTGCCGACATTCTGAACAGGCATCTATTCAAGGTGGAGGTCAGCGAGACTCCCGCCAATGAAGCCTACATCGGAGAACTTGCCCAAGGGATAGCTCAAAAAATGGGAATCAGTGCCGACGATGCTCGACAGTATATGATGAGCATCAATACAATACAAAAAGACATGTACAACACGGAGGACGACAGTATCACTATTCTTTACAAAGATGGTTCTACGAAGGATATTTCCGAAGCTTCCGAATTGCTAAATGTGCAGTTACTTTCTAAAAAAATAAGAAAATATTACCTCTGTTATCAGCGTTTCGGATAATTTTTGCTACCTTTGCAAACAAATTCAGAAACAACCTATATGGAATTTACAGCAAAACAGATTGCAGAGCTAATTGAAGGACGTATAGAAGGCAACGAAAATGCCATAGTCAACACCTTCACCAAGATTGAAGAAGGCCGTGAGGGAGCCATCTCATTCCTCTCGAACCCCAAGTACACTCATTACCTGTACGACACGAAGTCGTCTGTCGTGCTGATTAACGAAGACATAGAATTGGAAAAGCCCGTCTCCCCCACCCTCATACGCGTTAAGAACGCCTATGAGAGTGTGGCACGGCTTTTGCAGTTATATGAGTCGATGAAACCTAAGAAAACGGGGGTCGACACACTGGCGTTTGTTTCATCCTCGGCAAAAATCGGCAAGGACGTCTATGTCGGGCCGTTCTGCTATATTGGCGAAGGTGTGGTGATTGGTGACGGCACACGCATTTATCCCAACGTGACAATCTACGATGGCTGCCGCATCGGACAGCGCGTGACCATCCACGCCGGTGCTGTTATCGGAGCTGATGGTTTTGGTTTTGCCCCTAACGCCGAGGGCTACGAGAAGATTCCACAGATAGGCATTGTCGTCATTGAAGACGATGTTGAGATAGGTGCCAATACCTGCATTGACCGTTCCACAATGGGGCAGACAATTATCCGCCGCGGCGTCAAATTGGACAACCTGATACAGGTGGCGCACAACTGTGAGATAGGCGAAAACACAGTCATGTCTGCACAGGTTGGCATGGCCGGCTCTACGAAAATTGGCGCTTGGTGCATGGTGGGAGGCCAGGCGGGGTTCTCTGGTCATATCACCGTTGCTGACCATACCATCGTAGGTGCGCAAAGTGGTGTCATCGGCAATACCAAGGGTAACGGTCAGCAACTCATCGGCGCACCGGCCATCGACCCGAAGGTATTTTTCAAGGCTCAGGCCGTAATGAAACGCCTCCCCGACATGTATCGTGAGTTAAGCGCACTGCGTAAGGAAGTAGAAGAACTTAAGAGAAAATAAATCAAAAGCACGCAATAAAAATGAAACAAAAAACATTAAAGGGAAGTTTCTCTCTGTGTGGCAAAGGTCTGCATACCGGACTGAGCCTGACAGTGACCTTCAATCCCGCTCCGGAAAACAGTGGTTACAAAATACAGCGCATTGACATGGAAGGTATGCCTACCATCGATGCCATTGCTGAAAATGTAGTCGACACACAGCGTGGTACTGTGTTGGGTAAAGGCGAAGACTTTCGCGTATCAACAGTTGAACATGCTTTGTCAGCCCTTTACGCATCAGGCATTGACAACTGTCTGATTCAGGTTAACGGTCCGGAGTTCCCCATCCTCGATGGTTCGGCCATCAAGTACGTGGAAAAGATTAGCGAGATTGGCGTCGAGGAGCAGAATGCGCCCAAAGACTGGTATGTTATCCGCAAGAAGATTGAGGTGAAGGACGAGCAGACAGGCTCATGCATCACCATCCTGCCCGATGAGGACTTCTCGATAACGGCCATGTGCTCGTTCGAGTCGAAGTTCATCAACTCACAGTTTGCCACGCTCGACAATCCGCAAGATTATGCCACAGAGATAGCCAGCGCACGCACTTTCGTATTTGTACGCGATATTGAGCCGTTGCTCCAGGCTAACCTTATCAAGGGCGGAGACCTGGACAACGCCATCGTCATTTATGAGCGCCAGACCACCCAGGAACGTCTTGACAAGCTGGCTGACATGCTCCACGTTGAACACCGCGACGCCACGGACTTGGGGTACATTCAGCACAAGCCGTTACAATGGGAGAACGAGTGTACGCGCCATAAGCTGCTCGACGTCATCGGCGACATGGCTCTTATAGGTCGTCCCATCAAGGGCCGCATCATAGCCACCCGTCCCGGACATACTGTCAACAACAAGTTTGCCCGACTGATTCGCAAGGAAATCCGTCTGCACGAAGTACAGGCTCCCATCTACGATCCGAACGAGGAGCCAATCATGGACGTGAACCGCATCCGCGAACTCCTACCCCACCGCTATCCGATGCAGCTAGTCGACAAGGTGGTGGCCCTCGGAGCCATGAGCATCGTCGGCGTGAAGAACGTCACATCCAATGAGCCATTTTTCCAGGGACACTTTCCTCAGGAGCCAGTCATGCCAGGCGTACTCCAGGTAGAAGCTATGGCCCAGTGTGGTGGTCTGTTGGTACTCAACACACTTGAAGAGCCAGAGCGCTGGTCAACCTACTTTATGAAGATTGACAATGTAAAGTTCCGCCAGAAGGTGGTTCCAGGCGATACACTTGTGTTCAAGGTCGACTTATTAGCTCCCGTCCGTCACGGTGTATCATCGATGAAAGGTTACGTCTTTGTAGGTGACCATATTGTGACCGAAGCCAGTTTCACCGCACAAATAGTCAAGAACAAATGATCAACCAGATACATCCAATGGCAATTGTCGACCCAGAGGCAAAGCTGGGCGATAACAATATAATAGGACCGTTTTGCGTGATTGACAAGAACGTTGTCATCGGCGATAACAATAAGTTTCTGAACAACGTCACCATCCATTATGGGGCCCGCATTGGCAACAACAATGAGTTCTTTCCCGGCGCAAGCATTGCCACTAAGCCCCAAGATTTGAAGTTCCAGGGCGAGGATACCACCTGCGAGATAGGCGACAACAACTCCATCCGCGAGAACGTCACCATCAGCCGCGGTACAGCCTCTAAGGGTAAGACTGTTGTGGGTAACGGCAATCTGCTGATGGAGAATATGCACGTGGCTCATGACTGCGTCATAGGCAACGGTTGCATCATCGGCAACTCCACGAAGTTTGCTGGCGAAGTGATTGTCGAGGATTATGCTATTATCTCAGCCACCTGCCTGTTCCACCAGTTCTGTCGTGTAGGCAGTTACATTATGTTCCAGGGTGGTTCACGCACCAGTCAGGACATTCCACCCTACGTCATTGCCGGCAAGGAGCCAGTTCGCTATGCTGGCGTCAACCTGATAGGATTGCGCCGTCGTGGTTTCGACAATGCAACGATAGAAGCCATCCATGATGCGTACCGTATTATATATGCCCAAGGCGTATTAAAGGACGGTATTGCCGAGGCTCGTGCCAAGTATCCAGACAATAAGGAGGTAGAATACATCTGCTCGTTCATCGAGAACTCCAAGCGCGGCGTCATTCGCTAAACGAAGTGGTGGAGTAAGGATTTGAGTACTAAGCAACTGATAGTAATTACGGGGCCTACAGCCGTCGGCAAAACCGACCTCTGCATACAGATAGCCCAGAGGCTCGGCATTCCTATTATCAATGCCGACTCACGTCAGTTGTTCCGCGAGTTGAAAATTGGCACAGCCTCTCCTACTGCCGAACAGCAGCAGAGGGTTAAGCATTATTTTGTGGGAACGCTCAGCATCGGTGACTACTATAGTGCCTCAATGTACGAACAGGAAGTAACAGGCCTTTTAAAGGAACTGTTTAAGAACAGCGACTACGCTTTGCTTTCAGGCGGTTCCATGATGTATGTCGATGCCGTATGCAATGGCATTGACGATATCCCTACCGTCGATGATGTGACACGCGCCACCTTGAAACGCCGCTTGGCTGAAGAGGGACTGGAGGCGTTGGTTGCAGAGCTGAAGCAACTGGACCCTGAGCATTACGAAGTGGTTGACCGTCAGAATCCGCGTCGCGTTGTTCACGCCCTCGAGATTTGCCACATGACTGGCAAAACCTACACCTCGTTTCGCAAGGCCGTCAAGCGGCAGCATCCATTCCGCATTGTCAAGATAGGACTCAATCGTGAGCGCGAGGAACTCTATCATCGTATCAACCTTCGCGTAGAGCAGATGATGAAAGAAGGGCTGATTGAAGAGGCCAAGTCCATGTTGCCATATAGAAATGAGAATGCCTTAAATACTGTAGGTTACAAAGAACTGTTCAACTATTTTGATGGCATTTGGGACTTGGAAGAAGCCGTTGAGCGCATCAAGGGAAACACCCGCCGTTATGCCCGCAAGCAACTGACATGGTTTAAGCGCGACGAACAGATGAGGTGGTTTCATCCCGACAACCAAGAATCAATAATGAACTACATATTCTAATATGAGTAAAGAAGGAAAGAGAATCCTGACCAGCCCATGGCGAGGCTTGAAGGGAATCGTCAACTGGTATATCAGCATCTTCAAGGGGCGGCCCTGGTATATCAAAATAGTATCAACCGTCGCCTCAGCCATTGTCATATTTGTACTCTACCTGTTGGCCGTCAATTTCAACTTTCTGTGGCTCTTCGGCAAGTCGCCGTCCATGCAGACCATCAAGGACAAACGGCCAGCACAGGCATCAGAAATCTACAGCGCCGACGGACAGCAGATAGGAAAGTTCTTCAGCGAGAATCGCACTCCCGTCAACTACGAAGATGTTAATCCCGTATTTTGGCAGGCGCTTATCGATACCGAGGACGAGCGGTTCTACTCGCATCATGGTATTGACTTTACAGCCTTTGGTGCCGCCTTGAAGGACTACCTGCTGCATAACGATGCCCGCGGAGCATCGACCATCACGCAGCAGTTGGCCAAGAACCTGTTCCGCGTGCGCACGGAGTATTCCACGGGACTGCTTGGCAGAATTCCCGGCTTGAAGATTCTCATCATGAAGAATAAGGAGTGGATAACGGCCTACAAGTTAGAGTACTTCTTCACTAAGGAGGAAATACTGACACAATATGCCAACACCGTCGACTTCGGCTCCAACGCCTTTGGCATCAAAACGGCTGCCAAGACCTACTTTGGCATCACCCCCAAAGAGCTGACCGCTGAACAATCGGCCGTGCTCGTGGGTATGCTCAAGGCCACCACCTTCTATAATCCCCGCATCCATCCCGACAATGCCGTCAAGCGCCGCAATGTCGTGCTCGACAACATGGTGAAGCACAACCACCTGACACAAGCCGCCTTCGACTCCCTGAAGACCACCGAGATAGAGCTTGATTTTAGTGTTGAGAACGCCTACGACGGCAAGGCCAACTACTTCCGCGAGGCCGTGGCCAACGAACTAAGGGAGTGGTGCCGTGACAATGGATACGACCTCTACACCGATGGTCTGAAAATCTACACTACCCTCGATACCCGTATGCAGCGCTACGCCGAGACTGCTGCCATTAAGCAGATGAAGCAGGTTCAGAAGAACTTCAACCAGCATTGGGGAAAGACCAATCCCTGGCAGGACGAGCGTCATCAGGAGATAGCAGGTTTTGTCGAGGACATAGCCAAACGACAGCCCTACTATAAAGTGCTGGCTAAGAAGTTTCCAAACCAGCCTGACAGCATCACCTATTACCTGAACAAGCCTCACTCGGTGAAGCTCTTCGACTACGAGAACGGAACCATCGAGCGCGAGATGTCAACCCTCGACAGCATACGCTATATGGTGCGCTTCATGCATTGCGGCTTCGTAGCCATCGAGCCTAACACCGGCCATGTAAAGGCGTGGGTGGGCGACATAGACTTTAACTCGTGGAAATACGATAAGGTAACGGCCATGCGCCAGCCCGGTTCCACGTTCAAGCTCTTTGTCTATACCGAGGCTATGAACCAAGGACTGACCCCCTGCGACCGCCGTCAGGATTCCTATTTTGCGATGAAGGTATGGGACCCCGCCAAGAAGAAAGAGGTGACCTGGGCCCCCCACAATGCCAACGGCTACTTTACTGGTGCCAACATGCCACTTCGTGCAGCCTTCGCCCAGAGCATCAACTCTGTGGCCGTCAAGTTAGGTCAGGAAGTGGGCATCAAGAATATCGCCAACACAGCCCACGCCATGGGCATCAAGAGCGAACTCGACCCTACACCTGCACTCGCATTGGGATCCAGCGACGTCAATCTGTTGGAGTTGGTCAACGGCTATTCTACAGTCATCAACGACGGTAAGATGCACGAGGCCGTTCTCGTCACTCGCATCCTTGACCGCGACGGCAACGAGATTTACGTTGCTCCCACAGAGCAGCGGCAGGCCATCCCTTACCGCAGCGCCTTCCTCGTCCAACAGCTGTTACAGGGCGGCTTACGTGAACGCGGCGGTACGTCTATGAGTCTCTGGGGCTATGTAGGGAAATACAACGACACAGAGTTCGGCGGCAAGACGGGAACATCCAATAATCATTCCGATGCGTGGTTCGTCGGCGTATCGCCGAAACTTGTCTGCGGCGCATGGGTAGGCGGCGAATACCGCTGCATACATTTCCGCACAGGACAGCTCGGACAAGGTTCGCGCACAGCCCTTCCCATCTGTGGCTACTTCTTTGAATCCGTTTTAGGCGACCCTGCCTTCAAGCATTATCACGGTAAGTTTGACAAGGCCAAAGAACCAGACATCACGCCGGACATGTACGAGAACTGCCAGTACACTTACTCCTATAATTTCAACGACAGCACCGACCTCGACAGTCTCGGTTATGAAGGCTATGAGGAAATAGAACAGGAAGTTGAACTTGACGAAGATGGGAACCCCATGGTAAAACCACAGGAGACGAACGAAACCGAGCCGGAAGTCTCGAAACCCAAAGAGGGGACGCCCGCCGAGGCAACTGAGCAGAAAAAGAATGCCCAGCCTCAATATGAAGACGTGTATTTTTAGTGAATAGTGGAGCTGGATTTAGACAATAAGGAGTGGCAGGACGCGCTGCAGATTGTGAACTACACCCGACGCTCGCTCTTTCTTACGGGAAAGGCAGGAACGGGAAAGTCCACATTTCTGCGCTATGTAGCTGAAAATTCCAAGAAGAAGAATGTCATTCTGGCACCGACCGGCATTGCTGCCATCAATGCCGGCGGCTCGACACTGCACAGTTTTTTCCGTCTGCCTTTCCATCCTTTGCTGCCCAACGATTCGCGATACAACCGCCGCAACATCAAGGAGACGCTGAAATACACCTCGGCACAGCGGAAGCTGTTGCGCGAGGTGGAATTGATTATCATCGACGAGATATCGATGGTACGTGCCGACATCATCGACTTTATAGATAAGGTACTGCGCGTGTACACGCGCAGCTACGAACCCTTCGGCGGCAAGCAGCTACTGCTTGTAGGTGACATTTTCCAGTTGGAGCCGGTTGTCAAAGAGGAAGACCGCCAGTTGCTGCAACCGTTCTATCCTTCTGCCTATTTTTTCAACGCCAGGGTTTGGCAGCAGATGCCCATCGTCTCGATAGAATTGCGCAAGGTGTACCGCCAGACTGACGGTCACTTCATCGGCATTCTCGACCGCATACGCACCAACACGGCTACTGATGGCGACCTAAGCCTTCTCAATGCGCGTGTTGACAAGTCAGTTACCGAGAGTACGTCATTGAATATTATCCTCGCCGCTCGCCGCGATGTCGTTGACTACACTAACGAGCAACGGTTGGCTGCTCTCGACGGCCAGCCGACAGTCTTCTATGGCATCATAAAGGGTGATTTTCCCGAATCATCACTCCCCACGCCAATGGAGTTGCAATTGAAACCCGGCGCCCAAGTCATTTTTATCAAGAACGACAAGGAGAAGCGATGGGTCAATGGTACGCTGGGCACTATCATTGCCATCGGCGAAGAAGACGGTATCGTCACCGTCAGCACCGACGAAGGACAAGAATTCGATGTTGAACGCGAAGTGTGGGAGAACATGCGGTACACATTTAATGAAAAGGAGCAGAAGATAGAAGAGCAGCAATTAGGCACCTATACTCAGTTCCCCCTCCGGCTGGCATGGGCCATCACCGTTCATAAGAGCCAGGGACTCACGTTCTCACAGGTGACCATTGACTTTACAGGAGGTGTCTTTGCCGGTGGTCAGACATACGTGGCTCTCAGCCGCTGCCGCTCGTTAGAGGGTATCAAGCTGAGAGAGCCTCTACGGCCTTCCGACATCTTCGTGCGCAACGAGGTTGTACAATTCTCACGACGCTACAACAACCCGCAGCTTATCAGTCAGGCCATGCAAGAGGGCAAAGCCGACCGTGAATATCATGAAGCAGCCGTTGCCTTCGACCAAGGGCACTTTGACCGTTTCCTCGAAGCATTCTTCAAGGCCATCCACAGTCGCTACGACATAGAGAAGCCCGCTGCCCAGCGTTTTATACGCCGTAAGTTGGGCATTATCAATCGCCAGAAGTCCGAGATTGCCGAGTTGCAGGCGACACTTGCCGAGAAGCAAGAACTGCTGAAACGCCTTGCAGCAGAATACACCCTCATGGGACGCGAGTGTGAGCGTGAGCACATGACCGACGCCGCCATCCGCAATTACGAGAAAGCGCTCGAACTGTATCCCGACGCCGGCGATGCCTTGCGGCGTCTGAAGAAACTACGTAAATGAGCTAGCAGGGATTATCCCCAACCTCTCAATCCTTAAACCTTTCTCCCCAAAAGCTGACCATGCGTTCATAGAGTTTCTGCTCAGCAGGCGAGTGCTGTGCATGCCACAGACGTTCACCGACAAGTGCGTCGGGCATGTATTGTTGGGGTGTAAAATTCCCCGGGAAGTCATGAGGATACTTATAGCCGTCGTGATAGCCCAAATCCTTCATCAGCTTTGTCGGAGCATTACGTATTGGCAGCGGTACGGGCTGGTTACCTGTCCGGCGTACCAAGTCGAGAGCAGTATCGATGCCAAGATAGGCCGAGTTGCTCTTCGGCGACGTAGCTAAGTAGACCGTAGCCTCAGCCAGGGGTATGCGTCCTTCCGGCCATCCTATCTTCTGTATAACGTCGATGGCCGTGTTTGCCAGCAGCAGCGCATTGGGATTAGCAAGCCCGATATCCTCAGCAGCCGAGATGACCAGTCGGCGGGCAATGAATTTAGGGTCTTCCCCACCTTCTATCATACGCGCCAGCCAGTAGAGGGCCGCATCAGGGTCGCTTCCACGTATTGACTTGATGAACGCCGAGATAATGTCGTAGTGCATCTCGCCGTCCTTGTCGTAGGCCAGCGGGTTCTGCTGCAGGCGTGCCACCACCAGTTCGTCGGTTATCGTCACATCGCCCGACTCGGCCTCCACCACCAGTTCCAGTATGTTCAGCAACTTTCGGGCGTCGCCACCGCTGAAACGAAGTATAGCGTCGGTCTCCTTCAACTCAATATGCCGTTCTTTCAGAATGATGTCGGTCGTAATGGCACGCTCAAGTAGTTGCAGTAAGTCCTCTTTCTCCAACGACTTCAGCACGTAGAGTTGACAGCGCGACAGCAACGGACGAATCACTTCAAACGACGGGTTCTCAGTCGTGGCACCTATGAGCGTCACGATGCCCCGCTCCACAGCTCCTAACAGCGAGTCCTGCTGCGACTTCGAGAAACGGTGGATCTCGTCGATGAACAGAATAGGTGAAGCCTCGTTGAAGAACCTACCCTTCTGCGCCTTCTCTATCACGTCGCGCACATCCTTCACTCCGCTGGTAACGGCCGACAAAGTATAGAACGGCGTCTCCAGACGGTTGGCAATAATCTGGGCCAGTGTCGTCTTACCCACACCTGGAGGTCCCCATAGAATAAAAGAGGAAACACGTCCCGCGTCAATCATTCGACGCAGGACAGCCCCCTCCCCCACCAAATGGCGCTGCCCGATGTAGTCGTCGAGCGTGCGGGGTCTCATTCTCTCAGCTAACGGTTTTGACATAATCGTCGGCAAAGTTACGAAAAAAAGTGCGAACTACCAAACAAATGCAACAGAGAAACTATCTGTACCGTTCCGAATCACGCTCTCCGCATCTCTTCTAATAACTGACGCTGGCGGGCACTAAGTGCCGTGGGCAGCGTTACCTGATAGGTGATGATGAGGTCTCCCCCACCCTGTCCCTTGCCGCGCAGACGGACTTTGGTGCCAGGCTGCGTGCCGGGCTTGATTTTCATCTTAAGTTTCGACGTGCCCACCTGTATCATGACCTCGCCACCGAGCAGGGCAGTGTACATATCGATGTTGACAGTAGCCTGCGACTCCTGCGGCCCTTGCTGACGGCTAAAGCCGCCAAAGCCTGACGTGCCGCGACCAGCACCGCCAAACAGGCTCTCGAAGAACGACGAGAAACCGCCGCCACCGCCTCCTTTGGTGAAACTTGAGAAGTCGAAACCATCGAACGGCGAGCCGCCACCCTGGCCACCGAAGCCGCCAAAGCCGCCGCCCATCTGGTCGGCCTGTTTCCATTGCTCGCCATACTGGTCGTACTTCTTGCGCTTCTCCGGGTCGCTGATGACGTCGTACGCCTCGTTCAACGCCTGGAACTTGGCCTTTGCCTTCGGGTCGTCTGGATGCAGGTCGGGGTGGAACTGCTTGGCCCGTTTCAGGTAAGCCTTCTTCACGTCCTTCTGCGGTATCGACTTGTCGACACCTAAAATTTTGTAGTAGTCAATGAATGCCATAATACTTTCCTCCTATTATATTTTAATCTTTAAAACTTATAGCAAAAAGTGTACCAAACACACATTACGGTAAAGAAAAATCTCCCGAAACTGCGGTAGTAGCAAACCGCCGTCTACCCGGCGGGTAAAGCCGCTCTACCCGCCGGTTACAGGCCCGCTACCCGGCGGGTAGCGGGCAACGTCACCAAGGCTGTCGATATGAAGCGTTAAAGTTACGTAAAAGTTCAGCAGCAAGAATGTCGTGTCCAATTTATTTAGTAACTTTGCAATCAACGAAAGAGCGAACGAGATGAAGAGACACTGTCTGACCACCCTTGCCATCATGACCCTGACACTAACAGCACAAGCGCAGACGCAGAAGACCGTCCGCCTGAAAGTTATTGAGACAAGCGATGTTCACGGCCACTTCTTCCCCTATGACTTCATGGAGAAGAAGCCGCTGAAGGGGACGCTCTCGCGGGCCAATACATATATCACCCGTGAGCGGCAGAAGTACGGCGACCGCCTGCTGCTCATCGACAACGGTGACATACTGCAGGGGCAGCCCTGTGTTTACTGGTCGAACTATGTCATGCCCGAGAATGAGAACCTGGCGGCTCAGGTCGTCAATTACATGAAGTACGATGCCGAGACCGTTGGCAACCACGACATAGAACCTGGCCACAAGGTGTACGACAAATGGATTCGCGAGGTGCGCTGTCCGTTGCTGGGAGCCAACATCGTCAAGGAGGAGTACAAGAACGGCGAGGCCAATCCGCAAAGCGTTTACACGGGCCTGAAGCCCTACTCCGTTCACTACCTGGACGGCGTGAAGATTGTTGTCTTAGGCATGTTGACACCCGCCATTCCCAACTGGCTGAATAAATCGGTGTGGAAAGGTATGGAGTTTGAGGAGATGACCTCATGTGCCAGGAAGTGGATAAAATACATCAAGGAGACAGAGCGTCCCGACCTAATCTTTGGCCTGTTCCACTCAGGACTCAGCGGCGGCATCAAGACCGACGAGTACGAGGAGGATGCCACCGAGTCAGTAGCCCGCGAGGTGCCTGGCTTCGACATCATCTTCTTCGGCCACGACCATCAGGTTCACAATGAGTGGATTCCAAGCAAGGACGGCCATCGCGTGCTCTGCATCGACCCCAGCTGTTATGTCAGCAACGTGGCCGAAGCTGAGATTGAACTGACCTATGTTGACGGTAGACTGACGAAGAAGGACATCAAGGGAAATATCGTCAGCGTTCGCGACGAGGAGGTGGACCAGCGGATGGTCAGTCACTTCCAGCCACAGATAGACCAGATCAAGCAATACGTCGACCGGCGCATCGGACGCTTCGAGCACTCCATCTATACCCGCGAGAGCTTCTTTGGAAATGCGGCCTTTACCGACCTCATCCACAACCTGCAATTGCAGATTTCGAAGGCCGATATCTCGCTGAACGCCCCCTTGTCGTTCAATGCCGTTATCAACGCCGGCGACGTTACCCAGGGCGATATGTTCAAGCTCTACCGTTTCGAGAACCTGCTCTTCGTGCTTCGCATGACGGGTGAGGAAATCCGCAAGCACCTGGAGTTCAGTTACGATATGTGGACGAACACGATGAAGTCAGCAGACGACCACGCCCTGCGCCTGAACGACGCCTCCAAGAATGACCAGCAGCGTACCGGATTCCAGAACTACACTTTCAACTTCGACTCTGCCTGCGGCATCGACTACGAAGTCGACCTCACCAAGCCCGACGGTCAGAAAGTGCGCATTCTGCAGATGTCAGACGGACAACCATTCGACGAGAAGCGATGGTACAAGGTGGTGATGAACAGCTACCGTGCCAACGGTGGCGGCGAACTTCTCACCCGTGGTGCCGGCATACCCAAGGACTCTCTTGAAGGGCGTGTGCTTTTCCACACGGAACTTGACCAGCGCCACTACCTGACACAGGAGATAGAGCGCATGGGTGTCGTTGACCCGCAACCTAACCACAACTGGCGTTTCGTGCCCGAGGAATGGGTGAAGCCCGCCCTGAAGCGCGACAGCCTATTATTGTTTGGAAGATGAAAAAGTACTATTTCGTATTCTGCAAGGACGACCTGCTGCTACAGCCGTTAGCAGACGGCTGCTACACCATACCGCTCCAGGAGGAGCCGCCCACCGTGGTAAAGCCTTGGACTCACCTGATGGCCATCACGCCGATGGACGACGGCACCCCCGTCATCGCCTACCGCATCGATTCCCCGCCCGTTGTTTCCCCCGTCGGTTCCCTTGCCGATTCGTCTGTTGGCTGTACTGCGGCGGTGCCGCAGCCCCCACTTCTTCAGCCCTTTCCCCTTCGCCAGAGTTACTACAAGCTCCCCCGTCCCCTTTACCTGAAGGCCGGCAAGTGCCAGGAGCTGCTCTACTGGGATCAGAACACAAAGTTCTGCGGCGTCTGCGGCGCACCCATGCGCATGGACACCGACATCTCGAAAAAGTGTACCGAATGTGGAAAGGAGGTATGGCCTCAGTTAGCCACCGCCGTCATTGTACTCATCCATCGCGGCGACGAAGTGCTGTTAGTGCGTGCCAAGAACTTCCGTACCGACTTCTATGGTCTCGTTGCCGGTTTCGTTGAGACTGGCGAGACGCTCGAGGAAGCCGTAGCACGCGAGGCTATGGAGGAAACAGGCGTTACTATTAACAACATCCGTTACTTCGCCTCGCAGCCCTGGCCTTACCCTTGCGGACTGATGGTTGGCTTCCATGCCGACTACGTCAGCGGCGAAATCTGTCTGCAGCGCAGCGAGATTGCCAAGGGCGGCTGGTTCCGTCGCGACAATCTGCCCACCATACCTGAAAAGCTCTCTATAGCCCGGATGCTCTTAGACGACTGGCTACTCCACTAAGAGCCGTTCGTTCTTGGGGTACTTCACCTTGTACTGCAACAGCAGTTCCTGCTTTCCGCCGCTATCCAGGTCCAGCGTCCAAGTGACGATGCCCGTATCCTTGTTGCGCTGTCCGCCACTCAGTTCCTCCACCGTCACGTTGATATCCGAGTTGCGGGCTATTGGCGTCTGGTCGTAGACGTTCAACTTGACGGCCTCGCGCCGAGTATTTGTCACCTTGATGTTCCAGGTGACGGTCTGTTCCTGATTAGAACCCAAGAAGCGGCGTGTCGACTTCTCGTTCACCTTCGTGCGCTCAACGCGGATGCTTGGGTCGCGCCCAAGTGAGAGCAGCAGGGTGTCGGTGGCCGACGAGGTGTTCAGCCGGCTCTTTCCCACGTAGGAATTCTCATAGAAAACATTGGCGTCGCCCTCCAGGAGGTTCAGCTTCTGCCATTCGGTAACCTCGGCCACGAGAAACGCCTCCTTGTCCTTCTTAGGATATGCCTTGTAAATATAGGTGGCCGGCAGCTGGTAGCGCGCAATCTCGGTGGCAATGGCTTTCGTCGACGACGGTAGCGACAGCGGCTGACCGATGGTGAACTCATAGCCGAAGAGCGACTGCTGTTGCCGCACTTCTATCAGCTCGCTCTCGGGCTCCTCGTCTAAGTCCTCCACTCCTGCCCCCTGCAGGGCCTCTTCAACAGTTCTTTCCAGCGCCATCGGCTCGGCGGCAGCAGCTCTGCCATAGGCTTTCCTATATAGGCGTTTCACCGCGACGGGTTTCTCGAAGTCGAGCCAGTATGTGCCCAGTGTGGGAGCGGTGTTCGAACGATTGGGATTGGCCGACGAAAGAGTAATGTTGGCCTGCTGCCAGTCCTCCTTCGTGTTCTGCACGATGTTCACCTTGTACGACATGTCCACCGGCTTGTTGATGCCTGTCGAATAGATGTCGTAGGAAGGATACCAACTGGCATTGGTCACATAGTAGCTGATGCTGAAGGCAGCCTGTGCAGCCTGCGCGGCACTCACCTTCACGTCGACGTCATACACCTCCTTGGGTTTCACGCGTTGTAGCGAGTCGAGGGTCTTCTTGGTGCGGTTTTTCTCCTTTTCCAGGTCTTTCAGCTGGTCGGCCAGCGTCTGACTGCGCTTTTTCAGCGTGAGCAGTTCCTGAGCATAGTAGTTGTTCAGCTCTTTGATGTTGGCCAATGGTGTGGCTACGGTACGTCCCGCAACCGAGCAGTTGGCCTTCACCATCTCAGCCTGGGCTTCCACCACCTGCTGCTCGTCTTGCACCTGCTGTATCCTGTGCTCCACGCTGGCAACGGCCTGTTCGGCCAGGGTCAGTTTGCGGGCCTGTGCCAGACTGTCGCTGATGGTGCGGCGGTGGCTCACGCCCAGCACGGTAAGCCGTCCGTTGGCCCTCACCTGCAGGCTCTTGGTGTCCATATAGGGCGAGAAGCCCGTGAAGGTCACCGTCTGCTCGCCAGGTTTCAAGGCCACGGTCTTGGTTCTTTTCACCTGTGCGCCATTGGTAAAGATGGTCACACTTTCCAGCTTGGCAGTCTGTTTCTCCTGCTCTGCGCGGGCATCTGTCGTCATCATGGCGATACAAGCCAACAAAATAGTGCAAGTCTGTTTCATCCGATTAGTATTCTATAAGCGTTGTTGTCAACTTTCCGTCAAACGAAATCGTGTTCTCAGCCTTGTAGCAGGCGGCCCCGTCGGGTATGCAAATGGTTGCCACGAAATGGAAGCCCTGCGTGTCGACCTTTGTAAACTCCATGTTGCTGAGCACGGACTGGTCGAGGAACTCCTGTGGAATCTTCGAGGCGAAGAGCTGCTTCTTGAAGTCGGTTGAGAACATTTTCTGTGCTCCCTGGAACACGCTGACGTGCATGATGTTGTCGTAGTAGACGTTGTCAACCTCTACGCCGTCTTCGTTGTATGACGTGGTGTGAACCTTGTACTTCGTAGGATTGATGACCAGATACCAATGGTAGCGTGCTCCGTTGTAGTGGACCACCGAGTCGGTCTTCACCACCTCGGTATATGTTTGCACACGGGGCTGGTCACGAACGAAGGCAAAAGCGTGAATGGGGTCGTTGCTCTTCTGAAGTCTGACCTCGTCGCCGTTCTGATTCTTGATGCAGAACCAGTTTGCCGACTGCTTGACGATGGGGTATTTGGCCCCGACGTCCACCAACACCAGCGAATCCTTCACGATGCGGAACAGCGTAGGCTGGCTGATGGTGTCGGGATAGAAAATGGTGTCGCCGGCTGCACGGAAGGACACTTCGCCCGTCTCGTCGTCGACCCAGATGCCCTGAAGCAGCTTCTTGGCCTCCAGGCTCTCCTTCTCCTCCTCGGCCTCGCGCTGTTTCGGGGAATCGGACTTCGACGAGCACGCGACGAACAGTACCAGCGTCGTCAGCGTACAGAACGTGATGAGCAGTTTTCTCATGAGCGGCCTATACAGTAATATTCGAAATTATTCTCCTGTAGTTCCTCTGCATCGAAGATGTTACGGCCGTCGATAACCAGCGGACGCTTCATCGCCTTGTGGATGACGCCCCAGGTGGGCAGGCGGAACTCCTTCCACTCCGTCAGCAGCAGCAGGGCGTCGGCATCGAGCACGGCATCGTACTTGTCGCGGCAATAGACGACGCGGTCGCCGACACGACGGCGGCACTCGTCCATGGCCACAGGGTCGTAGACGCGTACGTTACAGCCAGCCTGCAACAGCTTGTCAATCATGACAAGGGCCGTCGACTCGCGCATGTCGTCGGTCTCGGGCTTGAACGACAGACCCCAGAGGGCAATGGTGAGTCCGCTGAGCGACTGTCCCCCGAAGGCCTTCTCCAGCTTCCTGTAGAGAACGCCTTTCTGATGCTCGTTCACGCGCTCCACAGCTTTCAGCACCTCCATCGAATAGCCGTTCTGGTCGGCAGTCTTGATGAGGGCCTTCACGTCCTTGGGGAAGCACGAACCGCCGTAGCCGCAACCGGCATAGAGGAACTTTCGGCCGATACGGGTGTCGGAGCCAATTCCCGCGCGAACCATATTTATATCAGCCCCCACCAGCTCGCAGAGATTTGCCATGTCGTTCATGAATGAGATGCGGGTGGCCAGCATGGAGTTGGCCGCATATTTGGTCATCTCAGCCGACGGAATGTCCATGAAGATGACGCGGAAGTTATTGATGAGGAAGGGCTTGTACAGACGTGTCAGTACCTTTTTGGCACGCTCGCTCTCTGTACCTACGACCACACGGTCGGGCGACATGAAATCCTTGATAGCATTACCCTCCTTGAGGAATTCCGGGTTCGAGGCCACGTCGAAGGTCACGTCCTCGCAGCCACGCTTCTGCAGTTCCTCCTCGATGGCCTTTCGGACTTTGGCGGCAGTACCTACGGGAACAGTCGACTTGGTGACTACCACGACGTAGTGGTTCAGGTGCTGGCCAATGGTTCGCGCAACCTGCAGCACATATTTCAGATCGGCCGACCCGTCTTCGTCGGGAGGCGTACCGACAGCCGAGAACACAATCTCAACATCGTCGAGCACCGAAGCCAGGTCAGTGGCAAACTTCAAGCGGCCGGCAGCCACGTTCTTCTTCACCAGTTCGTCGAGTCCTGGCTCATAGATGGGAATCTCGCCGTGCTGCAAACGGTCTATCTTGACGGCATCTACATCGACGCAGGTAACCGTTGCGCCTGTGTCGGCAAAACACGTGCCCGACACCAGACCGACATATCCCGTTCCTACGATTGCAATATTCATCTCTATATCAAATATTTAATGGCTATGACTTAATCAAACAGTTCAGCATCCTTCAGCAGTGGCTGCTTCAGGTCCTTCTCGCTGGTGAGCACGTCCTTAGGGTCGATGGGCCACTCAATACCTAATTGCGGGTCGTTCCATCGGATACCGGCATCCTGCTGAGGGGCATAGGCATTGTCAACCTTATACATGAAGATGGCTTCGTCGCTGAGCACCAGGAATCCGTGGGCGAAACCGCGGGGAATGAAGAACTGACGCTTGTTGTCCTCGCTCAGTTCAACCATGACGTGCTGGCCAAAGGTCGGCGAACTCTTGCGTATGTCAACAGCCACGTCAACAACCCTGCCCTTGATGACCCGCACCAGCTTGGCCTGCGAACAGTCGCCCTTCTGGTAGTGCAGGCCGCGCAGCACACCGTAGCTGGACTTCGACTCGTTGTCCTGGATAAAGTGTACCGGCCCGACGTGCTCTTCAAACTCTGCCTGCTTCCAGGCCTCCATAAAATAACCACGGGCATCGTTGAACACACGCGGCTCAATGATGTAGACGCCTTCGATTTCTGTTTCTATATACTCCATTTATGTCGATTTTTGTGCAAAGATACAGCTTTTTTTTTATTCTGCGCTCATTTTAAGTTTCTTTTATTTGGAAATATCATAAAAAAGCCGTACTTTTGCAGTCGTGATAGAACTTGAAAGGCATATTGAGATTCTTTTGCTGAGCAATGACTGCGTCATCGTTCCCGATTTAGGCGGGTTTATGGCGCATCACATTGAGGCACGCTACGACGAGGAGGACAAGATGTTTCTGCCGCCGCAGCGCACTTTGGGCTTTAATCCGCAGCTCAAGCTTAACGACTCGTTGCTGGCGCAGTCCTATGTCGAGGCCTACGACATCAGCTACCCCGAGGCCATCCGCCGGATTGAGGCTGAGGTCGTCGAGCTGAGGCAGCATCTTGAAAACGAAGGTTGCTATGAACTGAACGACATCGGGCTGTTGAAGGTCAACGACGAGGGGAAGCTGGAGTTCACCCCCTGCGAGGCAGGCATACTGACCCCAGAACTCTATGGACTGAGTTCGTTCGAGATGAAGCCCATCAAGGAAACTGCCAAGCCCGCCGTTATGGTTCGCATCAAAGAGGATGAGCCGTCCGAGGAGCGTGCCATCACCGTCAAGATGTCGTGGATTCGCAACACCGTGGCAGTCGCCGCAGCGCTTCTCGCCTTCTTCCTGATGACCAAGCCAGTCAGCAACAGCGAGCAGCAGGGCGTGATGATGAGCCAGATAAACCTGCCCATCATGCCGAAGGAGCAAACCAAGGTTACCGTCAAACTGGAGCGGAATACCCCAGCGCAAAACTTGCATAAGAATGATGTCGCCCCAGAAGCGCCGGCAGTTAAAGAAGCACTGGCAGAGCCCGAGCCTCAAGCCGTCGCTCCTGTTGAGCCTGTCGTAAAGGCCAACTACTGCATCGTCGTGGCCAGCCAGGTATCACAGAAGGGTGCCGACGCGTTTGTCAACCAGCTCAGGAAGAAAGGCTTCGACGACGCGCGCGTGTACATTTATAATAATATACGCCGGGTTGTCTGCGGTTCATTCCAGACCGAGGGCGAGGCTTACCGCAGACTCCAGTCAGTCCATCAGGACGCAGAATTGGCTGAGGCATGGGTTTTCAAGATTAAGCATTGACCTGATGAAGCGAGTACGGTGTCCGAAGTGCGACCATTACATCATTTTCGATGAGACCAAATACAGCGAAGGCCAGTCGCTTGTCTTCCAATGTGATGAGTGCGGTAAGCAGTTCGGCATTCGCATCACTTCAAAAACGCCCCCTAAGCAGGGGGAGAATGAGGAAGACTTCGGCTCCATCGTCGTCATCGAGAACGTGTTCCATTACAAGCAGGTCATTCCCCTCCAGATGGGCGACAACGTCATCGGTCGCTACCAGAAAGGCAACCCCATCAACACCCCCTTCGAGACCGTGGACCCCAGCGTCGACCTCAACCATTGTACCATCAACGTCAGCCGTGACAAGCACGGCCAACTGCGCTACACCTTGGCCGACAACAACAGTAACACCGGTACCTTCGTCGACAACGTAGAAGTCAAGCAGCGTGAGCGTCGCATCATCGAAGACGGCACACTCTTCACCATCGGTGCCACCAGTATCATCCTGCGCGCGGCTGACAGTCAATAATCCCAAATCGGTCATTAGAAGTCTTTGGCACGGAAAAACACTGTTCAACACGGTTTTTATCCGTCAATCCGTCATCTTAGCCCTATCTACCACATACTGAGCATGTTACGTGGTGACGGATGATGGTGACGGGTGACGGATGGCTATATGCTCCGACGGCTGTAATGATTCACGGGCGGTGAACGATGATTCACCGCACGTGAACATTTGGCACTTTGGCTTGGCGCACGGGAATGCGCCGTGCATCCGTCATCCGCCACCATCATCCGTCATCACGTATCCGCTTGATTGTCTGTTGTTTGCGTGGATGTGACGGATGTGACGGATTTAGAATTCTCTTATTTGTGAAATTGACGGCAGATCCGAGCGCATTGGACTTATATTCACCTCACACAATCTTAAAACGCACGCGAAAGGAATGCTCATGCTCGTCCCAGTTGGTGCCTAGCATCTCGAACCGGCCAATCTGGCTTGTCGACCTGACATGCTTGCCGTTGCAGGCGCAGACATCGTAGTCGCCGATACGGACGAGCCTGATGGTGTCAGGGGCATCCTCCGGCAACCGTTCCGTCGACACCTCCTCAGGGAGTTCGTCACGACTCACCAGCTCAAACGTGACGGGCAGGTCTTCATCTATCAGGGCGTTCATTCGACGCTCTATCTCCTTCTCCTCCTGCCTGGTTGGCTTATGGTCGAGGTGGAAGCTCATCTTGCTTTTCTTCCGTTCCACATGTGCATTGAACGAACGCCCACAGCCGAACAGCCTGATCATTGTCTGATTCAGCAGGTGCTCAGCCGTATGTGCCGGCGGGAACGACACGTCCCTTTCTTCGTAATTCAGTAAATCATTATCCATAATCGTATTCTGTGATAGACGTCATTTCAGTTTGTAGACAACGGCTGAACGAGATGGAACCTCGACAGTGACGGGACGGTCGGAACAGAGGTTGAGGGTAGTCTCGCTGCCACTGAGGAGGTCGGTGGCACGGTATGCCTTCTCACGCATGGAAAGGTACTCGAAAGCATGGGAAGGAACACAAACGCCAACGCTAACGTCAACATCATCGAAGTTAGCTACAACGAGCAGGCGGGCGGTCTTTGTAGCCCTAAGGAAGATGTACTGACGGTGACAATGCCGGTTGACGTACATAAGGTCGAAGCTGAGTCCCTCAGCCACGGCCTTCTCTTTGCGGGCGATGTTCAGCACCTTGTTATAGATGCACGCCAACTGCTGCTCGTCGGGGGTGAGCTTCTTCTTGGCAGCCCTGCACAACGTGTCAATGCTCCAGTAATCGAAGATGGTAGTTCGGCCATCGTGTCCGCTGAAGCCCTCGCAGTCCATGCCTCGCTCGCCATACTCCTGCCCTGCATAGAGCATGAAAGGGTTCTGCTGCATCAGGGCATTGACCACCAAGGCAGGAACAGCCTTGCGGCCATTGGCAGCAAAGAAGTCGCTGGCAATGCGCAGCTCGTCGTGGTTCTCAAGGAAATAGAGCATGTGCTGGCGTATGTCGTCCGTCTGCTGCCACACGCCTGTGATGGTCTGTGTAGACTGATGACCGCGGATAATCTGGAACATCGCATCGTACATGCCCACCTTGTCGTAGAGATAGTCGAAACCGCTGGCAATATAGCGGCGATACTCCTGGGGATTGTAGACCTCACCGATGAACACCAGTCCAGGATAGCTCTCCTTGACCTGTTTCGTGGCAAAGCCCCAGAACTCGGCAGGCACCATCTCAGCCATATCGCAACGGAAGCCATCGATACCCTTTGCCGCCCAGAACAACAGGATGTCGGTCATCTTTCTCCACGTATCGGGAATGGGGTCGAAGTGGCCTGTGCGGCCAGCGTAGTAGTCAACGCCGTAGTTCAGCTTCACAGTCTCATACCAGTCGTTTTGGCCTGGCGCGTTGTGGAAGCAGTCGTTTCCGGTAGCCTTGGCCGGTTCTTCAATATATGGCTCTGTTTCACCATGATAGAGGTCAAAGTATGGAGTAAACCTTTGGCCTGGACAATAGTAGAAATTGTTCTGAGGGTCGAAGCCCGACTCTGGGTTGTCATCCCCGCCCAGGTCTTTCACGCCACGGGGTTTGCAGATACTCTTGTACTGACGGGCCACATGGTTGGGCACAAAGTCGATGACGACCTTCATGCCGGCTTTATGGGTGCGCTCCACCAACTGCTCAAACTCCGCCATGCGCTGGTTTACGTCAACGGCCAGGTCAGGGTCGACATCGTAGTAGTCAGTGATGGCATAAGGTGACCCTGCCCTGCCCTTCACCACTGCGGGATGCTGGCGCGGTATGCCGTAGTGGTTGTAATCAGTCATCGTGGCATGGCGTATGATGCCTGTGTACCACACGTGGCTCACGCCCATTCCCTTGATTTGTTTCAGCACTGCCGGTGTGAAGTCGTTAAACTTACCACAGCCGTTCTCTTCGATGGAACCGCCGGGCTTCCGAGTCTCATTTCTGTTGCCGTAAAGGCGGGTAAAGATTTGATATATGATAGTCTTTTCCATAAGCAGCCGCAAAGATACAGAGAAAAACTGAAACGGCAAAACGAATTTGGAAGTTTCTTCTGTTTACTCTGCTATGAAGACTGCTAATTGCCTGCGTAGCTGTGCATTCCTCCCAGCAGGTAGTTGACACCGAAATAGGTGACGAGGACGGCAAGGAATGCACTCACCATGTAGATATGGTAAAAGCGCGGATTGCTGAATATGCCGAGAGAAGCTTTGTGCAGCGGAACGGCATAGACCATCAGCGTGATGAGCGCCCACGACTCCTTGGGGTCCCACGACCAGTAGTTGCCCCACGACACGTTGGCCCAGACCGCTCCGAGGAAGATGCCGGTGGTGAGCAGGAAGACGGCGGGATAGAGCAATAGTTGCGACAGGGCCGTAGTTCTGTCAAGTGAATGGTGGAAAGTGTCAGGCGAAGAGTTGTTCCTCTTTATCAGTATCAGGGCCTGGATGCCCAGCAGCATCTGCATGAAGAAGAGCGCATAGGCACACATGACCGTCATCACGTGGACGGAAAGCAGCGGCGACTGCAGCACGGGCATGAGCGGCGTAATCTCAGAGCCGCTGCCTGTCATCATAGCCACCAGCAAGCAGCACAAGGCCGCCAGTGGCCCGATCCACAGGATGAAGCGGAAGCGGCGGAAAAGGATGACGGTCAGCAAGAGCAGCAGCCAGGCCATGAAGAGCATCGTCTCGTAGCCGTTGCTGAGGGGAATGTGACCGCTGAGCCACCAACGCAAGCCGAGTTGCGCCGTGATGAGAACCGGAAACTTCACGCTGCGCAACTTGTTGTAGAAGATTTCTGCCTTCGTCTTGGTCTCACTGGGCAGCACTTCGCCTATCATGCTGCGCTGGAAGAGCTTTATCTTCGCAATAATTTCAACGGCACGGTCATGCTGGCCCGTGACGATGCTCTCAGTGAGGAAATCCATGGACTGCTTGATGAAGAACTGCTCCTTGACGGGGATTTCCCTTGGCAGCACCTGACCGCCAGGGGAATACCAGCTGACTTGGTTGCCAAGGCAATAAGGGAATATCTTTGTAAACTGTCCGTTATAGAACATCTCCGCCACGGCAGCACGGTCAGCAGCGCCTTTCCGCTTGCTGTTGTTCAGAAGCTCCTTTTCCCACGGCGAGTAGTATATCATCCAGCTGAAGAATATCTCGTCGGCAGAATAGCCATGCCACGAAGCGCTGCCAGTCATCTTGATAGCGAAGTCGGTGGCCACGGTGTTGAGCGGACAGATGCGGTTGTTGTAGAGCACATGGATGGTACCCATGCGGCGGGCAATGTCCTTATCGACGGCAGGAAGCCGGTCGCCGGCACTGGCACTGACGCTCGTCAAGACCAGCACCGTCGTCAGCATGGTCTTCCGATAGAGCGAGCGCATCTGAGTCTTGCGAGATAGTAGTGTGGCTATCATGCCAACCAGGAGCATGAGATAGCCAGCATAGGTGATAGCAATGCCGTATGGGTCGTAGCTGACGCCCAGCGTCACCCCTTCGCCATCCGAGTCGTAGCTCTTCTGAAATAGTCGATAGCCGTCAATATAGCCAATGTGGTTCATCGAGACAAGCACCTCCTCGTCGCCATGACGAATGACGCTCTGGTAGTCGAGCGGAGCGTCAGTGCCTGGATAGTTGACAATGCGAAACTCCTCCAGCATCAGCGTGAAGGGCAGCTGTTCCACCTTGTTATCCTTGTCGACGAACGTCATCTCGGCGGCATTTGCCCTGAGCCTGACCGTGCCCCGACGGGCAAAGAGGTGGGTGGTCAGTGCACCAGCCAGTATCACCACGAACGAGATGTGCAACAGCATGACGGCTGCACGCTTGTGCAGCCGTTGCTTCATGATATAAGCCAAGGCGACGAGCGTAAGCACCGCCCACAGCGCCGAAAACCACCAAGCACCGTAGATGTGCTCACTTACAAACGCGGTGCCACGGTATTTCTCAATGACAGTGGCCAGCCCTATACACGCCACGATGAGCGTGTATAGGGCTATGATGAGTTTCTTGGTCACAAGTGTAAATCAGATGGATTCAATGAAGTAGATGACTTGGTCACGTTCTTTTTTCGTCAGGTTTCGGAACTTCACCACTGTGCTGTAGGCATCGCTCTGTCCGCCCTCATTCTTACAGCCGTGCCACATGATGGCCTCCATCACGTTGCGGGCACGACAGTCGTGCAGACGCTCCACACCACTGCCAGTCTTTCCGGCCAGGCCACGGCCCCAGAGTGGCGTGGTGCGGCACCAGCCGGTACGTATGTCGTTCTTCATCCAAAGGCGATGCTGCACGAAGTCGGTATAGGGCCAAATCTTCTGATGAGGATAGCGGGGCATGTCGCTGTCAGACTTGAAGAACCTGGCAGGGTCCTGAATGTGGTCGTCGCCAGTCTGCCACGAGGGGCGGTGACAGGCGGCACAGCCTATCTGCGTGAAGAGTTCCTTGCCTTTCTTGAAGTCCTCGGTGGTGGTGTTGCGGGCGGCGGGAACGGCCAGTCCTCGGTGCCAGATCATGAGGTTCTTATACTGTGCATCAGTCATCTCGGCATCGAGCTGCTTGCTTGTCAAGTAGGTATAGATGTCCTGCTCCAGATTGCCTGTATGCCACTCAGGATGAGCCCACGTGGGGTCTATGCGGTTGATGTACTCCGTGAATCCCGCCTGCACCTCGGGGTCTTGCGACGACTTCCTGGCATAATAGATACCGGCCAGGTCGAGGTAGTGGTAGCGGCGGTCGGAGCGTGTGACATTGGTGATGTTCCAGATGGCGTTGGCACCGGCAGCATCGAGTATGGGGCCACGCGACAAAGCGTAGGTGTAGCGGCGCACATACTTCGTGCCGTCACCCTGCAGTGAATTGCTGTAATAGCTGTTCCACGTGTTGGTGGACTGGTTCCACATGGCCGGGTTCAGTGCGTCTGTGCGCCCGATGCTGTTGAAGTACTTGCTCTCCGACTCCCACTGTGCCGTGATGTCCTCGTCGGGGATGGCATCGGTAAGACCTGTGCCGTAGATGCCGATGGTCGATTCCAGCAGCACACCTATATCATTATTATACTGCGACTCGTCCAAAGTTACGTCTGTACCGCCGCGAGCCACCACGACGGGGGCGTAATAGGCACTGTAGGGAATTGTCACTTCGGGATAAATCAGTGAGTAGGTCTCGCCGTCGGGGAACTTGTTGCCCCACTCGTCGGTGTAGTCTTTCCAGGCAATCTTGATTTGGGTCTCGTCAATAGGCGCCTTGAATGGCTTTACCGCTCCTGTCTGCGGCATACCGGCCACGCTGCGGATATAGGCATTGGTGGTCTTGTCGTAAACCACGAGCAGGTAGCCGTTACGATGGGTATCAGCCCTGTATTCGGTCTGACGGGCACCATGGCCATAGCCGGGGTGACAGTAGAGACAGCCGCGACGCACATAGACGGGTCCGAGTCCGTGGAAGGCACCGTCGGTGTTGGTATTGTAGTCTTTCTCAAACAGATACTCGCCTTCGTTGAAGGCGGTCATCATGCCTGCCGTCTCAACGGCTTTCGATGGCTGCTTGAAAGCGGTTGAGGAGTTCTCGGCAGTTGTGCCAAGCCGTCCGCCCGCATAGTAGTCTTCGGGGTAGTCGGTAGCTGCAGGGGCGCCTATTTCCCAGGTGGTGGGATTAACGGTATCATCACTGTCGGAACAACCAACAGTGATGAGTGTACCTAACAGCATGCTACCAATAATAGATAGTCTGTTCATAGCGGTTTATTTTTTTATGTTCACGATTGACTGGTAGAGCTTCTGTGCGTTGTCGGCCAGCGTGCGGTAGGTGGCCACGACGACATTATCGACGTAGTTCTCGTTGATGACCTTACACTGGGTCTCAACCGTTTCGTTGCCGGCATAGCCTTTCAGCGTCTCAGCCATATCGCCAAGTGCATCATCCAGTTCACCCAAGGCGTCGATGGCCGTCTTGCTGGAGGCATCGCTGTAGTAGAGGGCAAAAGGAGCCTTCATGGCCTTGATCTTGGCCAATGCAGCGTCGAGCTTAGTCTGTACAGCCTTGGCCTGGGCTGCGAGTGTGGCGTTGCCTGCATTCAGACAGAAATATACAAGCGACTTCTCGTTGGGCGACGTAGCTCCCATCGCACCGTAGAGGGCATTCTTGCATGAGACGATGTTGTCGTAGAAGTCGGTGATGGAGTTGTAGGCGTATGGAGACTCAATATAGGTGGCGTCCTCACCCGTATAGGGCAGTCCGTTTTCGAGTCACCCACCTCGCCGATAATGTCCTGACAGCCGGAGATAATCTCCAGTGTGGCATCGAGAGCCGTCTCCCAGTCGCCGGTACCGGGGCTCTTGAAGGCCTTGCCGAAATTCTGGAATCCGTCCAGCGCACCTTCTTGGTTGCCGTCGTCATCGATGGCCAGGTGTGTGGCAACATACTCCTTGGCTATCTTCTGGCGCTCGGCATTGCTCTCCTTCGAGTCCCAGGCAGCCTCCAGTGTAGATGTGGCGTTGTAGAGGTCCTTGGCCACGGCGCAGATGTAGTTGTACTCCAGCGTGGTAATCTGGTCAATCTTGCGCGGCTGCCCCTGACGGAACAATACGTATTCTAAGCCGTGATAGCCCAGGATGCCTGAGTTGGCCGTCTTGATGAAGTTGTCAAGACTGGACATGGCTTTTTCGTCGCGCAGCACGTCGGCCAGGTCGTTGGCAGCCACCGGCCATGTGTCGGTGTGCGGGTCGATGGAATAGACATCGGCAGCGCCAAAGAGGAATGCCTCGGTGTTCTCCCAGTTGGCGCGTGCCACCTTCCAGTCGTTGCAAGCCAGGTCGAGGGCAGCCTGTGAACCGTTAACTACAGTGTTGTCTGCATCGTCATCGCTTGAGCATGAAGCGAAGCCGGTGGAAAGTGCGGCAGCCAGTGCTGCCATTTTAAAAAGATTCTTACTCTTCATTTTTCTATTTTATTATTACATTACTATTTTATTATTTCTCTCTTTTCCTCTTTTCCTCACTAATCATAATTCTCAATCCTCCATTCTCAAAGCAGTCTCCCACAGTACGTCACGCCAATGCTCACGCTCGGTTCGTTGTTGTAGGGCTGCTTATAGAGCGGACTGTCTGAGGCGAGGCCGTTGTTGTCGGGCTTCTCAAAGAAGCGGTACGAGTACTCACCCTTGATGGTTATCTGCTTCACGGGCGAATAGTTCACGCCAAAAGCACAGCGGTATTTCTTGGTGTACTTATACATCGACTGATACGTGCCCGAGGCCATTGTGTTGTAGTGCTCGAAGCGGCCGAACAGGTACAGCTTCTCGTCTTTCACCCTGGGCATCTGCGAAAACACGTTGTAGCCCGCCTCAATAGCGTAGGCCACCGCATTGCTGCCTATGTTACTATAGTGGTGGGGGTTGCCGTCCTGGTATTTATGGTGGGTCCAGTTGGCCTGGTTGTAGGCTGATATTTCGTCGGCATCGCTGAAGTGAGCATAGTCCACGTTGCCCCTCACAATCCAGTTCCAGCGGTTCAGCGAGAAGTCGAGGGCTACTATGCCTAATGCACCCGTCACGTCGTCATACTTCGCGCCGGGCGTACGCAGGGTGTTGCGGAAGGTGTAGCCGTAGTAGCCGCTCAGTCCTACGCGCAGCCAATGCGCCCGTTGGTTCTCCGACGGAGCGTAATAGTCTATGCGCAGGGCACCGGCGTAGTTGTTGGCCACCTTGAACTCATATGGGCTGGTGGCGCCGTAGTGTACAAAGTTCTCTGCCGTGAAACTCTCGGAGTTCAAGCCTGAGAGCAGCTGGGCCTCATAGCGCCAGTCCTTCAGCCGCCCCCACACGGAGACACCCGTCTGGTGCCATGTGTTTGGCATGATGGTGGCCTCGCCCTCAGGACGATAGACGGTGAAGAACTGGTTGGGCTCATGGTGTGCGTTCGAATAGCCCACGGGCACGATAATCTCGCCGGCCTTGACGTTCAGCCTGCCGTCCAGGAAAGCCTTGTTCACCCAGAACTGCTCAAGGTTCACCTCGCCGCCCTTCTCCACCTCGGCCTCGTATTCGCCAGCCTCCTCGGCCTCTATCTCCACGGCTGTACCGTTGCCGCCATGCTCAAACTCTATCTCAGAACCAAACGTCCAGCCCTTGCCGAAGTCATAGCCCAAGTTCAGGCACACGTGCGGCAGGTCGACGCGTCCGTGGCTCTTGTCGCCGGCATAGTTCTCCGGCTTCTTATAGCGGTTGAAACTCTGACTGTAGAAGTTGCGGGTCATCACGGCCTCGCCGTAGCCTCCTATATACAGGCGCGACATAACACCGTCGTTCTGTTTCTCTGTCCTCGCAGGCTGTCGTGTGGCACCCGTAGTAGCATCCACGTTACGGTAGGTTGCTTCTTGAGCCTCCATGCAAAGGGGCAACATGCTTGCAACAACTATCACATTCAATAAGCTTTTCATCTTAACAATCTTCAAAATCGGGTGCAAAGGTAATGGTTTTGCACCGTCAATGCAATACCTAAAAATTATGAAATACCTCCTTTTTACTCTTCTCTCATCTCTTTTCACCCCCAAAATACCTAAATGTAATTATTGTGCATATCGGAATAAATGACTACCTTTGCACCCTGTAATCATTATTAGGGAAAGGAAGATGAAAAATCAGAAATTGTATGAGGCCGACGACAAGATGATTTCGCTGATTCGCGATAATTACGACCTGTTGCAGATGCTGGGAAGTTTTGGCATAAGCCTCGGCTTTGGGGACCAGACGGTCAAGGACACGTGTGAGAACAACGATGTGGACACATACACTTTCTTGGCAGTTGTCAACTTCACTACCAACGGCTACGGCGAGTTTGAGGGAGACGAACAGCTGTCGGTACCTACGCTGTTGCATTACTTAGAGGCCAGCCATGCTTACTTTCTTGACTTTCAGTTACCTTATATTCGACGTGAATTGCAGGAGTCGCTCGACGAGAGCGAGTCGCTTGCCAAGCTCATCCTTCGCTTCTACGACGAATATGCCCACGAGATTCGCCGCCACATGAAGTATGAGCAGAAGACGCTGTTCCCTTACGTTCAGTCACTGACTGAGGGACAACCTGCCAGCGACTACAACGTGGAAACCTTCTCCAAGCACCACAGTGCTGCCGATAAGAAACTGCGCGAACTAAAACTGCTTATCATCAAATACCTGCCACAAGACGGTCTCCACAACAACCAACTCACTGCCACCCTCCACGACATTTATGAGAATGAGGTATGGCTTCGCCAGCACGCGATGGTCGAGGACCACATCTTCGTACCTGCCATCCGACGCCTGGAGCAACAGGCGAAACAGAGCGACGTGGCGCGCAATATATCAGACATGGTATTCAAGGCTGGAGGCGGGCAGAATCCTGATGCCCTCAGCGACCGCGAAAAGGACGTGATTATCTCATTGGTACAAGGCATGTCAAACAAGGAGATTGCCGACCATCTCTGCATCTCTGTGAACACGGTTATCACGCACCGTCGTAACATCGCCCGCAAGTTACAGATACACAGCCCCGCAGGTCTCACCATCTACGCTATCATCAACAACCTCGTAGACATTTCAAGTGTAAAACTGTAAAACCGCCTCCTGTCATGCCGCAACCTCCCCGCAGCCTCACTTCGAATACAACAGGCGTCCGTCGGGGGTAACTCCGGCGGCGCTCATTTTTATGCGCGTCTCCTTGCCGTTGTTGTAGAAGGTAGCCGTGAAGCGGCCGTCCTCGTCGCTGCGGGCGTTGGGGTTCCAGTAGAGCGTGCGGCGGTAGTCGGCGGGGGCCTCGCCCGTCTGGCGGCGGCTGTAGTCGGGCTGGTAGAACGCGGCGGGCTCGTTCATGCCGTGGAAATAGATGCGGCGGTCGCGGTAGACTACCTGCTTGCCGTCGTCTGGTATAGGCACCATCTCCACCGTGACGTCGGCCAGTACGGTACTCACCACCATCGTCGAGTCCTCGTTGCGCGGCTCATAGTCGCTGAACACGCGGATGTCCTGAAGCCGGCTCAGCTTCAGGTTGTTGAAGACGGCAGCTGCCGCGCGGGTCTTCTCGCTGGCCTGTATGGCGTCGGCCATGTCAGCCTCCATATTAGCCGTGGAGTCGTAGTTGCGCCAGTAGGTCTGGCCGTTCAGTCGCCCGTCGACGTTAAAGTGTACGGGGCGCCCCATATTGCCATAGAGGAACTTCGCCACCTGCAACGGGAACTGGCGCATGTCGAACTTACCGAACGACAGGCCGTAGTCGGTCAGGTCGTTGTAAAGGTCGTAGGCATCGCGCACGATGGCCGGCTTGTTCCAGTCGACGGCGCGGCGCCCGTGACGGCGACCGCTGACGGTGACGTTCTGCAACAGGTGGACGTCGTTCTCCATCGACAGTTCCGAGAGCGTGTCCTCGTCGATGGTCACATCCCACTCGGGGGCGTGGTTCTCGTAGTAGTTGTACTTATGGGTGAAGACGGGGTAAGGCATGTCGCGCTTCACGTAGAAGTCGGCAAAGGCATCCTCACGATAGACGGTGGCATCCTTGCGCGAGGCGATGGCCTTGTCGAGCGAGTCTTTCTCCTTATAGGCTTTCAGAGTGAGGTAGGTAACGCCGTAGAAAGGCGGTATCTGGAACGAGAACTGCCCGCCGTCGTGCGTCTTCTGCACGCCACCGGCCACCTCGTTGCCCATCAGCAGCTCAGCCTCCACCAGCACCTCCTTCTTCAGTCCGCCGTGGTTGACGCCCAACTGGTCGTTGGCGTTCTCAATGCCTCCAAAATCGACCGAGGTGACAATCTGGTCACCCATATCAGCCCACGACTCATTACTCGAAATGATGGGATTCTCGTCGGTGCTCTCCTCGGCCCACGGGTCTTCTTGGTCACTGGTCAGCGAGGGTGACTTCGTCCCCACCATGCCCACGCCGTTCTGCCACGACGGAATCTCGATAAGCTCCACATCGTTGATGCTCAGCATCTTGTACACGCTGCCGCTGACGGTCATCGTCTGCTCAGGCTCGTAGCGCATCTGGCGCGCCGTGTCGCTCAGTTCCTGCCACTTGTACTTACGCCAGCCCTGCACCATCATCAGCAGGTCGAGGTTGTCGCGATGCTGCTTGTCGTCCTTCTCAAAATAGTAGGCGGGCTTGGCAATGAAGCCGCGCAGCTCGCTTGAGAGCAACAGGTCGGTCATCACGTTGCCGTCGTTGTAGGTGGGCTCGTCGGTGCCCGTGTCGCGGATGGCTATCGAGAAAGTGGTCTCCGGCGTTAGTTGCACGCCGACGCTAATCTGCTCATAAGGCTGGTAAGTCGTCGTGGGCTTAATGGGCTCTATCGGTACAATGGGCGCCTCTTCATAAAGCCCATTCCCCCTACAGAAGAACAACCGGTCGGCCAGCACGCGCCCCTCGTCGTCAAACACCGTCACGTTGTTCACGCCGACGGGCAGTTCATCAACAGGCAGCTGGACGCTGACCTTGCCGCTATTCACCGGTTCGAGGGCTGCGAAGTGCTTCAGCACACCGCGACAAAGCACCGAGACGCCGTACTCACGGTCCGGCGCCAGGCCCCGGGCGGCAATGGTGGCACGACCGCCTTCGTCGAGTCGCAGCACTACCCCGCTCTTCTCGGCCTTGGGCAACTGGAACGTGTAGTCCTTGCCGCGCCAACGGAACCGGGCTTTCAGGCGCTTCTCGCCTGGCGTCACGGTGAACGTGCCGCGCCCTTGATGGGTGGTGGCGATGGAGCCTACCTGACGGTCGCCCTCCATCAGCGTACCCTTGATGTCGACGGCCTCCGTCAGCTGGTCCTCGACGGCAAAGGCCACGCGGCTCTCAAGTCCCTCGACCAGCGAGCCGCCCTCGGGATAGAACGTGACGAAGAGTTCCTCCTTCTTCGGCTTCTGGATACGCGTCTTGGGGCGCTGGTACATGCGGCGGGCAGCGTAGTCGCCAGCCGTCTCGGGCTTGCTATAGACAGGGAACACGCGTGAGTACAGCCCGTCCCACAGACGGTAGTAGTCGGCACACATTTGGCGGTTGAAGAACTTCCACGTCTCCTGTACCGTATATTTGTGACGCGACACGTTGAAGTTCAGCATCCAGCGGGTATAGGCACGCAACTCGTAATAGCCTGAATAGAGCGAGTCGGTCAGTACGAACTGTCCGCAGGTATAGTTGTCGGGCGCCACGATAATCTGCTGGCGCTCCACGAGCACGCCGTCGGGCGACAGCAGCTCGACATACAAGATGCGGCTCATGTCGGTAGGCTGCAGGTTGTCGGCACGCACGACATAGGCCTTATACCACAGCGTGTCGCCCACGAAGTAGCACTGGTTGTCGGTATGGACATATACTTTCTCCTGGACTTGTGACACCGACGACTTCTCAAGAGCCTGACGGATATCGTCAAGGGAACCTGCCTGCACGCCTTGCACAGACAGCAGGGAAAACAAGAACAGACGTAGTATGGTCTTCATCTTTTGCAAAAGTTTAGTATCTTTTTGACGCGAAAACCTTGCGAAAGTTTAAATTTCCGGGATATTTCTGGTGATTTCTTTTCAAAAAGCATTACCTTTGCAGCCGTTTAGCCTAAACACTAAACTCTAAACATTAAACAAAAAATGTACAAACCACTGTTCAACAAGCGCCGCGTGCTCGTGTTCCATCAGTTCGGGAACAAGGGTTGGTCGCTCTTCAGCTGCTTAGGCCGCGAGGTGGTCTGCTCCGTCCTCTCCGTGTCGACGCTCACTTATGCGTCGGCCGAGAGTGTCAGCACCCATCCCGTCGTCACCGACTCAGCGGCTGTCAGCACCCCACGCGAGCTGCTGCTCGACGAGGTGAGCGTCACCGGAAGCCGAGCACCCCTGACGCGTAGTCAGGCTGCGAGAATGGTCACTGTACTGGAGCGTGCCGACATTCAGCAGGCCCCGGTGCAAAGTATTAACGATTTGCTGAAACTGGCCGTAGGCGTCGATGTCCGCCAGCGCAGTCCCATTGGCGCGCAGACCGACATCTCAGTCCGAGGCGGCACACAGGAGCAAATCATCGTCCTGCTCAACGGCATCAATATCTGCGACCCGCAGACCGGCCACAACACCCTCGACCTGCCCTGCGACTTCAGCGACATCCAGCGCATCGAGGTTCTCGAAGGCCCAGCCGCCCGCATCTACGGCACATCGTCACTCGTCGGCGCCATCAATATTGTGACAAAAGATGACCCCTCCCCTGCCTCCCCTGAAGGGGAGGAGCTATTGCTCCTGCGCGCCGAGGGCGGCTCCCACGGTTACGCCAACGCCGCAGCACGGATACTGCTCCCTCCCTATAGGGAGGGCCGGGTTGGGTCTTCCCTTTCCGCCTCCTACGCCCGCTCCGACGGCTACAGCCGCAGCAAGGCAGGCTCGCTGAACAGCGACTACAGCGGCGCGAAAGCCTTCTACCAAGGCCACTACGCCGCCAACGCCCTCAGCCTGAACTGGCACTTCGGCATAGCCGATAAGGGCTGGGGCTCCAGCACCGCCTACGCCTCGCCCAAGTGGCAGGCCGACGACCAGTACGAGCACACCACCAAGCTCACCGCCGCCCTCCAAGCCAATGTCCAGTCTGGTGCAGTATCACTGCACCCCACCGTCTACTGGAACCAGCACCAAGACCGCTACGAGGGCTACCGCAACCGCCCCGACCTCATGCCCTACAACTACAACCGCACCGACGTCTTCGGCCTCCAGCTCAACAGCCACTTCGACTGGTCGTTAGGCCGCACGGCTCTCGGTGCCGAGCTGCGCAATGAGAACCTCGTCAGCGGAAACCTCGGCGAGCCGCTCACCCGCCCCCACGCCATCTACGGCACCGACCGCGACTACACTCTCGGCCTGAACCGCACCAACATCAGCGCCTATGCCGAGCACAACGTGCTGCTCCAGAACCTCACCGTCTCGGCAGGCTTTGTCGTGGTAAAGAATACATGGGCCGACATGAATCCCACCATCTACCCGGGCATCGACGCCAGCCTGCGGCTCGGCAGCCACTGGAAGCTGCACGCCTCATACAACACATCGCTGCGTATGCCCTCGTTCACCGAGATGTACTACAAGCTGCAAGGCTACAAGGCCGACCCTCACCTAAAGCCCGAGGAGATGCGGGCCCTGGAGCTGGGCGCCAATTGTCAATTCTCAATTCTCAATTGTCAATTGTCTCTTTGGCACCACCACGGCCGCAACATGATTGACTGGATCATGGACACCCGCCAGGGCGACGAGGCCGCATGGCAGAGCGTCAACCACACCCGCCTGAACAGCATTGGACTGGAAACGTCGGCCCAACTCTCAATTCTCAATTCTCAATTGTCAATTAGCTACAGCTACATCCATCAGGAGAAGGACCTGGAGCCCGGCATCGTCTCGCAGTACGCCTTAGAGTACCTACGCCATAAACTGGTAGCCAACATCCACATCCCCCTGCTCCGCCAGTACGCTGTGCTGCGGCGGTGCCGCAGCCAAATCCCCTCCCGTCTCACCCTTGATGCAACCCTCCGCTACCAGGACCGCGCCGGACAGTACACCGACTTTGACGGGAGCGTCAACGACTACCGCCCTTACGCCCTCGTCGATGCCCGCCTGTCATGGCAACAGCGCGCCTACGAGCTATACCTGAAGGCCAACAACCTGCTGAACACCAGCTACCGCGACTACGGACTGGTGCCACAACCTGGCCGCTGGATCATCGCAGGGCTAAGCATCTACATATAATATCTGGCGCGCGTACGTGCATGAATGAAGTCTGGTTACACATAGCACCCCCGACACTTAACCGCCTGACTGTCAGAGCTATTCTTTCTGAGGCTGACCGCACCTAAGGGCCATCTAAATGAGATATAGATCCAATCGGTCATTAGACGTCTTTGCACCGGAAAAAACTGTTCAACACGTTTTTTATCCGTCAATCCGTCACCTTCGTCCTATCTACCACATGCTGAGCGTGTTACGTGGTGACGGATGATGGTGACGGGTGACGGATGACTATATGCTCCGACGGCTGTAATGATTCACGTGCGGTGAATCATCGTTCACCGCACGTGAACAATTGGCACAGAGGCTTGGCGTACGGGAATGCGCCGTGCATCCGTCATCCGTCACCATCATCTGTCATCACGTATCCGCTTGATTGTCTGTTGTTTGCGTGGCTGTGACGGATGTGACGGATTTAAAACTCTCTTTTTTGTGAGATTGACGGCAGATTTGGAGTTCTCTCGAGCTTAATGGCCCATTAGTCTCAAAAGGCCCCTAAATCTGCCATAAATCTTGCACAAATAGGAGAATCCGAAAGGATTTCTGTAAGATTTTGTGTAGATTTAGGGTCCAATGACTTTACCGAATAAAGAAAAGGGCTACGCACAAATTCGGCGCAGCCCTTTTCTTATTTCCCAGTACTCATCATTAGAACGAATAGGAGAGTCCGATGGACGTGTACTCCTTAAACTGGAAGTAGCCGAGGTCGTCGTCATATACGTTGCCGTCGTCGAAACGCGGATAGAGGAAGATATTGGCCGTAATATACTTCGAAACCTTCAGCTGGAACGTATTCTCCCACTCCACCTCAGCACGGTGATAAGAGGTGAAGCCCCACAGGCGGCTCTTCCATGTCACCGTCTCGGACAACTTCCACTGTAAGTCGGCGGTCAGCTGCGAACCAGGATCGAGCAGATAGTGCTTGTCGGCATCGATGCCATGACGCGACGGGAACCAGCTGAAGTCCGTCGGGTTTGCCGTGTTCTGGTTAGGGAACAGCGTACGGCCGACATAGCGGTAGTTCAGCGCAATGGGCGACAAGTTGACAGTACCCGTCAGTTTCTTGTCGAATGCCTCCACCTTGTAGTCCATACCGAGACCGACGTTCAGGTTGAAGGGAGAGAAGAAGTCGGAGTACGTGCGGTGGTCATTCGACTTCAGACCGCGAGCAAACTGTGTCCAGGCCAGCAGCTGCAGCGTATAGTACCAGCGCTTGGTGGCCTGCAGACCAACCTTCGACGTCAGACGTAGCAGGTCTTCGTTCGCCTTCCACTTGTGGAGCGAGTCGGAGCGGGCCGTCAGGAAACCAAGCTTGGCCTCTAACTTATTGTCCCACTTCCACTTACCCTTGTTGTCGTAATTGGCCTCCAAGGTCAGGCTGCCCAAAAGCGAATAGGTCGACTCACCACCCTTGTACCAGTTGCTGCTGACGTAGTTCTGCATGAACTGCAGGAATCCGTCGCCCTTTCTGGTCCAGAACTTCGGCTTTGTCACCACCACCTCGGCAGGAGCAATCTCCGGCTCGTCGGGCTGCGGCGCGACGTGCTCCACCAGCTCCACTTTCTGCTCGATGGGCTGGTCGATATCCTGGCGCAGCGAACCGCTCTCCTCCAACTGTGTCTCCGTAGCCTCCACCAGGTCGGGGCGGTTCAGATAGACATTCATCAGGGCCTGGTCCACGGCCTCATCGACGTCGCTCGATTCATTACTGAGTGCCAACATCCCAGCCGACACATTATGATAGAACGTCAGCGGAGCGAACAGCCTGTAGGCTGAACCGCTGACAGAGTCGTTTGGCTGTGCGGCGCTGGCGCTGAGCGCACAGCCTGCCGCGATAGAAATAAACAGTTTTCGCATAATTCTGCTGCAAAGGTAATAAAAAGTCAAAAAATAAAAAAGCAAAAAAGTAAAAAAGTAAATGGACTTCTCTCTTTTTTTACCTTTTTACTTTCTTACCTTTAAAATTTTTCGTACCTTTGCACCTTGATTGATTATGAAACAATAAAAACGACCAAATAAAATGAACAGAGACACCGTCATCGGATTTACATTGATTGCCCTGGTACTCATAGGTTTCAGCTGGTACAACCAACCTTCAGCCGAACAGATAGAAGCCCAGCGCAAGGAGGACAGCATCGCCGCTGTCATGAAGGATAACGCCAAAAGAAAACAGGCCGAGGAGGCTGCCCTGAAAGCAAAGGCCGACGAAGCTGCCAAAAACGACTCGTCGAGTCTTTTCTTCTCAGCACTCAGTGGTCAGGACAGCCCCGTGGTGCTGAAGAACGGAAAGGTAGAGCTGACACTCTCGACAAAGGGCGGCACACTGACAAAGGCCGTCATTAAGAACTTCGCCGACAAGGACGGCAATCCCGACGTAACCCTATACGACCTGAAGGACCAGCAGATGAACTTCCTCTTAGCTGGCAAGCAGGACAACATCATCACCCAGGACCTGTACTTCACCCCGTCGAACCAGAGCGACTCGACCGTCACCATGACCGCACAGGCCACCGGCGGCGGCAGCATCGTACTCGACTACCGGCTCGGTCCTGACCACCTGCTTCACTTCTCGCTCACCGCCAATGGCCTGAGCGGTGTCTTTGCGCCTACCTACAAGGAGATGGACATCGAGTGGAACGGCCACAGCCGTCAGCAGGAGAAAGGTTTTTACTTTGAGAACCGCTATACGGGCCTGTTCTATAAGGAGGCTCACAACGGCTCAACCGACAACCTGTCGGAGACTGCCGACAAAATGGAGACCATCGATGAGCAGCTCGACTGGGTAGCTTTCCGCAACCAGTTCTTCAGCCTGGCTCTTATCTCGAAGGACAACTTCGCCGGCGGTGCCACCCTCAGCAGTGTGCAGGACCAGAAGGAGTCGGGCTACCTGAAGCAGTTCGACGCCAAGCTGAAGACCGCCTTCGACCCTACAGGTCAGCAGCCGTCGGAGTTTGAGATGTACATCGGCCCCAATGACTTCCGACTGATTCAGGACGTCGAGCAGCAGAGCCAGTTCGGCAAGGACCTCGACCTGGAGCAGCTCGTTAACTTGGGCTGGTGGCTTTTCCGCCTGATTAACCGCTGGTTTACGCTATATGTCTTCGACTGGCTTGCTTCCTGGGGCTTCTCGATGGGCATCGTGCTGATTCTTATCACACTGATACTCAAGGCCATTACCTTCCCGATGGTAAAGAAAAGCTATATGTCGAGTGCCAAGATGCGCGTGCTGAAGCCGAAGTTCGAAGAGGCCACCAAGCAGTACGACAAGCCCGAGGATCAGATGAAAAAGCAGCAGGCCATGATGCAGATGTACTCGCAGTACGGCGTATCGCCGCTCTCAGGCTGTCTGCCCATGCTCATCCAAATGCCCATCTGGATAGCCATGTTCTGGTTCGTGCCCAATGCCATCCAGCTGCGCGGTCAGTCGTTCCTGTGGATGGAGGACCTGGCCACCTACGACCCCATCGTTTCTTGGAGCAGCCACATTTGGGGCATCGGCGACCACCTGTCGCTGTCGTGCCTGCTGTTCTGCGGCTCCAATATACTTTATTCTTGGTTCACCATGCGCCAGCAGCGCGACCAGATGGTGGGCGCACAAGCTGAGCAGATGAAGATGATGCAGTGGATGATGTACTTGATGCCGCTGATGTTCTTCTTCATGTTCAACGACTACTCAAGCGGCCTAAACTTCTACTACTTCGTTTCGCTGTTCTTCTCGTCAATCATCATGTTCGTACTCCGCAAGACCACCGACGACGAGAAGCTATTGGCCATTCTCGAGGCTCGCTACAAGGAGAATAAGAACAACCCGAAGAAAAAGAGCGGCCTCGCCGCACGACTCGAAGCCATGCAGAAGCAGGCCGAGGAACTGCAGAAGCAGCGCCAAAAATAAAGCTAAAGATATGAGAAAGATTATGACCATAGCAACAGCCGCCCTGATGCTGACGGCATGCAGCACACAGAAAGACGGCGACAAAGTGAACATCGAGAAGCAGACCGTCAAGCTGGAGAACGACCAGATGACACCAGAGGCTCTGTGGGCCATGAGTCGTATCGGCGGCTATCAGGCTTCGCCCGACGGCCAGCACGTAGTATTCCAGACGGGCTACTACAGCGTGGCAGAGAACGCCAGCCACCAGGTGCTCTGGATGATGAACGCCGACGGCAGCGGGCAGCGCCAGCTGACCACCGATGCCGACAACGAGACCGACGCCCAGTGGCTCGACAGCGAGACCATCGCCTTCATGCGTGGCGGCGAGGTGTGGAAGATGAACCTCGACGGCGGCAGTCGCAAGCAGATCTCGGAGACCGAGGGCAAGGTGGAGGGCTTCATGTTCTCGCCCGACCGCAAGAAGGTCATCATCCTGCAGAGCATCCCCTTCAACGAGATTATCCAGAAGAACCCTGACGACCTGCCCAAGGCTACAGGCCGCAAGATTACTGACCTGATGTACCGCCACTGGGACCACTACGTAGAGAGCATCCAGCACCCCTTCGTCTACAGTGTGGGCGATGGTTTTGCCATCGCCGACGAGGGTAAGGACATCCTCGAGGGCGAGCCTTACGAGTGCCCCATGGAGCCCTTCGGCGGCATGGAGCAGCTGGCCTGGAGTCCCGATTCCAAGAACATCGCCTTCACCTGTCGTTGCAAGACTGGACTGTCTTACAGCGTCTCGACCGATTCAGACATCTTTCTCTACGACGCAGAGAGCGGCGACATGGACAAAACCTGGAACCTCTGCAAGAACCATGAGTGGGGCGTGGTGTCCGACGGCACAGTTCCTTACGAGATTGACAACTTGCTCGACCCCACGAAGACGCTCAAGAACCAGTTCGTCAACACGAACCTGAAAGACATGAACGTGGGCTACGACACCAACCCGAAGTTCTCGCCAGACGGCCGCTACGTGGCCTGGCTCTCGATGGAGCGCGACGGCTACGAGGCCGACCGCAACCGGCTCTGCATCTACGACCTGAAGGAGAGAACCAAGAACTACGTCACCGAGTCGTTCGACTCCAATGTCGATGACTACTGCTGGGCACCCGACTCGAAGACTATATATTATATAGGTGTATGGCACGCCACCGAGAATCTCTACCGCACCAACCTCGAGGGTGAGGTGAAGCAGATGACAGACTATGAAGCTGACTTCGGTTCGCTGCAGATGCTGAACGACAAGCAGATTCTGGCCGAGAAGCACTCTTTCACCGAGCCTGCAGACCTCTATGTAGTGACGCCTGGCGATAGCATTGGCAATACAGCAGCGTCGCAGATTACCGAGGTCAACAAGGAGATTCTCGACCAGTTAGGAAAGCCTTCCGTTGAGAAATACTGGGTGAAGACAACCGACGGCAAGGAAATGCTCACATGGGTTATCCTACCTCCTCATTTCGACAAGAACAAGAAGTACCCCACCCTGCTCTTCTGCGAGGGAGGCCCGCAGTCGCCAGTATCGCAGTTCTGGAGCTACCGCTGGAACTTCTTCATCATGGCCTCGCAGGGATACGTCATTGTGGCTCCAAACCGTCGCGGTCTGCCCGGCTTCGGACAGGAATGGCTTGAAGAAATCAGCGGCGACTGGACTGGCCAATGCATGAAAGACTACCTGTCGGCGATAGACTTCGCCTGCGACAATCTGCCATACGTTGACCGTGACAAACTGGGTGCTGTCGGCGCCTCGTTCGGCGGTTTCTCTGTCTACTACCTCGCCGGCCACCACGACAAGCGCTTCAAGTGCTTCATTGCTCACGACGGCGCCTTCAACCTCGAGGCCATGTACACAGAGACCGAGGAGAACTGGTTCTCGAACTGGGAGTACGACGATGCATACTGGAACAAGGACCAGACGGCCCGCGCCCGCAAGACCTACGAGAACTCGCCCCACCGCTTCGTCGATAAGTGGGACACGCCCATCCTCTGCATTCACGGCGAGAAGGACTACCGTATCAACGCCACGCAGGGTATGTCGGCCTTCAACGCCGCCCGCATGCGCGGTATCGAGGCCGAGCTGCTCATCTTCCCCGACGAGAACCACTGGGTGCTGAAGCCCCAGAACGGCATCCTCTGGCAGCGCACCTACTTCGAGTGGCTGGCCAAGTGGCTGAAAAAGAATTGATAATTGAAAATTGATAATTGAAAATTATGTCACAAGCAATTCAAAAGACCCTTCGCGACAGCGCCGCCATGCGCTGGACCGCCCTGCTGCTCCTGGCGCTGGCCATGTTCTGCAGCTACATCTTCATGGACATCCTCTCACCCATCAAGGACCTGATGCAGGAGACCCGAGGCTGGGACTCTACGGCCTTCGGCACGATGCAAGGCTCTGAGGTGTTTCTCAACGTGTTCGCATTCTTCCTCATCTTCGCCGGTATCATCCTCGACAAGATGGGCGTTCGCTTCACCGCCGTTCTCTCGGCTGCCGTCATGCTCATCGGTGCCATTATCAAGTGGTACGCCGTGAGCGAGTCGTTCATGGGCAGCGGACTGGAGACGTGGTTCACCAACAACCTGAACTATATCCCACTGTTCGACGAGCTGGGTGTCAGCCCCTTCTATGAGGGCATGCCCGCTTCGGCCAAGTTTGCAGCCTGCGGCTTCATGATCTTCGGCTGCGGCTGCGAGATGGCTGGTATCACGGTGTCTCGCGGAATCGTGAAGTGGTTCAAGGGCCGCGAGATGGCACTGGCTATGGGCTCTGAAATGGCACTGGCCCGCCTCGGTGTCGCCACCTGCATGATTTTCTCGCCGTTCTTCGCCCGTCTCGGCGGTCAGGTCAGCGTCACCCGCTCGGTGGCCTTCGGCGTGGTACTCATGTGCATCGCCCTCATCATGACCATCGTCTACTTCGTCATGGATATGAAGCTCGACGCACAGACTGGCGAAGCCGAGGAGAAGGACGACCCGTTCAAGGTCAGCGATATCGGTAAGATTCTCAGCGACTCAGGCTTCTGGCTCGTCGCCCTGCTCTGCGTGCTCTACTATTCGGCCATCTTCCCCTTCCAGAAGTACGCCGTCAACATGCTGCAGTGCAACCTGACACTCACGCCGCCCGCCGCCGACTCGTTCTGGGCACAGCCCGACGTCACCATCGTCCAGTATGTCATCATGCTCGTCGTGGCTGCCGCCGGCTTCGCCTCCAATTTCCAAAAACAGAGCGTTAAGAGGTTTTCCCTCTTAACCCTCAGCATAGTTGCCCTCGTTGTCTATTGCTACATGGGCTACATGCGCCAGTCGGCTGAGTCTATCTTTGCCGTGTTCCCGCTCCTGGCCGTGCTTATCACCCCGATTCTGGGCAGCTACCTTGACCACAACGGCAAGGCCGCCTCGATGCTCGTTCTCGGCTCGCTACTGCTTATCGCCTGCCACCTGACGTTCGCCTTCGTCCTGCCGATGTTCAAGGGCAGTGCAGTGGGCGGCATCATCGTTGCCTACGCCACTATCCTGGTGCTCGGAGCGTCGTTCTCGCTCGTCCCAGCAGCACTGTGGCCCTCCGTGCCCAAGCTCGTCGATGCAAAGGTCATCGGCTCGGCCTACGCCCTCATCTTCTGGATTCAGAACATCGGTCTGTGGCTCTTTCCCCTACTCATCGGCAAGGTGCTCGACGCCACCAACCCAGGCGTGACCGACCCCACGCAGTTTGACTATACCGCCCCGCTCGTGATGCTGGCCTGCCTTGGCGTGGCCGCCCTCCTGCTGGGTCTCGTGCTGAAGGTCGTCGACAAGAAGAAAGGCATCGGTCTGGAACTTCCCAATATTACGGAGTAACCTTTTCTCCCCCCTGAGTTAGGGGGAGTTAGTGGGGGGTCTGAAGAGACGTTTGTTCAGACCTCCCCTAACCCCTTCTAACTCAGGAGGGGAAATAAATACCACATAAATAGGATGAAAACAGGATTCGACAACGAAAAATACCTGAAGATTCAGTCGGAGCACATCAAGGAGCGCATCGCCCAGTTCGACGGCAAGCTCTACATGGAGCTTGGCGGCAAACTCTTCGACGACCACCACGCCTCGCGCGTGCTTCCCGGCTTCAAGCCCGACTCCAAGCTGCGCATGCTGGGACAGCTGCGCGACTCGATTGAAATCATCATCGTCGTCAGTGCCGAGGACATTGAGAAGAACAAGATTCGTGCCGACCTCGGCATCACCTACGACGAGGACGTGCTGCGTCTGCGCGACGAGTTTATGAACCGCGACTTCATGGTGGGTTCGGTGGTCATCACCCACTACGACGGCCAGCATGCTGCCGACCAGTTCCGTCACCGTCTGGAGCGCATGGGCATCAAGTCGTACATTCATTATCCCATCGACGGCTATCCCCACAACGTCGAGCTGATAGCCTCCGACGAAGGTTTTGGCAAGAACGACTACGTGGAGACCGAGCGGCCGCTGGTCATCGTCACCGCCCCAGGCCCTGGCAGCGGCAAGATGGCCACCTGTCTCTCGCAGCTCTACAACGAGAACAAGCGGGGCATCCGCGCCGGCTATGCCAAGTTCGAGACGTTCCCCGTCTGGAACCTCCCGCTGAAGCACCCCGTGAACATCGCCTACGAGGCCGCCACCGCCGACTTGAACGATGTCAACATGATCGACCCGTTCCATCTGGAGGCTTACGGCAAAACCGCCATCAACTATAACCGCGACATCGAGATTTTCCCCGTGCTCAACGCACTCTTCGAGGGCATCTACGGCGAAAACCCCTACAAGTCGCCTACCGACATGGGGGTCAACATGATAGGCTTCTGCATCTCGGACGACGAGGTGTGCTGCGAAGCGTCACGCAACGAGATTATCCGCCGCTTCTACGACGCCACCAACAAGCTGGCCGACGGTGCCGACAACGAAAACGAAATCAGCAAGATACGCATGCTCTTCAATCAGGCGAAAATTACCACGGCATTCCGCCGCACTACCACCGCCGCCTACGAGAAGAAGATTGAGAGTGGACACACCGCCGCTGCCATCGAACTGGAGGACGGCACCATCATCACCGCCAAGTCGTCGCCCCTGTTAGGCTGCAGCGCTGCCCTCCTGCTCAACGCCACCAAGCACCTGGCCGGCATCGACCACGAGGCGAAGCTCATTCCGCAGAGTCTCATTGAGCCTGTTCAAAAGACAAAGACCGAATATCTCGGTGCCAAGAACCCCCGACTGCACACCGATGAAGTGTTGGTTGCCCTGAGCGTACTCTCGCAGCACGACGAGAATTGCCGCCGGGCCTTAGAGCAGCTTCCCCGACTGCGCGACTGTCAGGTACATTCCACCGTCATGCTCTCTGAGGTCGACCGCAAAATCTTCAAGAAGTTAGGCTGCGGACTGACCTGCGACCCGGTGAAGAAGAAATAGCTTCGCAACCGAGACAAAAGGAACAACGAAGACAATAACTAAACTCGTAAAATGAAAAGGACTGCTTTTGTGATTGTCTGCATGCTCACGGTAGTCACGGCCCTGGCCGGCGGCCACTGGGTAGGTACGTGGGGCACGGCTCCCCAACTCGTCGAGAACCATAACAACCCGCCGTCGCCTGGTCTTGGCAACAACTCGCTGCGGCAGATTGTCCAGGTATCAATCGGTGGTAAAAAAGTGCGTCTGAAGCTCACCAATGAATTCAGCAAGGAGGCTACGGAAATCAAAGCCGTAGAGCTGGCCATCGCCAAGACTTCGGGCAGCAGCAGCGAGATTGACGAGTCGTCGACCGTAAGCCTGACGTTCGACGGAAAACCCGGCATCGCCATTCCAGCAGGCTCCCAGGTGATTTCAGACCCAGTAAACTTCAAGATGGGGTCCCGCGAGAGCGTGGCCATTACCATCCATTACGGTGAAGCCTCGTCGACCAGCGTCAGCGGCCATCCTGGCTCGCGCACGACCTCCTATCTGAAAGCGGGCAACACCACCGACTTCAGCGAAGCCGTCAGGACTGACCATTGGTACAACATCCTGGCCTTAGAGGTAGAAGCTCCTAAGAAAGCGGGGGCCGTGGCCATCCTTGGCAACTCCATCACCGACGGACGCGGTTCCACCACCAATCAGCAAAACCGCTGGGCCGACGTGCTCTCACGCCGACTGCTGGCTAATAAGGCGACCCGACTGGTGGGCGTACTCAACATGGGCATCGGCGGCAACTGCGTGCTTCGCGGAGGCTTGGGGCCCGCTGGCGTGAACCGCTACCAGCGTGACCTGTTAGGACAGGAGGGGGTAAAGTGGATTATCCTTTTCGAGGCAGTCAACGACCTGGGCTATTCACGTAACGGCGTACAGACGGCTGAGCGCATCATCGACGTCTACAAGCAGATTATCCGTGAGGCCCACCAAAAAGGCATCTACGTCTTCGGAGGAACCATCACCCCGTTCAAGGGCAACAACTACTACTCTGCCGACCACGAGAGCGGCCGCAACAAGCTGAACGATTGGATACGCACCACCAAGATGCTCGACGGCGTAATTGACTTCGACCGAGCCGTTCGTGACCCGCAAGACACAGCCGCCATGCAGCAGCTGTTCCTCTTCGAGAACGACTGGCTCCACTTGAATGCCAAAGGCTACGAGACGATGGGCAACTGCATCGACTTGAACCTCTTCACCAAGACTGGCCCGTTAGCTGACGACGGCGAAGAGGAAAAGCCCTGATTCAAGTTTCGCATTTTAGGAGTTATCAGGAGTTATCAGGTCTTTGACCTGTGATCTCATTTGCAGAATACTCTGGATTTTCTCTTCCATCGGAAGAGTGGCGTCAATCCAGTGGATGGTAAAGCCGCGGCGCTCCATGCCACGAAACCACGTCATCTGACGCTTTGCAAACTGATGAATGGCTATTTCAAGGCGCTGGAACATCTCGTCATAGGTCAACTTGCCTATGAGGTACTCCGTGACATATTTATACTCCAAGCCATAATAGATAAGGTTGTCGGCGGGAATGCCGCTGTCGAGCAGACTACGTACCTCGTCGACCATACCCTCATCGAGTCGGGCTTTCAGGCGACGGGTGATTTTCTGGCGGCGCAGTTCGCGGTCGATGCATACACCGATGATAAGTGAGTCTATGGGTGGAACGGACGTACGGGGATACGGGGTTTTGAGATTTGCCTCCTCAATCTCAATGGCGCGGATGGCTCGCTGTGCCGTGTCTACGTCCGTGGTGTTATGCATGTTGGAGCCATTCTTCGCCTTCAGTTCGTTAAGCATCTGTGTCAGTTCGTCGAGTGACTTACCCTCCAAGCGCTGGCGCAGTTCGGGATTCTGGGGAACATACGACAGCTGGTAGCCCTTCAGCACGGCCTCGATGTACAGGCCGGTGCCGCCACACAGTATAGGCACAGCGCCACGACCTACGATGTCGGTATACGCGGAATAGAAGTCCTGCTGATACTGGAAGAGGTTGTACTTCGTGCCTGGCTCACTGATATCAATCAGATGATAGGGCACACCACCATAGTCGGCCAGGTCCTTGCCCGTCCCGATATCCATGCGCCGGTACACCTGACGGGAGTCTGCCGAGATAATCTCGCCCCCGACAACAACAGCAAGGCCTGCGGCCAACGGTGTCTTTCCGCTGGCCGTAGGTCCTAATATGGTTATCATCTTCTGCATACGGTTGACCTATGAGCGGAGGTCAAGCACAAAGCGTGTACCCTTGGAATAATTGGGGTCGATGTCGAGGTCGCCGTTCATCTTAAGTGCCATCTGCTTACAGATGGGCAGTCCGAGACCGTCGCCGGTAGTGAGGTCGCGGATTTCGAGGAAGGGCTTGAATACATCCTCACGCTTCTCCTCCGGGATGCCCTGACCTGTGTCGGACACCAAGAACTGGAATGCATGTGGACCGCGCTTCTTGAAATCGAGGGTGATGGTACCACCCTGCGGCGTATATTCGGCGGCGTTCTCCAAGAGGTGAAGCAGGATATGCGATACGTACTCCTTGTTAATGCTGGCGCTCATATTGGGTGCGTTGACCGACAGGTTGACACCGCTCTTGGCCTTGCCGCGAATCTTGTCCATCAGTCCCTCACAGAACTTGGGTATCTGGACGTCGGCAAACTCCACTGCCGAAGCGTCGGAATTCTCAAGCTCCGACAGCGTCTGTATGTGACTGGAGAAGTCCTGCAGCGCCTTCACCTCAGGGGTGCGGCTGTCGAGCTTCTGCAACGTGGGTTCCAACTGCGCGGAGATATTGCTGATGAACTTGGCCTTCAGGGCGTTGCTCTCGTTGAGCAGGCGGATGGTCTTCTTCTGTTTGCGGCTGAGCATGATGAAGCGCATCAGCATGAGACCGCCGAAGATGAGCACACCGGCCAGAGCGGCTGCCAGGATGGAGAGACCGATGATGATAACCTTGCGGGTGGTCAGCGAACTGTCTTTCTCGGCGAGCGAAGCCTCGTTGTCGGCAATCTGCTTCTTCAGGGCGTTGGTCACGTCGGCCAGCTTCAGGGCGTTCACTGAATCCTTCCAGGCGATATAGTTGCTGTACGACTGTGCCACCATATTGGCATTGCCCGACTTACGCCCGTTTGCTATCAGCGTCTGATACACCTCATCTACCTTGTCGTAAGCCTTCTCACTGGTCAGCTTATCAGCCATCTCCTTGAAGACGGCATTTCCCTGGGCGTTCAGTCCGAAGCTGTAGTAGTAGATGGCCTTGTTGTAAAGCAGGTCGTTCTTTACGCTCTCGTCGCCGGAACGGTTAGCCAGCGTTTCCATCTTGCCCAACTGTTCCTTGACACTCTCAGACTTCTTCAACTTGAGATACATCTGAAAGCGCTCCTTCGTAGTCTGGTAGTACAGTCCGGCCTTGGCAGCATCAGACAGCTTACGGTCGGCTTGCACAACCTGCTCGGCATGTCTCAGAAGTTCGAAAGCCTCCTTGTAATAGTTCTCCTTGTAATAGAGGGCCGTCGCCTTGACAGCACACTCCACGCCTTGCTGCGCCTGTCCCTTATTGGCATAGTCGTTGAAGGCATGGATAAACAATGAACGGGCGGAGGCGATGTGTTGTCTCGGGTCAACAGCCTCGGCACGTTTCTGCAAGTCGCTCTTCTCCACTTCCTGAGCACTGGCCAGGGTGCAGCAGAGAAGCAAACTCATAAATAGTGGAAATACCTTTTTTCTCATAACAATACTATTAAAACAATTTGCGCTGCAAAATTAAACAATAATTTATTTATTTCCAAGTATTTTGGCAATAATTAAAATTGACTTACATCAAGAATAACGAATATTTGGCCAAAAAAGCCTAAAAATCAGCCAGTTGTAAAAGAAGAAGAAGTAACTTTGCACCAAGAAAACGAAGGAGAACAAACAAACTTCAATAAGAGTATTAATTTTTTAAGCATTATGGCAGAAAAGAAAGTAACAACAAAGAAGGCTACTGAGACTAAGGCTACAGCAGCCAAGAAAACCGAAACCGTTAAGAAGACTGCAACAAAGGCAGCAAAGGCTACTCTGGCTGTGAACGCCGAGAACGCCGGTTTCAAGGCAGGAGATGTTTATCAGGCACTGGCAGCAGCAGAGAATGCTCTCACCGTGAAGGAGATTGCTAAGGCTGCAAAGATTACTGAAGAAGAAACTCTGCTCGGTCTTGGCTGGCTCTTCAAGGAGGGTAAGCTGGCTGCAGCTGACGATAAGGTTACATTGGCTTAATCAAGTTACAACCATACAAAGAAGGTCGGTAAGCACTGGGTTTGCCGACCTTTTTTTCTATACAGCGGGAATGTACGACAGGCAGATATTACAGATACTCTACGACGTAGGCGACAATGGAATAGCCGTAAGGAAGCTGGCCATGCACGTCTACAACTTGAATTGCACGCTCTTTTCACAACCTGACCTGCAGAAGCTCCACGCATACGTTCAGCAATACTTGCTGAAAAATATGAAGTCCGCACAGCCCCTCATTGAGCGCACCGACCGTAGAGGCTACTACCGCCTTAACACACGCGGCACCTCAGCCGTCCGTCAGTTTCTCCTCGATTCGATTGTACAAAATAGAGAAGAAACCGACGAATAAAAAGCACGTAAACCTTTGTATAAATCAATTGCGATTCTTGCCAAGTATACGCCGTTGGCTGCATTGCTTAAACCCCAATCGGTCATTAGAAGTCTTTGGCACGGATAAACACTGTTCAACACGGTTTTTATCCGTCAATCCGTCACCTGCGCCCTATCTGCCCCATGCTGAGCGTGTTACGTGGTGACGGATGATGGTGACGGGTGACGGATGACTATATGCTCCGACGGCTGTAATGATTCACGTGCGGTGAATCATCGTTCACCGCACGTGAACATTTGGCACAGAGGTTTGGCGCAGGGGAATGCGACGTGCATCCGTCATCCGTCACTATTATCCGTTACCACGTATCCACCTGATTGTCTGTTGTTTGCGCGGATGTGACGGATGTGACGGATTTAGAATTCTCTTATTTGTGAGATTGACGGCAGATTTGGAGCTCTCTCGAGCCTAAAGACCGGGTTTGGGTTAAACAAGTCGCGCACTCGCTCGCCTTTACCCGCCGGGTAGAGCCGCGCTACCCGGCGGGTAAAGGCGAGCTACACGGCGGGTAGCGCAGAACGGGAAAAACGACGGAAAAATCGAGTAGGAGGTGAACACTAATCCGAGGTGTTCACCTCTTTTCGTGTTCACTTGTCCTCTCACACCACCGTACAAGCGGTTCCGCATACGGCGGTACCTTGTCTTTAGCTGTGCGCTTGCCGCTATTAGGCCGCGCCCGGGACTTCCACCCGTTAGATTATGCCCATGTCGGGCGAACCAAAAAAAACCGTACTGCAAAGAAAGCGTACGGTCTTTTTTTCATTTATCTGTCAGTTACTCCTCATCGTAGTCGTCCCAATAGTCGTCTCGGCCTTCTCGGGAGAGGACATCCTCGTCAGAGTACGTGAATCCTCTGTTCTTCGTGCTGAGCGTGCCTTGCTCTTTCAGACCGTTAATGACCGACATTTCCGTCAGCAGGTGCAGCTCGACGGGCAGTGCTTTAGCACATGGGGTTACATAAGTCTTCTTCTTCATCGTTATCCTCCTTCCCCTTTACTTAACCATAATCTTTCGTCCGTTCCTGATGTACACGCCAGGACGCTTCAACCGCTCCACGCGCCGACCTTGCAGGTCGTAGGTTGCGCCCTCGTTGACAGCGTTACGCACGGTCCTGATGCCCGTGGCATCGCCAAACTCAAAGAAGATGGCGCGAACGCCTGGGTCGTTGACCGACAACGTACCGTAATAAGCCTTATTGGCGGGAATAGAAACCGTCGTCACGTCACCCTTAAAGTATCGCGGGAAGAAGCCCACGCGACCGGTGTAGTACCTTTTGCCACCTACGACGACCGACTCCTTACTGAACAGGCAAACCTCCTTGTTCTGATTGTCAGCCAGCTTCAGATACGAGCCGCCAAGCACATTTCCCGTAATCGCTGCCGAAGGCTCGACGGTGGGAATGACGAACGTCACCTCCGTCTGGCCACTCACCGAGCGGAAGATGACGGGCGTGGCGGCGGGCACGTAGCGGTTGCTGTCCTTCCATTCGGCCTTGTTCTGGTGGATGTCTATCGACTGGCAGAAGAGCGACTTCTCGCCGTTCAGGTAGTACGTGTACTCTTCCTGGGAAGCCTGCTTGGCGTGCTCCAGCAGTCCGATGAACGGCTCGGCGTCGCCTTCGCTCACCATCTCGAGGTCGAAGGGCACGTAGAGCGACGTATAAGTGTAAGGCAGCTTGCTGTACTTCTGAGGCAGTGTGCCATAGTCCGGATCGCCATCGAGCAGCGGCTCACCGTTATGCCCGGGATTGAGCTTCATCTTGAACGGCATCTCGGCCTCTCCGGTGCCCACCTTCTGCAAGTAGAAGCGGGTCTTGAACTGGCCAGCCTGCTCGTCGAAGCATTGGTCGGTGCTTGTCTCGGTGGCGGTTGAAGTACAACTCAGGTAATCGTGTGGCATATCACCCGTGAGGCTGGCAATCTTAATCTGCGCGATGGCACCACCAAGGTTCTCGTAGCGACACTTGTAATTCTTAGCATCGATGGAGTTCAAACCAGTGTGGTCCAGACTGAGTCCCTGTGTCTTGATGAAGTAGCGAGGATAGCCGTTCTCGGTATCGTCACTTGTAGTACCCTGGAACCAGAAGATGGTGGAAGGATCGTATTCTGCAGCAGTCTGTGTTTCCACCTTCAGGTTTCTGTTATATCCGTCAGAGCCTGTACGTTCCCTGTCATCAAGATAGCCACGAATGTACTTGTGCTCGTCGCTACCGTCTTCCTGCGTATATGGCACGATGCGGTAGTAACCCTGCGTCATCTGCACGATGTTCGTCGGCTCGTTGATGATGTTGTGCAGGACGGTCTTCTCTTTCTCTGTGGCTGTGCCTGCGAGGAGCTTGGCCTTGATGTTTGCTACATCAACGGTCTTGCCGTCAACCGTGACTTCAGTGCCATTGGCCACACCGTACTGCAGTGCACCCACGAAGCCGGCATACTTCACATACTCCGCCAGCGTAGCGTCAGAGAGGATTTCCAGTCGGAAGTTGGCTGAGCTGTTCTTGTTCAGATAGGCCATCGTCTTGAGGTCATTCGGAATAATCGCAGCACTACCGTTGTAGTTGTTGCCGACGTATTCGTAAACAGAAACTGGATTGCCAAACTCATCCTCCATAGTTATCTGCTCTTCTGTATAGACGGGATGCATCCAGAAGTTGTAGCTGTACTGACCGGTCATCATCTCGAAGATGTTTTGCGAGTCGTTACTGTTCTGCTCAATCTGGTAGCCGTCACCATGTCCATCCTTGTAATCCATCACACGCAGGTACTCATCGTAACGCTGGTCAGGATCGTAGCGGTTCAGCATCTTGAAGCCGTACGGGTCGCCGATGACGCACCACTCGAAGTTGTTCAGGTAGAGCTTGTTTTGTACCAGTGCCTGGCTGACGCGCAGCTTCGGCGAGGTGTCACGATAGACCATCTTGCCTTGCTCGCCGTTCGGGCGGTGGTTGTTCACGAGGTAGTACCAGTGCTTGCCCTTGTAGGTCTTGTCATCATTGGTACTCCACTTGAACGGAGCCTTCGTCTCGAAGTCGTAGGTGACGTGGACATAGAGGTACGGGTCACTTTCGCTTCTTCTGTCATTATAGGCTTTCACCATCGCTTGAGAAACGGTTTCCACTGTTGAAGTTGCCGTTGCGGTCTCAGTTGTCTGAGCATCCCAGTTGTAGGTATATTGGCAGAATGCACGTTTCCAGTTTGTCGGCAGCACATCATCCAGTTTCTTGTCCAACTTCTGGTAGGTGTCAACCGTAATGACCTTATTTTCCGTATTCGTACGCAGCGTCTTGTCAGAGAAGTGCAGAACGAACTTTATCTTCACCACACCGTTGGTGTTGGTAAACTCAGCACTGGTGCTATGATACGAACTGGTTGTCTGGACGCCAGCCGTACAATGAACATAGACTTTCGTCTGTTCATCGTAGATGTCACACAGTTCACCCGTCGCGTCGTCCATCAGGTCGAACGACGTACCAGCTTCTGACACCGTTAATGCACTGCCGTCAGTTGTCAGGTAGGACTCCGAGCTCTTGTTATAAAACTTCACGCTGTATGGAGTACCTACTAAAGCCCAGCGGTACTGGTCATAATCAGTTTTATTTCTAATGACTTCAACATCTTCGCTGGTATGTGCCATTGCACTTCCATTATAGTACAAATACTTGGAATTTCCAGGATAGTGCATTTCATACCAACACTTGTCAGCAATACTGCTCGCGTCTGCAATACTGCTCACCACATCAGCCTCCGTGACGAACTCCGGTGCACCGCTGTCTAACTTGTAGGACACGTAGATGTCAGTAGCAGCATTGACGGTATGTTCGGTGATTTCCGTCGTACATGCAGCATCGCTGTACATCTTCTCATAGTCGCAGAAGTGACGCTTGACGGATGCCGGAAGGTCTTCGATGGTCACTACGACGTTCTCGTCAACGACCTTCGTGTCGCTGGCCACCTCCGTGTAGGTGGTCGCACCGGTCTTCTCCATGACGTGCCACGTCACGTCGTAGTGGTTGAACACATCCACGAGATTCCACTCCACCTGATTGATATTCGGCACCGTCGTGCTACCATTCTCAAACGGCGGAACGGTCATATACAGTCTATTTTTATTGGTTTTATCTGCCTGTGAGGTCAAACTGTAGGTGTAACGCTCGGGGGTCTCAATGTTCCAGAATACATAGTAGTTGTCACCACGCTGGATAATCTCCCAGTGTGAGTACTGACCGTAGCTCTCAGTATCGCTATCGTCCGTCTTCAGGTCGTCCGTCAGCAGGACAAGCGTACCAGCAGCCTCATCCGGTGCTGTAGCGCCAGTTTCGGTCGGCACCTTCACGGCAAGCGCGTAGTTGTCGGCAAACTCACCCATGCTCACGTTGTGAATCTGCAAGTCGTACGGGTCGCCGGTAAACTTCCAGCGGTAGATGTCTGTTATGTCAGCTTTCACTTCGCTCAGTCGACTATCGGATAGAGTAGTATAGCTGCCTGCATTCGACGTGCTCTTCGCGCCCTTAGAAGAATAGGCATTGCCGTGACGGGGGCTGTTGTCCAGATAGTACAGCCGCTCGAAGGCTTCCTGGTCCACGGTATAGGTAGCGATGAACTGACGCTTGGTCTGGTCCTTGCCGCCGTAGTAGGACAGGCCGTCGTGGGGCACAGGGTCTGACACGCTGGTATTCCAGTCATACTTCTGGTAGTACGTATAGTTGCAGAACGCATGGTTGAAGTCGCGAGCATTGCCGATGGCATTACCCGTAGCACGGAGGTCATTGGTGGTGATGCGCGCGTCGGTAGTACGTGCCGTGTTGCTGGGGTTCATCTCCAAGGCATACATACGGTAGTCCTTTTCGGCAGTGCTGCTGACAGCCCCCTCCTTGAACACGCGCACGGGCACGATGATGTAGCGGAAGCGTGTATTGCCACCGGCGTTGTCGGTCATGGAGAACAACTTGTTCTCGTTGGTGCCCGTGACGTTCAGGTAGCGGCCGGTCTTCGTGCTGCGGAAGTGGGTCTCCGTACTGGTATAGGCTCTACCGCTCACGATGGGCAGGTCGAAGGTGATTTCCTCGGTGTCAGTCGTTCCGTCAGCTTCCTTGTCGGCGAAGGTTATCTCAAGGTCTTTATTGCGCTTGATGTCCCTGTCGGCAGCACGGTTGTAGAGCTTGAAGCCGTAGGGGTTACCCACGATGGCGAACTGGTGCTTCAGGTCGCGCGGCGTACCCACGGTGCTGTTGGGCTTGAAGGTGTAAGGACTTTCGGTGGTTCCCTCGCCCTCAACGTCCATCAGGTTGTAATTGTTGAAGCCCCATACGCCCAGCATGTAGTACTGGTAGTCGCGCTTGTCCCAACCTGGCTGGCTGAAGACGGGCGCATCGGCGGTATAATCCCACTTCACATAAACCGTCTCGTTGAGGTTGTCGCTGGCGTTAGTCACCGCGTTGGTCATCTCGGCATCGCTATAGAACGTGTATTCGCAATAGCGGCGCTGCATGTTGGTATGATTGAAGATGGCTGACAAATCGTCACCAATGGACACGCCGTGGATTTCAGCATCAGCGATTGCGCCGTTGGCCGCATCTGCCATATAGTTTCCTTCACGGTCATAGAGCTTGAAGGTAACAATCTTGGCATCGGTCTCCTTTTTCCAGGTCAGTTTCACCTGAAGATTACCATTAGGATTGACTGTTACTCCCAACTTGCCATTACTATTTCCATCCTGTCCTAAATAGCCGTATGTTGCCTGACCGCTAAGAGAACCCTGCGGACGGAACTGCAGCACAAATCCAGATTCACCCATACCTTGGCATACCTCCCATGTGTCAACGACATTCTCAGTTCCTTCCGGTTGAACGGTTGCTGGCAACTGAATCGGATTGTTGTTGATTTCCGACGGTATTCCCAAATAGCTGGTTGAACCTAAGTAACGGTTGACTATCTTCACGTTGTACGGCGTTCCCATGAGTGCCCACTGGCCTTTCTTGTTGTCATTCGTATCAACGTCACCTGCTTTAAAAGAACCACTGACCAACTGGTTGTTGCCGTCAATAAAGAATGTCCTATTGTTAGAAACCATAGAGTACCACTCCACCTTATTATTGGTCGGCGACGGCATGACAATGGTTGTATTATCGTTCTTGTCAAGTGTTCCCCACTTGCTGGTATCCAGCGTGTAGCTGACATAGACAGCCTTGTTGGCAGTCACGGTAGCATCATCTACCTGTCCGCTGATGGCATTCTCGCAAGCCTGGTCGTAGTAGAACGTCTGTCCGCTGGCAGCATAGCGCTCCAAATAGAGCGGCACGAACGGAGTTGACCATGATGCATTCTTATTATAAAAACCTTCCAACGTGCACTCAACTTCCTTGTTGGCATCTACAATGTTAATAGAAATAGCAGGAAGTTGAGTGAATACCAGTTCACCCGTCGTCTGCCTTGAGCCATTGTTGTTCTGCCACTCAAAACCATTATAGTACACATAGCGGCTATGGGCACGGTCATAAAGAATGGCATTGCCGTTGCTCTCGTCAGCATTGTAATAGACGATGGCGTATGGTGTAGCATCGGTAATGTTGGGCTTCAGGTGATCCATACGTCCGTTGTTTGAGGTATTGGCATTCTGCTGTACATACCAGTGTGCTGCCTTGTTATACAGCTTTGCGTTGTACGGGTCAGCTGTATTGCCCTCATTGCCAAATTGCCATGCAAACGAGTTGTCGAGGAAAGGCATTGTCTTCGTAGAGAGCAACGATGTGGCCTCACTGCTAGCTCGATCCTTGTTCTGGTTCGACATCCACCACAGATTTTCGGCATTTTTTTCACCATTTCTGCTGACAGCATGCATAAAGTGGTCCTGCGTGTCATAGATAATCCAGTCTTTGCTGCCGAAATCTTCCTTAACCTTGTAGCTGACATAAACCTCGTCGCCGCCGGCAAATGAAGTCTTGGTAGATGAGGTACGGTTGTCTATGGCATCCTGTTGTGAGCTATGGAAGTAGTACTGCTCCACCATCGGACTCTGGTATTGCTTCTCTACGGCAAAGCCTGCGCCCGTATGGGTCAATGCGCCGAAGACATCATTACCGCTGTTGTCCACAATGTGGTAGGTAATGGAGCCTGTCGAGAGCTGGGTGGTCTGAGCGTGGCTTGCGTCAGCGGCAGGCTGGGCTGCAGCCTGAGCTGCCAGCGTTGAGAACCCGTCAACTACGTGTCCGTGGTCGAAACGCGGCATCAGTCGCATGTTGCCGTTGGCATCCTGCACGGCCATGAAGGTGGCGTTGGTAATGAACAGGTCCACATTGTCCTGACCCTCTCCATTGGTAGCAGCAGGACGGGAGCCTGCAGTCAGCGTCACAGCCATATTGCCATTGTATGTGCCTGCCATACCGCCGACACCGTCAAGATTGCCTCTGACAGCGTTGGTAGTAAAGAACTTTGTCTGATCGCTGACATTCTGTATCTGCAGATTATAGGGGTCGAAGCCCTGCTGGCCGTTATTGTAGTAATTGGTATTAGTCGTCTCCTCGTTGATTGACGTCCCCCCCGTTTTGCCGTCGGCGTCCAAGTCGTACTTGTAGCCCATCTCCTTGTCGATGTCGAAGTTTGGCTTCAGATACCACTTGTCAGCGCTGGCAGCGTCAGCCACGCCAGTGATGTTGCTCCCGTCAGCCTTGGCATAAGTGCCGCCCTGGCTGATGACGAACTTCGAGGCACTCGTACCTGCTGCTGTAGCAGCACCGGTATAGCTCATGGCATACTCGTCTTTCACGTCGTATGTGACGTAGATGTCGCCGATGTTCTTATACTTGTTGAGCACGATGGGATAGTCAGCCAGTGAGGTACCGTCGGAGTGAAGTGTCTTAACGGTGTACTTATGGTAGCCCGACACCTTGGTGCCCGACTCCCAGAAGTGGTATGCCTTCACCATCGGACTGTCATACTTCCTGATGGCTGCCTTCATCTCGGCCTCGTGCTCGCTGCCTGGAGTGGCGATAGGCTTGCGCATGATTTCCCAACCATGGTTGTCAAGCAATACCAGCACGCCATTCAGGTCGATAGGCTCCAGGTCGAACGTCTCGCCCATCGTGACGGTCTGATACCAGTGGTAGTCGTAGGCGTATGTCTTGTTCTCCTTCTTTGACGGTTCACTTGCATTGATTGGCCTGCCGTATGCCCAGTTCTGGTAGCGGTTCAGGGAGATGCCCTTGCTGGTGAAGTCGGTGTTATGGAGCTCAGTGGTACTTAACGTACCATTCTTGCTTATCGTCTCGTACGTCTTCCAGTACTGCTCCATGGCGCTTACCGTGCGGCGCTCGCTGGTCGTGCCGTCGCTGATGGGGTCTACGGTCACCAGCTTGTAGTTGTGCGATGTTCCAAGCATCATGTATACCGTTGGCACATTGTCGGCACTGCCGCCAGTCAGCCCGGTGTCCTTGACCTGCGGGTCGTCGCTGATGGTGTTGGTTACCACAGTCTGTGTCGTACTATTATAATAGGTACGCAGGTAGTTATAGTAGTTCGTGCCTCCGTTCGTATGGGTCTCCTTCCACGAGGTCACTACGACGTGATAGGGGTCGCCCGTCTGGCTGACGATGAACCAAGGCCAGCGTTCGCGGGTGGTCGATGCCGACTGGCTGTCGCTCTGCCGCTTGTTCTCGCCATAGATATACAATGCACCGTCGCCGCAGGTGTACGGATAGATGGCCTGGTCCTGGTCGCCCAGCTTGTCGCTGCTCTCCTGGTAGAACTGCTGACCGTTCTTGAACTTTATCATATACATGGTGGTGTACGCCGCGGCATTACGCACCATGGTATTGTCCGTTGCACTACGAGGTTGTCGAGCTGTCGGGTCTACCTCGATGAGGTCAACCTCGTTGCCCACCTCGTAACCTATATAGACGGTAGTCCCTGTATAGGTGGCCCAGTCAACGAGGTTACTGTTATCGGCTGCCTGTGCGCTGGCTTTACCTTCTTCTGTTCCGTTATAATATTTGTAAAGTGTTACCAGCGGGCTGCGCCAGCTGTTGTCTATCGGGTCGCCGTTGCGTCCCGACACGCTGTTCGTCTCTTCCACTCGTGTCTTGCTGACGTTGCTCTCGGTGAACAGTTCATTGCCCTGCTTGTCTACAAGTATCAGCGTGTAGTTGTCTGAGCCAGCAGTGATGTCCTCCACGCCTGCTGTGATGGCCAGCACGCTGCCTTGGCCGCCCAGCGATGCATTGTCAGAAGAGTATTGGTCTGCGTCGTTGATGACGGCATGCGCACGGAAGTTGTAGGTGCCAGCGCCGATAGGAGTGAACAAGTAGGTAACGGTAACTACACCCGTCTCGGCATCCTTCGAAGCTCCCGTCACATTTGTTCCGTTGTATACGGGACTAACTTCTTCCCAAACGCCAGTGCTTGTCTCCTGTTCGATGACGAGGTAGGTGACGTTGTTCACCTCCTTGTTGTCGGGTGTGGCGGTGGCTGTCAGCGTCACGGGGTCATCCACGTAAGGCGTGGTGGTGGAGGCCGTCAGGTGGACGGTGGAGGGGTGTTCCAACGGTGAGTTGTCCACCCAGTGGAAGGTAAGTCTTGAATTGGAACCTGCATTGTCAATCACTGCCGTGTGCGTTTCTCCTATACCCGTGTTGTAATGGCCAAGGTAAAGGTAGGGTGCATTGCCATTGAACACTGCCGTTGGGCGTAGGAAGATGTTATCGGAACCGCCGAAACGCGACAAAGCTTCAAATGAAGTGAACACATCAGCTGTTCCTGCTGCATAAATCTTCAGCGGGTTTATTGTCACATCGTCCTTGTGAATACCCACATACGCATTAGCTCCATAATAGCGGTTGATAATCTTTACATTGTAGGGGGTTCCCGTAAATGCCCACTGTCCGCGCTTGGAGTCATCGGTGGCTGTATTTGTGGTAATGTCCGACACGGTACAGTGCGTCACGGTAGCGGGCAGCGTTCCGCTTGATGCCTGGAAAGGTTTAGCACTGTTGTTTGTGCTTAAAATATAGTACCAGTCGTATTCCTCACTACTGTCCGTAAACGGTTTGAGATAGTTGGTGTTGGCATTCTTAACCACCGTTCCCCACTTGCTGGTGTCAAGTGTGTACTTCACGTAAAGGTTAGGACTTTTCTCCAACTTGGTGGTGCTCAGGACGGAACCATAAGCCACAGGGTCGTTCACCTCAGCCGATGTGTAACTGTAGTACCATTTGTGCTGACTGGTATATACGCGTTCTATGTTGTGAGGTGTATAGCCGTCGGTGCTGTTGCCCGGCATAGTGGCATCACTCTTGTAGTAGCCCTGTAGGGTGCATTCCACCTTGTTTTCAGCGTTTAGAATGTTGATGTTGACAGCAGGTAGCTCCTTAATGTAAATCTTACCACCGGAATCCCAGTTCCCGTCGGTATTGTTGTTAGTTTGCCAAGAATTGCTTTTTGCCATTAATATGTTTTCAGTAGCTGCACCAGCACTTTTGAGTACAATACGGTAATAAGGCTGGGTCGCATCGGTGACACCAGCTTTGCTTTGCCAGTAAAGCACGCAATAGGATGTTGCGCTGGCTCCTTCACTGCTGTCGTACACAGTGGGGTGGCTGTTTAAGCTGTTGGAGCTACAGTACATGCCCAGTTCCCTATTCTTCAGTTTGAAATTGTATGGGTCTGTACCGAGTTGCCACATATAGCTGTTATCCAATATGGGCAAAGTGGTACAATATACATTTGAATTCTGTTTAGTATTCTGAGGGTTCGTTACGTCATATTGCTGGTCTTGTATGACAAAAGCATTGTGTGAAGAGGACTGTGAGTTGGTAGAATTTCCTACATGCTGAATAATGTGCATGTATTGATTGTTGTTCGCCCAAATGGCATGCACCTTGTCGGCTCCCATCTTCGTGGCATCCACGGTGTAGCCGACGTAGATGTCAGCCTGGTCCCATGTGGTGGCGGTGCCGCTGTTGACCTGTGCATCGGCAGCGGTGTTGAAGTAGAGGTAGCTGCTGACGAAGGGGCTGGCATACTGGGGACGGAGGGTGACCAGCGGGTCTTGTCCGCTTGCAAGGCCGTCCTTCTCTGCCTTGGTGATGGTGATGGCGTCACCGAACACGTCGTGACCCTCGTTGTCGATGATGTGAAGGGTGTATTCGTTGATGGTGAGATGCTCAACATCGTCGCTCGCCGAGGCTCCCGTGGTGCCTTTAGCATCCGTTGCCACAGCACGGAACGAGTAGGTGCCTGCTCCCTTGGCAGGCGAAGCATTCGTAGCGGTCAACATCACATTTGGCGACTGCTTGTCGAAGCGGAAAGTCTTGCCCGCACTGCCGCTCTCGTTGCGGCTCTCGCAGTAGGCCACCTGCTCGTTGCTGGCATTCAGCAAGCGGAACTTCGTTGAAGCCGCCCACACACTGCTGCTCCCCCACCCTGCCAGCAGGAGGAGCACTAAGAACTTATACTTCATCGCATTCATAGTCATAATTATTAGTCCTTCTCAATATATCGGTAGTCTTATCTTCTGTTCTATTCTATCATCCATATAAGTAACGCATCTCCACACCCTAACGCTCCCCATAAATGGGGGGCAAGGAGCGAAGAAGATTTCCTTTTTTCAATGTTATTCCGTATATACGCTGCAAAGTTATACATAATTATCCAAACGGGATGGATTAACCTTTTTATTTAAGTTTTTTTTAATGACTTTACGTATACAGAATCCACTCAGCACCCGTGTCAAGAACAAAGAGAAATGACGGCAAAAATGAAACTTTATTTGAGGTGCGTGCAGCCTCGACTGTGGCGGGCGAGGGCACCCGCAGTCCCGGAGTTTACTGCAAAAAAACGCCCTCCACAGAGGGAGGGCGTACTGTTATCGCGGTAAAGCGGTATTACTTCAGCTCGGCGAGGTACTTGATGGTACGAACCATCTGAGAGGTGTAAGAGTTCTCATTGTCGTACCAGGCAACAACCTGAACGAGAGAGTTGCCGTCACCAATCTTGCTGACCATGGTCTGGTTAGCATCGAACAGTGAACCGAACTTCATGCCGATGATGTCGCTCGAAACGAGCTTCTCCTCGGTGTAACCGAACGACTCGTTGGTAGCAGCCTTCATGGCAGCGTTGATACCCTCGACAGTCACCTCACCCTTAACAACAGCGTGCAGGATGGTGGTAGAACCTGTAGGAGTCGGAA
>CAMHIS010000003.1 GCA_946185285.1 uncultured Prevotellaceae bacterium
CGCAACATAGACGGGCAACTCGTTACTTCCCTCCATCGGTTACGCCGAAAAGCGGATGCAAAGGTACAAAAAAAAGTGAAAAGTGAAAAGTGAAAAGTGAAAAATTTGCTTAAAAGACAGCTTTTTTGTATCTTTGCCCCGTCAAAATCTAAAAATTATGAGGAAAAACCATCTTATTTGCGGTGTTCTTCCCTTGTTGGCCATGACTGCTTGTGCCCCGAAACATTACCAGCTGACAGGAGTAGAACGTACCAGAATAATCGTTGACAACCGTTACGACCAGAACCCTGACGAAGCGGCTGCCAAGTACATAGAACCGTTCAAACGGGTAAACGACAGCATCATGGGGCCTGTCATGGGGCGGGTGGCACATAACATGCATGTTGAGAGACCAGAAAGCGACCTGTCCAACCTTCTGGCTGACATACTGATTTGGGCAGCAAAGGACTACGGGGAACAGCCTGTGTTTGCTGTCTATAACATCGGCGGCATACGTGCTGATTTGACGAAAGGCAACGTCACTTACGGCGACGTGCTCGACATTGCGCCATTCGAGAACAAGATTTGCTTCGTCACTCTGACCGGCGAGCATCTCATGGAACTGTTTTCGCAGATTGCCAGTACCGGCGGCGAGGGCGTTAGCCGTGGTACGCAGTTGGTTATCACCCCTAATGGCAAGCTCGTCTCTGCACGTTTGCACGGAGAAGAAATTGACCCGAAGCGCGAGTATCGTGTAACCACTATCAATTATCTCCTTGAGGGCAATGACAAAATGACTGCTTTTCTAAAGGGCACCAATAAGGTTGCTCCCTCGGAGGCGAATAACAACACGCGCTATCTCATTATGAACTATTTCAAGGAAAAGCAAGCCAAAGGTGAGATTGTTGATGCTAAAGTTGAAGGACGTATCAAGTTAAGTGAATAGTGTTATGAAACGTTTATACCTTATTATTTTAATAGCTGTGTTGACGGGCATGACCGCAACAGCTAAGAAAGAGAAAGAATTGGTCATTCTGCATACCAACGACACACATTCGTGCATCATGCCCCTTAACGAGAACCTTGACAACAAGGAGATTGCCGGCCGGGGGGGATTCTTGCGTCGGGTGGCCATGGTTAAAGAACAGCGCCAACAGCACCCCTCGCTGTTGTTGCTCGACAGCGGCGACTTTTCGCAAGGCTCGGGCTACTATACCTTGTTCAAGGGCGAGGTGGAGATTGGATTGATGAACCAAATGGGCTATGATGCCGCCACCATCGGCAACCATGAGTTCGACTTCGGACTTGATAATATGGCTCGCATTTTCCGGATGGCCAACTTCCCCATTGTCTGCTCAAACTACGACTGCACGGGTACCGTGCTCGAAGGGCTTGTGAAACCCTACATTACACTGAAGCGCGAGGGGCTGAAAATAGGAATCTTTGCCCTGGCCCCCAGGATGAAGGGTCTCGTGTTCGACGGCAACTGCGAAGGCATCGTCTTTCTCGATCCCGCTGAGACAGCCCAGAAATATATCGACTTGCTGCGCAATCAAGAGAAGTGCGATCTTGTTGTCTGCTTGAGCCACTTGGGTTGGGGAAAAGGTGACCAGCCTGACGAGTGGATGATAAGACAGACTGAAGGCTGCGACCTTGTGCTCGGTGGCCATACTCACACATATATGCCGACGTTAGAGTTCACACCCGACAAAAATGGAAAACTGATACCCGACGACCAGAATGGCAAGCATGGCGCCTTTGTCGGTAAGCTGGTGTTAAAGTTAGAAAGAAAATAGAAAAGGGGGCGGAATATGTGGCATATCCCCGTGTTTTAGCTCCAAAAAGAGTTTTGTGAGACAAATAGAAAAGCAAATGTGACAAATGCAAAGGTCTGCATTTGCTTTTTTTTATACCTTTGTAGGCGAAATGCTTTTAACAAACATTACAGACCAATAATAAACTTAAACTTTAAAAGGTATGAAACAAAAAAAGAGTTTTATCGTGTTGGCAGCATTAGCATTGTCTGCAACCGCTTTTTATTCGTGTACCCAAACCGACAATCCCGCTCCCTATGTGGCTCCTCCAGTGGTTGACCCCTTTGATGAAGGTAACATGGTCAAAAACGGAAGCTGTGAGGGTACCAATGTGGCCAACTTCTTCGCCAACGACTACATTGACGGCGTGAAGGAGGGTACGACATCTGCCAGAATCGTGGAGGATCCTGCTGATCCAACCAACCATTGCATCATCGTCACTTCAAACGACAATCCTTCAGCTGATTGGGATAGTCAGTTCTTCGTAACTATCGACGAGCCTTTAGGCGTTGGCGACGAGGTTAAGTTCTCTATGCGCGTCAAAGCTGACAAGCCTGCCGTTGCCTCTTCACAGGCTCACGCCTTGCCCGGCCAGTATCTGATTTATTATATGGTGGGCGACGTGAACTTCACTGAGGAGTGGACTGACGTTGAATGGACAGGCAAGATTGACGGCTCGCAGGCAGGTATGCAGACCATCGCCTTCAACCTCTCTCAGAACCCGAAGGAGGCTACAAACTATTATTTCGACAATATCCGCTTCGAGATGATCAAGAAGGCTCCTATTCCCACATGGAAGAACCTGGTGGTTAACGGTGACTGCGAAGGAACTGACGTGACCTGCCTCGTGGGTAAGGACGGTGACGATGGCGGTAATTTCATTACAAAGATTGTAGACGGCGCTGGTGTTGACGGTTCACGTGCTGTCGTTGTTACGAGCCATGCCGGTGCTGCTCAAGGTTGGGACACGCAGTTCTTCGTAACTGTTGACCATGTGTTCCAGCAGGGCGAGCAGTTCCTGTTCAAGATGAAGTATCGTGCTGACGATGCTGCTTCAGCTTCCACCCAGGCTCACACCACCCCGGGCAATTATAAGCATTGGGATATGGTCGGAACGGTCAACTTCACCACAGATTGGCAGACTTTCGAGAAGCGTGGTTCCATCTCTTCTGAACAGGCTGGCATCAGCACGATTGCCTTCAACCTGAATGACAACAAGGATCTGGCTACCAAGTTCTACTTCGACGACATCGAGTTCTGCGTCGAAGAGTTAGTGGAGCAATAAATTCAGACTTAAATATTGCAATAGGCAGGCACATTCCGATGTGTCTGCCTATACTTATCACCATGTTATTGAATATTGTATTGATTGTCATCGGCGTGGCGCTCGTGCTTTGGGGCGCCGACAGACTGACGGAAGGAGCATCGGGACTGGCTCGGCGGATGAACGTGCCCGAGATAGTGATTGGACTGACGATTGTGGCGGCGGGCACGTCGGCACCTGAGCTGTTCGTCAGCTTAGTGTCAGCCTTGAAGGGCACGCCCGACATGGCGCTGGGTAACGTTGTCGGCTCGAACACTTTCAACACGCTGCTCATCGTGGGCTGCGCGGCGATGGTGGCTCCGATGGTGATTGCGAAATCGACGGTGAAGAAGGATATCCCGTTTACAGTCGTTGCCTCTGTGCTGCTGTTGGCGGCCTGCATGGACTTCCTGCCGACGGGCAACATCAGCGGTCATGAGCTCAGCCGCATGGACGGGCTGCTGCTGTTGGCGGGGTTCGCCGTGTTTATGTTTTATACGTTCAGGGTGGCTGCGACAAAGTCGCAGCAAACGAGAGAAGGGGAGGAGGACGGTGCTGTCACGACGATGGGCGTCTGGAAGGGCGTGCTGTTTGTGGTGATTGGACTGGCGTGCCTGATCTTCGGCAGTAACCTGTTTGTGGATTCGGCCACCGACGTGGCCCGCGAGTTGAACATCAGCGAGGGCGTCATTGGTCTGACCATCGTGGCCGGCGGCACGTCGATGCCCGAACTGGCCACGAGCGTGGTGGCAGCCCGCAAGGGGCAGTCGGCCATCGCCATCGGCAACGTCATCGGCTCAAACGTCTTCAACATCCTGCTCATCCTCGGTCTGACGGCTACCATCAGTCCGATGGCGATACAGGGCATCACCTTGGTCGACCTGTTGGTCATGCTGGCCAGCGTGCTGATGGTCTGGGGCTTCTCCTATACAAAATACACGGTCGCCCGTTGGGAGGGCGCCGTGCTTGTTTTGGTGTTCTTAGGCTATATGGCCTGGCTCTGGCAGTCTATCGCCTGACGACTTTCCGCGTCTTTCCGCCGTTGGTCTCGATGACGATGCCGCGCTTTCCCGTGGCTCGCTGACCGCCCAGCGTATAGGCCACGCCGGCGTTATCGTTAAGGTTAACGTTAACGTTAGTATAGTCGCTATCGGTGATGGGCATCGTCATGCCTGCCCAGCTGTCGAGCTCGGTCATGTCGTCGAGCTTGTAGATAATGGCTTCGTAGGAGACGAGTGCTGGACGCGTCGATACCACACGGCACCAAGTGTCGCCCATCAGCACGTAAGAATCGACGGGAGCCTTGCCTGTAGCCTCGAAGAAGCCGCGCAGGTTGTTCTCGTTCTTGTAGTTGCTGGGCGTTTTCACCTTCTCGCCATATTCGCTGAATATCAGCCTGTCGGCCTCAGCCAGGAAGATGACGGGCTTGCCGGCCTCGACGGTCGTGGCGCTGATTTCCTCCAGGCAGATTTTCGAGTGGTCCTTCAGAATACCGGCTATCTGGTAGAACTTGGCACCGGCGGGCACGTCATAGGCATAAGGCAGACAGACGGTACCCCACTGTCCGGCAGCGGTGGTCATCTTCTTCATCGGGTGATAGAGCAGACGGAAATCGGTGGCGCACCACCAGCCTTCGCGGCGGTCGCCATTGTTGCCCGTCTCGCCGAAGGGGTGCCAGGCATTGTTGACTGCGCCCTCCTTAGAGCCTTGGAAACCGATGGTGACAGTGCCGCCGTCCTCGACATAGACGGGCGGCGTGGTCAGCGTCTGCCAGATGTTGCCGACAGTGGGCAGGTCCATGTAGTCGGCGGTGAGCGGCGGCGTGACGAGCGTCTCATTATTATAAATAAGGTAGCCGTGCTGGTCGGTCACGCAGTAGTGCTGCGTCGAGCCCTTGCACTCTAAGGCATAGAGGCCTTCGGGTAGCTTTTCTATTTTCTGGCGGATAGCCATCGTCTGCTTGGCGCCGACGGAGGCGTTGACGTTTGCCCACCAGGCATTCCAGCAGTTCTTGCCGCCGTAGGTGTTGGTGCGCTGGTCGCCGCCAGTGTAGGTGCCGACCTTCGTCTCCCAGCCCTTGTCGCTGGCGAATGAGGGCGACTGCGGCTGCACCTCGGCGTCGATGAAACGGTATTCGTCAACGGCCTCCTGGATTTCCAGACGACACTTGCGGTAGGTCGCAGCGCTGATTGGCAACGCTTCCTCCAAGGCACGTATGTTGACTCCTGCCAAGGCGAGGGCGCTATAGACAGTGCTCAACGAGTCGATGGCCGCACAGTCGTTGAGTGCCTGCAGCAGTTCGGCGATGGCGGTCTTGCCCTGTGCGAGGGCGTCGTCGTCAGCCGTGGTTATGGCGTCTAAGCGCTGCTGCAGTTCAGTGTTCAGCGCAGCCAGCTCGGGTGCGGCGTTGTAGGCCATGACGGCCTTGGCCTCTATGCGCAGTTTCTCCATGCCGTCGGCCACAGCCTCGTTGCGGGTGGTGAAGAGCTGTCGCAGTTCCATCTTGTCAAACTGTGCTTTGGCCTGCAGCGTGTTGAAGGCGATGAGGACGTAGTTCTTGTCGCCGCTGTTGAAGGTCACCGACTGCATGTTCCAGTCGGAGGTGTTCTTCAGGCGCGTCACGAGCGAGCCTGCCGACTTGTCGTCGGCACTGAGGTTCAGCTGCTGGTTGCTGCCGCCGTTACGCGAGGCACAGCGGAAGATGTAGTCGGTATTGGGCTGCACGGCGACGTAGCGCTTCAGCGACTGCACGGTGTTCATGGCTGCCGAGCCGTAGGCCTGCAGGTAGCTGCCGCCGTCGATGCCGCCGACGGGCACCACCTGGAAGTAAGGCTGACCGATGGCGGCACCCGTACCAGCAGTCCAGTCGAGCGTGCCGAGGTCGAAGTCGCCATTCGTCAGCAGGTTGCCGCCGACGTAGCGCGTCTCGCCTTCAGTGGTCTGCACGGCGTCGCCGGCATCCATGTCGTTATTTGTGTAGTAGCTTGTTCCGTTGAGGTCAATCAGGTGCAGGCGGTACTGGGCACCCTCGGGGGCATTCGCGTCCTTGTAGGTGTAGCTGGAGGCCTGCTCCTTCTGCTCGATGTCGGCCAGCAGTTCCCACTGTCCGCCCTTCAGCTTGCGCTCCAGTTGCATCAGCTGGTTGTACTCGCCATTCTGGTCGCGCCACTTGATGGTGGCCGTGCCGTCGGCAACCGTTACCGAGAAGGCTGAGGGCGCATACTGACGCGGCGTGGTGGGCACGAAGTCGTACCTGCCATTGTAGCCCAAGCCGGAGTTCATCGAGGCATAGTATTCGCCGGCAGGCGTCAGCTTGCCGTCTTTGTAGAGTTTCGACGGGTCGCGCTCGCTGTTCCAATAGTAGTAGCGCTCCACGTAGTTCCAGTTGTTCAGGTTGGAGCAGATGCGCTGCAGGGCAGCCTTCACCTGGGCCTCGGTCGTTCCGCTGGCAAAGGAACCGTTATTGCTCCACGAAGCGCCCCAGCACCACTCTGAAATCCATATCGGGCGCTTGTACTTATCGCTCCAGTTGTGGATGTTGTTGAACTTGTTTTCAGGCCAGTAGCAGTGCAGGTCGATGATGTCGCAACGCCATCCGCGCGCATCGATAGAGTCCAGGAACTGAGCCAGGAAGCCCGTTGCGTTGTCATAGTCGCTGCCGTCCCATGAGGCCGGCGAGCAGAGACGCAGGCCAGTGCGCATCATGTTCTCCCAGTTGCCAAGGATGGTAGCCAAGTCCTGCGGGTGGTCGTCGGACGAGTTGCGCGGCTCGTTGTTGTTCTTGGTGTGGGGCGACTGCGAGGTACCGCCAATGGTGGCCGACGACGGCCAGTCCTCATAGATGTGGTTGGGCACCCACTCATAGTCGGGCAGCAGACTGCCGTTGCCCTGTCCCCAGTCGTAGCAGCTCTGCACGTTGAGGGCAGAGAGTGCGGCGGTTTGCGTGTTGTTGGCCAGCTGTTTCTTTCCCGTGTCGTACCACTTAAACACGCGATAGGACGAGATGCGCTGGTCGAGCACATCGGGCAGCGAAGCCATCTCCACATCCTTGTCGGCGGCAATGAAGCAGCGGCTGTAGCCGCGACCGCTGGGCAGTGTTGAGAAGGTGACCATATAGCCGCGCTTCAGCTTGAACGAGCGTATCTTGTTGTTCAGCTTGGCCGCTGTGAGGGTGTTCATGTAGCCGCCGCTGTTCTCAGTGCCGAAGTCATTGACAGCCGTGCCGCCGAAGTCGGGCTCCGAGTAGACGGTCAGCGGCTTGGCGCTGTTGCCGTAGGGCAGGATGATGGCACCACGGTTGTAGATCTTCACCTGGCAGTTGTTGTTGTTTGCAGCCTTGACACCGTTAATCTTCACGTAGTTGGCCAGCATCTTGATGGCTGCCGAGGGCTTCACGGCGTTCAGGATGATCACGGCGTGGTCGGTGTTGACGATGTCGACGGAGGCTCCTTCGGCGAAGGGCGTTGCTGACGAGATGATATAGTCCACATCTTCAGTCAGTGTTACTGCTTCCGTCACCTGCGTTACAGTGGTTCGCTTATTAGCAGCTACTGTCATCGTGAAGGTCACTGATGCCAGCAGCAAAGTAGTTAGTATTCTTCTCATGTTTTCGTTATTGTTTCCGTTAGGGTTATCGTTAGGGTTATCGTTAGGGTTATCGTTAACGTTAGCGTTATCGTTTCCGTTGTTCCTTCATCAGGTAGACCACGGTGGGCAGGTGGTCGCTGTAGCCGTTGAGCCAGACACCGCCGGCATGCGTACGCAGGGTGTTGCCCTTGTAGCGGCCGTCCTTCTGGAAGAGGTAGTCGCGGCGGAATATCTGGTGTCTTCTCAGTTTCAGCGTGTTGTAGTCGTTGGCTCCTTCCTGATGCAGCAGGTTCTGGCTCAGGATAATCTGGTCGAACAGGTTCCACTTGCCGTCATACTGCAGGGTGCCCGTTCCCGAAGCCAGCACGTCCCACCACGGGTTGTAGAGGCCGTTTTTCGGCACATCCTTAATCTTACGCTTGGCACCGAGGGCCACGGCCATCGACTTGTCCTGAGGGTCGTCGTTCATGTCGCCCATGATGATGATCTTGACATTGGGGTCTTGCCTTTGTATCCGCTCCTTCAGTTCACGGACCTGACGGCCGCCTTCTTCGCGATAGAACGACTCGGCACCGCGTGACGGCAGGTGGCAGACGATGATGGACACGTTCTCGCCAGCCAGCACACCGTTCACCAGGAGGAATCCACGGGTGGCACGTCCGGCGTCCTTGGCCTGTGTATATACATAAGGTACGAGCTCCTGGCTGCGCACGCGGAAGAGCGACGGGTTGTAGAGCAGGGCGCAGTCAACGCCGCGCTGGTCGGGACCCTCGATGTGGACGAACTTGAAGTTCTTGGCCTTCAGCGGCGGCTGGTTGCAGAGGTCGGTCAGACATCTGGCATTCTCGACCTCGCTGACGCCGATGGCGGCACATCCCACTTCAGGCAGCCAGTCGGTGCCCATCTCGGAGAGTACGCGCGACATATTCTTCAGCTTGCTGTTATACTTCAGCTCCGTCCACTTGTTGGTGCCGTCGGGCAGATACTCATAGTCGTTCTTACCGGCGTCGTGCTTGGTGTCGAAGAGGTTCTCCAGATTATAGAACCCTATACCATAAACCGAATACCGCGTCTGGGCGCGGGTTGTGCTCGTTGCCAATAGCAGGACGAACACCAGGAATGTCATGCTTCTTTTCATAGTCGGTCAGTAATAAATCTGTGCAAAGATAATGTTTTTTTCGGAAATGGTAATACTTTTTCCGAAAAAGTTTTGTCGGCTCACGTTTTTTTCGTAACTTTGCCCTCAAAGAACGAGAAATATTACAATAACCGCAAAAACGACATCCTATGAGAAAGACGCTGAAATTAGTAGTGATGGGGTTATGCTGTACCACTGCCGCCGTGGCTCAGGAGCCTGTTGACTCCGTAGTCCATGAGCTGCAGGACGAGACGGCTTTCACCTTCACTGAGGCGCAGTTGGAAGATGACGAGACGGCGACTCAGAACATCACGGTCATCTCTTCCAACCGGAATGTGTATGCCAACGAAGTGGGCTACCGGTTCAGTCCGGCCCGCTTCAAGTATCGTGCGTACAATGCCCAGTACACCGATATGTACATCAACGGCAACCTTGTGAACGACATTGAGCGAGGACAGTTTGGCTACTCCTTCGTGGGCGGACTGAACAATCAGACGCGCGGCCGAGAGTCGTCGCTGCCCTTCGAGGACAACAACTACTCGATGAGTGCCCTCGGCGGCTCAGGCAACTACAATTTCCGCCCGTCGAGCTTCGCTACGGGGCAGCGGGCTTCGCTGGCACTGGCCAACCGCAGTTACAACATGCGCGCCATGTACACCTATAACTCGGGTGTCATGGAGAACGGCTGGGCGCTGACCGGAAGCCTGACCTACCGCTGGGGTAACGGCATCGGCACCATCGAGGGAACGTCGTACAACTCGCTGAGCTACTTCCTCGGAGCCGAGAAAATCATCAACAACCAGCACTCCGTATCATTGGTCACCTGGGGCAACCCGACCCAGCGAGGCGCACAGCGCGGTGCCACCGACGAGATGTACTGGATAGCCGGCACCCACAACTACAACCCCAACTGGGGTTATCAGGACGGCAAGAAGCGCAACGCCCGCATCGTGAAGGACTTCTCGCCCGCCGCCCTGCTGACGTGGGACTGGAAGATTGACGACAACACGAAGCTCATCACCACGCTCCTCGGCCGCTATACCACCTACAGCAACAGCCGACTGGCCTACAACGGCGGTACGAACCCCGAGCCAGACTACTACTCGCTGATGCCGAGCTTCAACTTCAACGTCTGGAACCCCGAGGCCACGCTCTTCCGCGATGAGGCCGCCTACGAGAACTGGAAGGCCGCCTACGACTACCTGAGCGCCTCGGAGGACAACCGCCAGATTAACTGGGGCCGCCTCTACTACGCCAACAGTCTGATGGCCGCCGAGGGACAGGACGCCATGTACTACGTGCAGCGCTTCCACGACGACCAGTTGCAGTTCAACTTGGCCACGAACCTGCAGAAGCAGCTGACCACCAGTTCGGCACTGAACGCCGGACTGCAGCTGACCTCGAACACGGGCATGCACTACCAGACGATGGACGACCTGCTGGGCAATGCCAAGTTCCATAACGTCAACACCTACGCCCTGAAGGACTTCGGCTCGCTGTCGCCGAAGGTCTTCTACGACATGAACGAAGGCACGTCGCCCAAGGAGGTAAAGGTTGGCGACACCTTCGGCTACGACTATAACATCCTCGTCAAGAAGGCACAGGCGTGGGCTTCTTATTCGAAAGACCTGCGGTTCACCCACCTGTTCGTTTCGGGCCGCGTGGCTGGCACTACCATGCAGCGCGACGGTAAGATGCGCAACGGTATGGCTGCCGACAACAGCTACGGCAAGAGCGGCACGGCCAGGTTCCTTGATGGAGGCGGCAAGGCCGGTGCCAACATCAACATAGGTAAGGGACATGCCATCGCCCTCGGCATCGGCTACGAGTGGAAGACCCCCACTCCGCGTACATCCTTTGCTGCCGCACAGATCAACAACGATTTCGTGAAGGACCTGAAGCAGGAGAAGATCTTCTCGGGCGAGTTCGGCTACCAGTGGAAGAACGCCCTGCTGAGCCTCAGCCTGAACGCCTACTACGCCGAACTGAAGGATGTCACCGAGCAGAGCCTCTTCTACAGCGACATCGAGAGCTCGTTTGCCTACGTTTCGCTGTCGAATATCCAGAAGAAGTACTACGGTGTTGAGCTGGGAGCCAACGTCAGGGCTACTGAGTGGCTGAACGTCAAGTTGTTGGGCACCGTCAGCGAAGCCAAGTACACGAACAATGCCGACATGCGCATGCTGCTCTCCAACAGCGGCACCTACGTCGACGAGCTTTGTATCATCGACGGCATGCGCGAGGGCAGCACCCCGCTGAACGCTTTCAGCATCGACCTGGCCTACCACAAGAACTTCTGGTATATCGACCTCATCGGCAACTACTACGACAATATATATATGTACTTTGCACCCATCTCGCGCCGCGAGACCGAGGTGCCCAAGAGCCTCGTCAACGGCGTGAAGACCTTCGACAGCCCTGACCAGAGCAAGGGCGACGGCGGCTTCATGCTCGACGCCTCTATCGGCAAGACGTTCCGCCTGAAGCAGGGCCGCCGCATCGGCTTCAACCTGATGCTGACCAACATTCTGAACAACATCAAGATCTGTACCGGCGGTATGGAGCAGAACCGTCTCGACACCAAGCAGGAGGAGGAGCGCACCAACAATGCCTACCGCTTCCAGCAGAGTCCGCGTAAGTTCTATGCCAACGGCATCAACGGTATGCTGCTGATTAACTACCAATTCTAAAGAAAGGAGGACAATCGTATGAAAGCTTTCAAATATTTCACAATGGCTGTAGCCTGCCTGCTGTTCGCCGCCTGCCAGGACACCGAGTGGGACAACTACACCCCCAGCGGGGTCTCGCTCTACGGCAACAACAGCATCACCGACGACGGCATCATCACCATCGCCGAGCTGAAGCAGAAGTACCCCAACGTGTTTGAGACCACCGACCGCAACGCCCTCGTCGAGGAGAACATCAAGATCCGCGGCCGCGTCACCGCCAACGACATCCGAGGCAACATCTACAAGCAGTTTATGATGCAGGACGAGACGGGCGCCATCATCGTCGCCGTCAACGAGAGCGGCATCAGCGGCTACTTGGCTGAAGGTCAGGAAATCATCGTCGACCTGAAGGGCCTCTACGTCGGCGGCTACTCGCGGCAGCCTGAAATCGGCGCTCCCTACAACGGCAGCAGCATCGGGCGCATGAACAAGGACGTGTTCCAGAAGCACTTCAAGTTCACCGCCAGCGCTATCCAGCCCGTGCAGCCCATTGAGTTCGACGTGAACATGAACATGGACGAGAACTGTGCAAAGCTGGTGACCATCAAGAACGTCACCTTCGCCGATGCCAACGGCACCAACACCTATGCTCCCGGCGACAGCAGCGTCACCATCCTCGGCGGCTGCGTCAACCGCAAGCTGTCGCAGTTCCCTGAGTCGAAGGTGGTCATCCGCACCAGCACCTACGCCAAGTTCGCAGCCAACACGCTGCCCTACGACGAGGTGAACAAGAAGCCCCTCGCTGTTGACATCACGGGCATTGCCACCCGCTATCGTGACACGTGGCAGGTGCTCATCCGCAAGGAGAGTGACATCGTTCCTGCCAAATAATTGAGAATTGAGTAATTAGAACAGAGCAAAAAACATACAACTATGAAGAAAATACTGTACAGCGTCATGGCCCTGGCCATCGCAGCCATGACATTCACCGCTTGTGAGGACGTTCCCGAACCGTACCCCACACCCGTTCCAGGCCAGAAACCCGTAGTCACGTACGAAGGCGAGGGCACGCTGGAGAAGCCCTATACCGTTGCCGACGCCATCAACTACGCCAAGTCGTTCGGACAGGCCAACTCCGACAAGGCCGTCTATATCAAGGGCTTCATCACCGCCGTTACCGAGGAGTTCACAACGAACTTCGGCAACGCCACGTTCGAGATTTCCGACTCGAAGGATGGCGGCAACAAGTTCATCTTCTGGCGTGGCCTGTACTTGGGCAACAAGAAATACAGCAGCGGCAAGACGCAAATCAAGGTCGGCGACGAGGTCATCGTCTATGGTAATGTCGTCAACTACAAGGGTAACACTCCCGAAACCGTGCAAGGCGAAGCCTTCCTCTACTCGCTCAACGGCGTGGACGAAGGTGGCGGTGGCAGCGACACACCTGCCGAGGCCAAGGGCAGCGGAACGCTCGAAGACCCGTTCAACCCGGCTGGAGCCGTTGCCTACGCCAAGACGCTCGGTTCCGACGTAACATCCGACAAGGACGTCTACATTAAAGGAAAGATTGCAACTATTGCCGAGGAGTATAGCACGAACTTTGGCAACGCCACGTTCTACATTTCCGAGGATGGTGAGGACAGCAACACCTTCTATGTATTCCGTGCCATGTACTTGGGCAATAGGAAGTTCAAGAGCGGTGACACTCAAATCAAGGTTGGCGACGATGTAATCGTCTGCGGCAAGGTGGTTAACTTTAAGGGTAATACGCCTGAGACAGCACAGAACTCCAGCTATCTCTACTCGCTGAATGGCGTTACAGAGGGGGGCGACACGCCAGACACACCGGGAACGCCTGCCGGCAGTGGTACACAAGCTGACCCATACAATGTTGCCAAGGCCCTTCAGGTTTGTGCTGAAGTGGGAGAAGCCGGTACAGCGAACGAAGTTTATGCAAAAGGTATCGTTACAAGCATTGCTGAGATTTCCACACAGTATGGCAACGGCACATTCGTCATCTCAGACGATGCCACTGGCAGCAATAAACTGACCGTCTACCGTGCCTATTCGCTGGGCAATGAGAAGTTTAAGGCTGAGAATGAAATCAAGGTGGGCGACGAGGTCGTTATCTACGGAAAGCTCGTTAACTTCAAGAGCAATACGCCTGAGTTCACACAGGGCTGCTACATCTACTCGCTCAACGGTAAGACGGAGAGCAGCGGCGGCACGCCGACTCCGCAGCCTGGCGGCGAAGTCAAGACCGTCACTGTGGCCGACTTCAACGCTGCCGCCGAGAGCAACGACGTCTGGTATCAGCTGACTGGTACGGTGAAGAACCTGAAGGACGGCGACCAATACGGCAACTTCGACCTTGAAGACGCTACAGGCTCAGTCTACGTCTACGGCCTGCTCTCCGAGAAGGGAGGCGAGAAGAAGAAGTTCCAGGAGCTGGTGGCTGCCAAGGGCATCAAGAACGGCTGCACGCTGACCATCATCGGTACCCGCGGCTCCTACAATGACAAGATTGAGGTGACGAACGCCTACTTCGTCAGCATCGAGGGCGGCGACACGCCTGGTGGTGGCGGTGGTGGCGACACGCCCGGAGGTCAAGGTGGCGAAGTTAGTGGTGCTTCCATCAGCATTGCCGCTGCCGACTTTGGTTTCGAGGATAAGGGTGCTGCCACCCAGAAGACGCTCTCTGACGGCACAAAGATTGTCTTCGACAAGGGCGAAGGTTCCACAGCTCCGGCCTATTATGGTGGCAGCTATGCTTCAGTACGCATCTATGCCAAGAACACAGTAACTATTACCGCCAGCAAGAAGATTGTGAAGATTGAGATTGAAACTACAGATTCTTCAGGGTCTACCAAATATAATGGCAATGATATGGCATACGCAGATGGCGGTAGCAAGGTGAGTATTAAGAAGGAGAGCGACACAAAGGTGTCATTCAGCAACTTGAGTGCCTCAACTGTCAAGATTGTGAACGACCATTCCGAGGCCAAGGGTGGGACGCAGCTTCGCATCAAGACACTGACCATTACTTACGCTGAATAATACTAATTGCGACGGAGTCGCAATGCACGAGGGAAGGGGCGGTTTCAGTAAAGCGCCCCTTCCCTCGCTTTCCAGCCGCCCCTTCCCTCGTTTGCTGCGACTCCGTCGCAGCTTCACTCGCAGATGCGCCGCGCCATTTCGTTCAGCAGCAGGCACTTGTCGCGGGTGATGGGAATGCGGCCGTTATGGTGCTCCCATGGAGCCAGAATCAGCATCTGCCCACGGGCACAGGCATCGAAGCGCTTGCCGCCCGGCTTGGCGAGGTCCGTAAAACCGTTCTCTTGAAGGTAAACGATGGGAAAACCTGCGGCAAACACGGCGTGCATCACGGCCTGTTCGCCTTTTGAGATACAGGGCGACACAAAGACCGCTCCTTGGGCACCGAGAGCCAGCATCTCCTGAATCTTCTGCGCCAAGGCCACGGGCGTTATCGACCGCGAGCACTGCACCTGCACCTTCAGCGGACGGTCGAGCAGGAAGCGGTTGCCGATAGCCGAGAACGTCATGTCGGCATACTCCAGGTTGCGCTGGACGCGGAACAGGTCCGGGTGTTCGCGCTTCACGATGAGGCGGCGCGGGTTGTCGTGCAGGTAGGCTTTCCATTTGTCCAGCGTGCTGTAGTTGTGCAGGATGCGGTCGTTGTAGCCTTTCTCCCAGAGGAGGCCGCGCTTTCGCTGCGACAAAGTCGCAGCGCACGAGGAAGGGGCGGCGGTAGCGGCGGGAGGTGCGTACGAAGTGGGGGCGGCGAGGGTAGAGGCCGCCCCTTCTCTTGTGTGTTGCGACTCCGTCGCAATAATATCGCGGTACGCCCGGTTGCAGCCCGCCTTGAATCCGCGTATGACGTGCCCCAGATGCAGCGCCGTCTTCTCGCGGAAGTACAGGATGCCGTGGAAATGGTCGGGCATCACCTGCTGCGCTATCACCGCCACCTGAGGGTAATAGCCGCTGATACCCGTCCACTCCTTGCACACCGCCAACCCTAACGGCGACAATTCCATACGCGGCGCGTCGGCCGCACCCTCGGCGGCATCACCACGACCCACGACATGCCCCAACAGCGGCTGCCGTCCTTCCACCGCCAGCGTCACCATATAGAAACACTGGCCCGTATAGTCGTGCTCGTAACTGCGGCGTTTCATCGACGGCACCTTCTCGCCTGTGAAAGGGTTTTCGTTTTGTTTTTCGTCCATAACACTGCTTTTGGCTTGCAAAAATACCAAAAACATGGGACACAGCCAACAAAGGAGGCGAAAAGTTTGGGGAATTGGGAAAAAGTTCGTAACTTCGCAACCTAAAACAAACACTCCAACATGAAGCAACTACTCAAGTTAGATCTGCCTTTGCTGTTTGCCGCCACCATCGGCATAGCCTGTAGCGGCGATGACGACGACGGCGGATCGTCCGTTGAATACAACGCCAACCGCAACGACACCAGTCTGGAACCGGCCCTGCAGCGACTGGAGTTTCCGAAGGTGAAGGGCGGCAACAGCATCGTCATCATCCATACCACCAATGATGAGTACGGCATCAACTACAGCGTAGAGTGGGACTGCGAAAAGCGGTCGCAGCGTTGGTCGTGCTACCAGATGTACGCCGCCAACAGAGGCGGGAACAACAGCCGTGTAATCGATGGCTACCTGTTTGACGAAGACATGCCCAACCACGACGCGAACTATGTTTCCAATGAGTACGGTGAGGTCTTTGACCCGTTCTGGTCGTCAGGATATGACCACGGGCACATCTGCCCCAATTCCGACAGGAAATACTCAAAGGAGGCTAACCGCCAGACCTTCTTCCTGACCAACATGCAGCCTCAGCGGAATATCTTCAACGCAGGCCTCTGGCTGTCGATGGAGAACAAGCTGACAAAGAACTGGTGGCCAACGTCCACCGCTGACACGTTGTATGTCGTCAAGGGTGGCACGATAGACTCCGAGGAGAATATCATCGAGTATATCTCTAACAGGCAGCGGTCGGCAACCGCCAAGCGAGGGTTTATCCCTGTTCCCCGCTACTTCTTCATGGCCCTGCTGCGCAAGCAATATAACAAGAAACAAGAGGCTTGGGGCTACAAGGCCCTGGCTTTCTGGGCAGAGCACCTGAATGAAGACCATAAGAACGACCCGCTCGGCAACTACGTCATAAACATCCGCGAACTGGAGCGGCGCACGGGCATCGACTTCTTCTGCAACCTGCCCGACGCTATTGAGGAGAATGTCGAGAACTCCAGCGTCGAGGAGATCAAGGAACTTTGGAACCTAAGATAAATCATTAACATTAAACATACTACAAATGAAACTAAAACTGATTACCTGTGCCGTAGCTCTTTCGGCTACCCTCTGTGCCTCAGCACAAACCCATGTGATGGATGTCAACACCAAGAAACTCGGCGCCCCCGTGCAGTCGACGATGTATGGCATCTTCTTCGAGGACATCAACTACGCTGCCGACGGCGGTCTCTATGCCGAACTGGTGATGAACCGCTCGTTCGAGTTCCCCAACCACTTTGCCGGTTGGGACATCTCGGGCAAGGTGACGCTGAAGGACGACGGTCCCTTCGAGCGCAACCCCCACTACGTGCGCTTGGCTCCGTCGGGCCATAGCGACAAGCATACGATGATTGAGAACCGCGGCTTCTTCGGCATGGGCGTGAAGGGCGGCGAGGAGTACCGCTTCTCCGTCTGGGCCCGCGTGCCCGACGGCGGCAAGGCCAAGCTGTATGTCGACATCGTCGACAACGCCACGATGGACGACGACCAGAAATTGGGCAATGCCGGCGTGGACGTCAGCGGCAAGGAGTGGAAGAAATACACCGCCATCCTGAAGCCCCGTCGCACCTTCGACAAGGCCCATCTCCGCGTGTGGGGCGACTCCAAGGTGACTACCGACGTTGAGCACGTCAGCCTGTTTCCCGTCAAGACGTGGAAAGGCCGTGAGAACGGCATGCGCCAGGACCTGGCACAGGCCCTCTTCGACATGAAGCCCGGCGTGTTCCGCTTCCCCGGCGGCTGCATCGTCGAGGGTACCGACCTCGAGACCCGCTACCAGTGGAAGAACTCGGTCGGCCCCGTCGAGAACCGTCCGCTCAACGAGAACCGCTGGCACTACACCTTCACCCAGCGCTACTTCCCCGACTACTACCAGTCGTACGGTCTCGGCTTCTTTGAGTTCTTCCAGCTCTGCGAGGACTTCGGCTGCGAGCCGCTCCCCGTCATCTCGTGCGGACTGTCGTGCCAGTTCCAGAACCCCGACCCGACGAAGCCCGGCGTCCACGTTCCCGTTGACCAGCTCGACGACTACATCCAGGATGCCCTCGACCTCGTGGAGTTTGCCAATGGCGACGTCACGACGAAGTGGGGTAAGGTGCGCGCTGACATGGGCCATCCCGCACCGTTCAACCTGAAGTACCTCGGCGTCGGCAACGAGCAGTGGGACTACGACGAGAAGCACGGCGGCTACGGCCCCGTCTTCACCGAGCGCCTGAAGAAGTTCAATGCCGCCCTGCGCGCCAAATACCCGACGCTGAAGCTCATCGGCACCACCGGTCCGAACAGCGAGGGCTGGGACTTCGACCTGCTGCAGCCCCGCATGAAGGAGCTGAAAGTCGATCTCTACGACGAGCACTACTACCGCAACGAGAAGTGGTTCCTCAGCCACGGCCTGCGCTACGACACGTATGACCGCAAGGGCCCCCGCGTGTTTGCCGGCGAGTATGCCTGCCACGGAGCCGGTAAGAAGTGGAATCACTTCGAGACGTCGCTCTATGAGGCTGCCCACATGACGGGCATCGAGCGCAATGCCGACATCGTCCACATGGCCACCTACGCCCCGCTCTTCGCCCACGTCGAGGGCTGGCAGTGGCGCCCCGATGCCATCTGGTACGACAACCTGCGCTCGTTCAAGTCGGTCAGCTACTACGTGCAGCAGCTCTTTGCCATGAACAAGGGCAGCAACGTGCTGTCGCTGACGATGGACAAGAAGCCCGTGGCCGGACAGGACGGTCAGGACGGTCTGTTTGCCTCGGCTGTCTTTGAGAAGAGCACCAACGAGGTCATCGTCAAGGTGGTCAACACGTCGAAGCAGGCTCAGCCCGTCAGCATCCAGCTCACCGGCATGAAGGGCGAGCGCACGGCCGAGACCATCACCTTGAGCCACAACGGTTCGATGGACGATGAGAACACGCTTGACCAGCCCGAGAAGATCACGCCGAAGACCGGCAGCCTGAAGCTCGATGCCGGCAAGAAGGCCACCCTGCTGCTCGACGACGTGCCCGCCATGTCGTTCCGCATCTACAAGGTCAAGAAATGAGACATATTGAAAAGTGACTCGCGCATGCGCGCGTAATTGCCATTTCTACTTTTTATCCCACACTTCTGACACTTCCCACACCTGGAAACAACCAAATTCAGGTGTGGGAAGTGTTGGAAGTGTTGGTTGTTTTTCCTTATCCGCTTCATAATGCGCGTGCGCGCGAAACAGCGCCGGTCTCCCCCGTGAAACAGCCCGGCTGATGGCAAAAGGCGCTCGGTTTTCTCCAAAACGTGGCGGGTTTTCCGGAAAACGTGGCGGGTTTTGGGAAAAACGCGGCGGGTTTTTGGAAAAAAGTGCTGGTTCAAGTGCATGTTTCAATTTTTTTGTTTACCTTTGCCTTGTCATTTCTTAAAACCAACAAACTAAAATATGAATATGAGGAAACATACTGTTGTCGCCCTTTTGGCTATTTGCTCGCTGGGCGCCCAGGCCCAGAGCCTGCTCTACCCGAAGCACTTCGACCTGCAGGAGGTCACCCTGCTCGACGGGCCGATGAAGACCGCCTTGGACAAAAACATCGAACTGCTGATGAAGTACGACGTCAACCGCCTGCTGACACCCTTCGTGCGCCAGGCCGGACTGGCATCGACCACCGACAAGACCAGCAAGTACTATAACTGGCTGACGAAGCACCCCAACTTCCCCAACTGGGGCGGCGACGCGGGCTTCGACCTGAGCGGCCACGTCGGTGGCCACTATGTGTCGGCACTGGCTATGGCCTACGCCGCCTCGCACGACGAGGCGCAGCGCACGAAGCTGAAGGAGCGCTTGGACTATATGCTCGAGGTACTGAAGGACTGCCAGGACCAGTACGACCAGAACACCGAGGGCCTCTACGGCTTCATCGGCGGCCAGCCCATCAACGACTCGTGGAAGGCCCTCTACAAGGGCGACCTGTCGAAGATTCAAGGCAACTGGGGCTGGGTGCCGTTCTACTGTCAGCACAAGGTGCTGGCCGGTCTGCGCGATGCCTACGTCTACGCCCATAGCGACGCGGCCAAGGAACTGTTCCACAAGATGGCCGACTGGAGTGTCAACCTCGTGGCGAAGGTGTCGGAGAGCGCCTTCCAGGGCTTCCTCGGCTGTGAGCACGGCGGCATGAACGAGACGCTGCTCGACGCCTACCTGATCTTTGGCGACAAGAAGTACCTGACGGCGGCCAAGAAATACTCGCACAAGGACATGATCAACAACATGCAGACGCTCAACACCACGTTCCTCGACGGCAAGCACGCCAACACGCAGGTGCCCAAGTACATCGGCTTTGAGCGCATCGGAGAAGTTGAGAGTGGAGAATTGAGAATGGAGAATTATGATTACCTTCAAGGCGTGCAAGCAAATCATAATTCTCAATTCTCAACTCTCAATTCTCAATACCTGAAGGCTGCCGAGAACTTCTGGACCGACGTGGCCAAGAACCGCACCGTCTGCATCGGCGGCAATTCTGTTGGCGAGCACTTCCTGTCGAAGAGCAACAGCAACCGCTACATCGACCAGCTGGACGGCCCCGAGTCGTGCAACACGAACAACATGCTGAAACTCAGCGAGATGCTGGCCGACCGCACCGGCGATGCCAAGTACGTCGACTTCTACGAGCAGGCCACGTGGAACCACATCCTCTCGACCCAGGACCCTGAGACTGGCGGCTACGTCTACTTCACCACCCTGCGCCCACAGGGCTACCGCATCTACTCAAAGGTGAACCAGGGCATGTGGTGCTGCGTGGGCACGGGCATGGAGAACCACTCCAAGTACGGTCACTTCGTCTACACCCACGACGCCGACAAGACCCTCTACGTCAACCTCTTCACCCCCTCCCTTCTCGTGAGTGACGACTTCGTCGTCACCCAGGAGACCGCCTTCCCCGACCAGCAGGCGACGACCCTTACCATCGGCAAGGCCGGCCACTACACCGTGGCCATCCGCCATCCGCAGTGGGTGGGCGAGGGCTTTGCCATTGCGGTCAACGGTCAGCCCGTTGACATCACCGTCAAGCAGGGCACCGCCAGCTATGCCACCGTCAGCCGCGACTGGGCCGAGGGCGACAAGATAGAGGTCAGCCTGCCCATGGAGCTGCGCTACGAGCCGTGCCCCAACTACACCGACTATATCGCCTTCAAATACGGTCCCATCCTCTTGGCTGCCCAGACTTCCGACGGCGAGAAGCTGCAGAACGAGTATGCCGGTGCCGGTCGTATGGACCACGCCCCCGGCTCGATGGCCTCGTCGAAGAAGCTGACGACGGCCCCGATGCTCATCGGCAACCGCGCCGACGTGCTGAGCCGCATCGAGCGTCTGCGCACGCCTGAGCTGACGTTCACAATCGACGTCAGCCGCCCCGGCGTCGACAGCTACAAGTGGTCGACGCTCAAGCTTGTACCCTTCTACAAGATCCACCACGCCCGCTACGCCTGCTACTGGTACCAGCAGACCGAGGAGAACTTCAAGAAGAGCTCGATGGCAGCCGACGAGAATGCCGCTGCCGCACTGGCCGAGCGCACGCTCGACTTCGTGGCTCCCGGCGAACAGCAGAGCGAGGCCGGCCACGAGGTCAAGTACTCCAGCGAGTCGACCACGGGCAACTACAACGGCGAAGCCTACCGCGACGCCCGTGCCAACGGCTACATCCAGTACACGCTCTATAATAAAAAAGGTGTGAAGGACAGCCTCGCCGTCATGCTCCGCTTTACTACAGCCGACAAGGGCCGCAAGGGCACGCTCTCCGTCGACGGCAAGAAGATTGCCGACATCACCGTGGCCTCGTCGGTGAAGGACGCCGAGAACGGTTTTTATAACGTGGAGTACGCCATACCTGCCGCATTGGCCGTCGACAATGACGGCAACGCCAAGGAGAAGTTCGTCGTGCGCCTGACGGCCTCGTCGTCGACGCTGATTCCCGGCCTGTACTACATGCGCCTGATGAGCGGCTACGAGGAGAACCCCGACCGCTACAAGTTCGTCTGCAACCAGTGGACGACGGGCGACGCTGGCCGTGTCAGTGCCTCGAACATCACCTACGACACGAAGCAGAACATCATCCACGTCAATGCCGGGACGGGGGCCAACAATGTGGCGCTGACGCTGAATTACGGCAACCTTGACTATACCATCGCCAGTACGCAGAATTATCTCGTCGTGCGCGGCACGAACCTGAAGACGACCACTGGCGCCAGCTACCTCTGGTGGCTCAACGGCACGAACAAGGGTTCGCAGGTGGCTCCCACCACCGTCAGCGAGGTTACCATCGACGGCCAGAAACAGCAGGTCATCGCCTGGGACATGACGAAGAGCAACCTCTACGACAACTTCAGCGGCGACCGCCCCTCGGTATGCATGGGCCAGACCATCTTCGGCCTGACCTCCACAACGGGCAAGAGCGACATCCTCGATATCCAGTTCGTTGAGGACGTGGAGCAGTACGTACAGACTGTCACGTCGGTCAGCGCAGCTGTCCGTCCATCGACTACTGACAAGACATACTACACCCTCGGCGGCGTCAAAGTTGACAGTCCGTCGAGGGGTGTCTATCTCGCAGGCGGCAAGGCCGTGCTCATCAAGTAAAGTTTTCTCTTCCTTTTTTGGCGCAAAGATACGAAATTATAACCAAGGTTATAATAACCATGATTATAATTTATGCAGAATTAACAGTTCCCCCAAGCTAAATACAGCTACTTCACCTGCTTGATGAAGTACTTCTGATAGTAGTTGATGAGCAGCGTGGTCATCGGCAGGGCGATAATCATGCCGAGGATGCCGAGGAGCGAGCCCCAGATGCTGAGCGACAGCAGGATGATGGCGGAGTTGAGGCCCGTGACGTGACCCATGATCTTCGGCGTGAGGACAGTGTCCTGAATAATCTGCACCACGGCGAAGACCACCAAGGCCATGAGCATGATGAGCCAGAAATTCTGTCCCGTATCGGCTGCCTTGACAATGGCCAAAATGATGGTTGGAATAAAGCCGAGGAGCTGGAGGTAGGGCACCATGTTGAGCAGTCCGATGAACATACCGAGGGCGACAGCCAGCGGGAAGTCGATGATAGTGAAGCCGATACTGAAAAGGATGCCCACACAGAGTGCTACCAGAGCCTGCCCGCGGAAGTACTTGTTCATACCCTCCTCGACGTCGGCCACCAGATGCTTGGCAAACGGACGGTAACGGCGTGGCAGCAACTGCGGCCAGCCCTTGGTAATCTCCTCGTAGTCGAGTAATATAAATAAGGTATAAAGAGCTACCATCGTCAGCGAGAATACGCTCGACACGATGCTGATGCTCTGCGATATGACGGCCCACACCTTGGGGATGGCCGACTTCACCGTCTCGATGAATCCATCCTGGGTGACGAGTTTCTTCAGCTGGTTGATGTCAATGTTGTCATGTATGAACTGCTGCACCATCCGCGGTATGTTGCTCATCGTCTCGTCGGTCTGTACGTAGTTCAGGATAAGCTGCGTCACACGCCCGCCCTCTTCAATCATCGGCGGAATCATCAGCCAGAAGACGCCCGTGGCAACACTACCCGCCACGACGAACGACAGCAGGATGGCTGCAATGCGGAACTTCAGCCGACAGCGATACTGGAAGAACTTCACCATCGGGAACAACAGGTAGGACAGCAGCCATGCCAGGAAGAACGGCACCAGCACACTGCTGAGCCTATTGAGCAGCATGACGATGCCCACTACTACCAGGACGCCGAGGAATCCGCGCACGAACGTATCGAATGTAATTTGCTTTCTTTCCATATCGGTTGCAAAAATAATCATTTTTCGCAGAAATCACGCGCCCTTTAACTTCTTTAACTTCTCTGACTTCCTTAACTCCCTTAAAAAGCGTATCTTTGCAGCCCAAACCCCCATTTCTATGAGCGTTACAGAGATTATCAACAAGCATCAGCGCGACAGGCAGTTTTCGTTTGAGGTACTGCCCCCACTAAAGGGGACGGGCACCGACCGGCTGTTTGCCGACATTGACAAACTGGCCGAACTGGAGCCTGCCTTCATCAATATCACCACCCACCATTCTGAGTTCGTCTATAAAGAACTGCCCGGCGGACAGTTTGAGCGCTGCCGCGTGCGCCGCCGTCCTGGCACCATCGCCATTGCCGCCGCCATTCAGCAGCGCTACCACATTCCCGTGCAGCCGCACGTCATCTGCAGCGGTGCCACCATTGAGGATATTGAGTATGAACTGATCGACCTGCAGTTCCTGGGTATCCACGACCTGCTGTTGCTGCGCGGCGACAAGGCCAAGGAGGATAGCCGCTTCATGCCGACTCCCGGCGGCCATGCCCACACGACAGACCTCATCCGGCAGGTGCAGCGCTTCAACGACGGCTTCTTTGCCGACGGCTCGCCCATCAAGAACCCCGGCAGGAAGTTCGACTTCGGCGTGGCCTGCTACCCCGAGAAGCACGAAGAGGCTCCCAACCTGGAGCGCGACATGCAGTACCTGAAGGAGAAGCAGGACCTCGGCGCGCAGTATGCCGTGACACAGCTGTTTTTCGACAACCAGAAATTCTTCGACTTCGTGGAGAAGGCACGGGCCATAGGCATCACCATCCCCATTATCCCCGGCATCAAGCCGATGGCGAAACTCTCGCAGCTGACGGTCGTTCCCAAGACGTTCCACTGTGACATCCCTGAGGCGCTGGCTCGCGAGATTGTGAAGTGCAGAACTGACGAAGACGCCCGCCAATTGGGTATAGAGTGGACCACAGAGCAGTGTCGCGAGCTCTACGCCCACGGTGTCAACAATATCCACTTCTACACCGTCTCGGCCGTCGATTCAGTGGTCGAAGTCACCAAGCGGCTGCTGTAATCATAACAGTTACGGCTGTAGCACAACAGTGACGCCGCGGGCTGCCTGGGCGCCGTAGACGAGGGCGCCTTCGATGTCGGCTGTCTTGCTGGGACCGCTGATGAATGTCCCGAACTTATACTGATGGAAGTAGTCTTCAGAGGCTGCTATTCGTTCGTAGGCCTCGTGCATGTTGTTCACGATGCCGTCGGCACGGAGCACGATGACCAGCTGTTGGGAGGCGAAGCAAATGGCTCGCTCCTTCATTGTCTGGGGAATCCAGATACAGGCATTCTCGGCAACGCCAATCTCTCCACGGACGACTCCCACGTCAACACGCTCCAACTCCTCGACAGTGGCGCTGTCGGGGTTCAGCTGTGCTGTGACTTCTGGCAGGTTGCTGGCTATCACCTTTGCTTCAGGGTAAGCCTGGCGGACAATGTCGCTTAGGTTGTCGCCCGATTTCATCTCCACCAGCCGGGCACCGGCTGTTGTGTTAGTCTTATGCTTGAACTCGGCCACAGGGTCGGCGTAGACAATGGGCTGCAGCACTGACAGGTCGGGCATGTCGTAGGTCTCGCGGGTGTTCTGCCGCAGTCTTTCCAAAATCTCTTCTTTTGTGCTCATACTTTCTTCTCCTTCCATAACTGGTGGAACGACTTCTTCGGGAACTTCATCATCTTGTGCCCGTATGCCCACGGGTTGAGGCCGCTGTTCAGCAGGACACCAGGCAGCCAGTTGACGGCGGGCGACATCCAGAGGGCGGCTTGATAGACGGCGGGACGGTCGAACAGGAAGCTCATGCCGCGCGACATCGTCTTCTTCATCGGGTCGGCCTTGCCCAGCGAGTCGAGCTGTTGGCGCCATCGGTAGACCTGACTGGAGAGGTCGACCTGTACGGGACAGACATTGTCGCACGAGCAGCAGAGCGAGCAGGCAGAGACGTTGTCGCTGTAATTAAAGGGGTCGCGCAGCATGCCGAGGTTGATGCCGATAGGACCGGGTATGAAGTAGGTGTAGCTGTAGCCCGCCGACCGTCGGTAGACGGGGCAGGTATTCATACAGGCGCCACAACGCATACACTTCAGAGTCTGCCAGTGTTCCGGATTACCGAGGATGCTGCTGCGGCCGTTGTCGACGAAGACGATGTGCATCTCGCCGCCTGGACGCGGCCCGCGGAAGTGGCTGGTGTAGACGGTGGTCTCCTGGCCAGTGCCGTTACGTGCCAGCAGGCGCTGGAAGACGCCCATGGCCTGATAGTCGGGGATGAGCTTCTCGATGCCCATCGAGACGATGTGCAATTTGGGAATGGATGTCGACATATCGGCGTTGCCTTCGTTGGTGCAGACGACGACGTCGCCCGTTTCGGCGATGCCGAAGTTGGCCCCCGTCATGCCGGCATCTGCCTCCATGAACTGACGGCGTAGGTGCATACGGGCTACGTAGGTCAGGAAGGTTGGGTCGTTCTTGTCGGCGGGAGAACCGCCGACCGCAGTGTAGGTGGAGGCTATCGCGTCGAAATCAGGAATAAGGCGGCGGAAGGTGTCGCCGATGTCCTCGCGGTGGACGTGGAGGGCGGGCATGACGATGTGGCTTGGCGCCAGCTTCATCATCTGGAGAATACGTTCGCCGAGGTCTGTCTCTATGACCTCGACACCGTGCTGCTCCAGGTTCTCATTCAGGTGACATTCCTCGGTCAGCATACTCTTGCTCTTCACCACCTTTCTCACGCCATGCGAAGAAAGGATGTCGCAGACAATGGCGTTGTACTCGTCGGCATCCTTGGCCCAGTGGACGTGGGCGCCGTTTTTCACGGCGTTCTGCTCAAACCGCTCAAGGTAGTCGGCCAGATGGGTGATGGTGTGCTTCTTGATTTGGCTGGCCATGGTGCGCAGGTCTTCCCACTCAGGCAGTGAATGGGCCATGTTGTCGCGCTTCTGTCGCACGCCGAAGAAGGTCTTGTCGTGGCGTTCCACCACTTCGGGTTTCTGCTGATAGGCCTCAGCAGCTTTTGAATGTCTCGTACTCATAGTCCTGCCGTTAAGATTTGTGCGACGTGGATAAACTTGATGTTAAGCTGCTCCTTTTCGGCAATACCCTGCATGTGCATCAGGCACGAGGAGTCGGGACCGGTCACGAATTCGGCTCCAGTGGCGATGTGGCGCTTCACCTTGTCGATACCCATGCGGCGGCTGACGGCTTGCTCCTCGACGGCGAACATGCCGCCGAAACCGCAGCATTCGTCGGGCCGCTCAGGCTCTACCACCTCGATGCCCTCCACTAATTGCAGAAGGTCAATTATCTTGTTGAAGCGGGGAATGTTACGCTCCGACGGCGACGACAGCCCTAACTCGCGGACGCCGTGGCAGGAGTTATGGACACTGACCTTGTGGGGAAACTTCGCCGGCAGGCTCTTCACCTTGATGACATCGTGCAGGAACTCGACGATGTCCATCGTCTTGCCGGCGGCATGGCATGACTTCTCCTTCATCAGGTTGGGATGGAAGCAGCGCACATAGGCCGCACAGCTGGCCGACGGTGCCACAACATAGTCATAGGGGGCAAAGAGTTCGTCGAACTTCAGCGCCAGCGGTTCAGCCATGTGCTCGAAGCCTGCATTGCCCATAGGCTGTCCGCAGCAGGTCTGCCGTTCGGGATACTCTACGTCTAAGTTCAGGCTCCGCAACAACTGGTATGTCGACACGCCTACTTCAGGGTAGAGCGCGTCGACATAGCAGGGAACGAATAGTCCTATTTTCATCTTACATGTCCTCGTAGGTGTCCAGATAGGTAACGTGGGTAACAAGATACTCCTCGACGCCATGCTTGCCGTCGGCACCGCCGATGCCCGACTTCTTCACGCCGGCATGGAAGCCCTGGATGGCCTCGAAGTGCTCGCGGTTGATGTAGGTCTCGCCGAACTCCAGTTCGCGGCAGGCCTTCACGGCGACGTTCAGGTCCTTGGTGAAGATTGAGCTGGCCAGGCCATACTCGCAGTCGTTGGCCATGGCGATGACCTCGTCGAGGGTTTCAAACTCAATCAGCGGGATGACGGGGCCGAAGGTCTCCTCGTGAATGATGTCCATATCCTGACGGCAGTCGTCCAGCACGGTAGCGGCATAGAAATAGCCCTTCGTGCCTACGCGGCTGCCACCGCAGAGCAACTTGGCGCCCTGCTTGATGGCACGCTCCACCTTCTCGGTGACGCTCTCCAGGGCGCGCTGTTCTACCAACGGGCCCATGTCCACGCTCTCGTCGGTGCAGGGGTCGCCCACCTTCACGGCCTTCATCTTCTCGACCAGAATCTTGGTGAACTCAGCCTTTACCTCTTTCTGTACGTACACGCGCTCGGCGTTGTTGCAGATCTGGCCGTTGTTGCCGATGCGCGAGTCGACAATCCATTGTGCGGCACGCTCCAGGTCGGCATCTTTCATGACGATGGCGGGTGCCTTGCCGCCCAGTTCGAGGCTGACCTTGGTGATGTTCTTCGAGGCGGCGGCCATGATGCTGGCACCGGCGGCGACGCTACCCGTCACAGAGACAATGTCAATCTTCGGCGAGCCGGCCATCTCGTTGCCGATGACAGAGCCCTTACCCGTGACAATGTTGATGACGCCGGCGGGAAGGCCCGTCTCAGCGACGACTTTGGCAAACTCCGTGCAGTTCTCGGGAGTAAGCTGTGAGGGCTTGATGACGATGGTACAGCCGGCTATCAGAGCTGCACCGGCCTTGCGGGCGATGAGGAAGAACGGGAAGTTCCAGGGCAGGATACCGGCCACGACACCGATGGGCTTCTTCGTCAGCAGGATGGTCTCGTTGGGACGGTCGCTGGGGATGATTTCGCCCTCGATATGGCGTGCGAACGTGGCCATATACTCAAAGTAGGCGATGGTGGCACCCACCTCGATTGAGGCCCACGTGCGGGTTTTACCCTGTTCGCGCATGATAATCTCCGTAAATTCCTTCTCGCGCTTCTTAATACCCTCGGCCATCTTCAGCAGATAGCCGGCACGCTCAATGGCAGGCGTCTTGGCCCAAGCCTTCTGGGCAGCGCGGGCAGCGTCGAGGGCGCGGTTCACGTCCTCAATCGTTCCTTCGGGCTGGCGAGAGATGACTTCCTCGGTTGACGGGTTCAATACGTTAATCCACTGGCCGTTTGAGCTTTCGCAGAACTGGCCGTTGATGTACATCTGTAAGTCTTTCATACGTGTAATGGTTTTTAGTTTTACGATTTGTTTGTAGGGTTTGTTCGTAATCTTTCCGCAAAAGTACGAAGAATTTATGAAATCAGCAAATTTTAGAGCATTTTTCATTCGTTTCAAGGTAAATATAAAAAAAATGTCGTATCTTTGCAGACTAAAAGATGACATTCCACGAAGTGATAGGCCAGGAAGAGGTGCGTGAGCGCCTGCTGCAGATGACCCGTGAGGGCCGTCTGCCCCACGCCATTATGCTCTGTGGGCCGCAGGGTGTGGGCAAGAAGGCACTGGCAGTGGCCTTTGCCTGTCACCTGCTTTCGCAGCATCCGGTTTTTCAGGATTCGTCGGAAAATCCTATGCTCCGCAAGCTGGAGCACCCCGACCTGCACTTCACCTATCCCACCATCAAACTGCCGTCGATGGGTAGCGACCACATGCCCGTGAGTGACGACTTCGCCAAGGAGTGGCACGAGCTGATAATGGGTGGACCCTATTTTACGATGGACGAATGGATGACTGCCATGGGCGGCGAGAACCAGCAGGCCATCATCACCGCCGGCGAGAGCGACGACCTGATGAGGAAACTCAGTCTCAAGTCGAGTCAGGGCGGCTACAAGGTGAGTGTCGTCTGGCTGCCTGAGCGCATGAACATCGCCTGTGCCAACAAACTGCTGAAACTCATCGAAGAGCCACCCAGTCAGACAGTGTTCATTATGGTGTCGGAAGAGCCTGACAAGCTGTTGGAGACCATCCGAAGCCGCGTGCAGCGCATCGATGTCAGGCAACTGCCGATGGAAACCATCTGCCAGGCACTCGTCGAGCGTCGCGGCATCAGTGAAGAGACAGCCCGCCGCATCAGCCGACTGGCTAACGGCTCGTGGCTGAAGGCCCTGCAAGAGCTGCAGGTGGGCACGGAGAACGAGCAGTTTCTCGACCTCTATATATCGCTCATGCGGCTGGCCTACCAGCGCAAGATACGCGAATTGAGGAAATGGAGCGAGGTGATGGCCGGCTTCGGGCGTGAGAAGCAGAAGCGGTTCCTCAACTATTTCCTGCGTATGACCCGTGAGTGCTTTATGTTCAACTTCAAACAGGCGGATATCGTCTATATGACACAACAGGAAGAAGACTTTGCCCGCAACTTCGCACGCTTCGTGAACGAGGCGAACGTCCTGGCTATCTACGACCTGGCCAACCGCGCCATACGTGACATAGGCCAGAATGCCAATGCCAAGATTGTCTTCTTCGACTTCGCGCTACAGACTATTGTGCTTTTACTACAAAAATAGAATATGGAGAAAGAATATGAAATACGGACCGGCTGCGACCGCGGACTCTGCCATCAGGCAGTAGGCCGGCAGGACCGCCAGCTCAACACCTACGACTGGCTGGCCGACGTACCGGGCAACCAGGAATCGACCGACCTCGTGGAGGTGCAGTTCAAGCACACCCGCAAGGGCTACTACCACAACGTGAACAACCTGCCGCTGAAGAAGGGCGACATCGTGGCCGTCGAAGCCAACCCCGGACACGACATCGGCGTAGTGACGCTGACAGGCCGCCTCGTTAAACTGCAGCTGAAGAAGGCTAACCTGAAATCGGCCGACGATATCAAACGTGTCTACCGCATTGCCCGCCAACTGGATATGGACAAGTTTCGCGAGGCCAAGGCCCGCGAACACGAGACGATGATTGAGAGCCGCCAGATAGCCAAGGACTTGGGGCTGGACATGAAAATCGGCGACGTGGAGTATCAGGGTGACGGACAGAAAGCCATCTTCTACTACATTGCCGACGAGCGCGTGGACTTCCGCCAGCTCATCAAGGACCTGGCAGCAGCCTTCCATGTGCGCATCGAGATGAAGCAGATCGGCGCGCGCCAGGAGGCGGGGCGCATCGGCGGCACGGGACCCTGCGGCCGAGAACTGTGCTGCGCCACGTGGATGAAGAACTTCGTTTCTGTTTCCACCAACGCCGCCCGTTTCCAGGACATCTCCCTCAACCCGCAGAAGCTGGCCGGCATGTGTGCCAAGCTGAAGTGCTGTCTGAACTACGAAGTGGACGATTATATCGAGGCCGGACGGCGGCTGCCTGGTCGCGATGTGGTGTTGCAGACATTGGATGCCGACTATTTCCTTTTCAAGAGCGACATCCTCTCGGGAATGGTGACCTATTCCACCGATAAGAATATCGCCGCCAACGTGGAGACGATTACCGCCGAGCGCGCCCGCCAGATTGTTGACATGAACCGTCGGGGCGAGAAACCTGAGTCGCTGTTGGAGAGCGGCAAGGCAAAGCCCCAGAAGACTCACGTCGACCTGGCCGGAGGTGACATCAACCGCTTCGACAAGGCCAAGAAGAAGAAAAAGAAAAAGAAGTCGGCTGCCGCCGGCAAGAAGGATGAGAATAAATAGCCGACGATTGCACTTGCTGATTGTTCTTACGGTTGCACTGGCCTTTGCCGGCTGCAACCGTAAAACCATATACCACCACTACGAGCATACCCCTGTTGCCGGATGGGAAAAGAACGACACACTGACGTTCACCGTCAAGGCGAAGGAGAGGGCTGTCGTACAGCGCGACGTGGAACTGCGCATATCGGGCGAATACCCCTTCCAGAGGCTGAACCTCGTTATCGAACAGACAACGTATCCCGCCGGTATAAGCCGACGGGATACGCTGAACTGTGACCTGATTGACCCGCAGGGAAACATCCAAGGACAGGGGCTGAGCCTCTACCAATACCGCTTCCACATGACCGACATCAGTCTGAACGAGGGTGACTCGCTCTGCGTCAATATCCGCCACAACATGAAGCGTGAGCTTCTATCCGGTGTTACCGATGTTGGACTGCGGCTGAGAACCTACTGATTCCTAATTACTTGACCAAGTTGCCGAGGATGTCGCGCGTCAGTTCCTTGGTGATGGTGCGGGTGGCGGCACTGGTAGCGTTCTTCACGACCTTCTCCTTGGCCGAGGTTCTCGACTTTGTTTCCTTGCCGCTGACTTTTCCACTTACCCAAGTGCCAAGCAGGGCAGCCAGTGTCGAGGTGACTGCAGTCATCACGGCCTTCAGCACCTTGCTCATGATGCCAGCCTTCTTCTTCTCGGCTTTGCCGCCCTTGCCTTCCTTCTCTGCTTCTGCAGCCTGCTCCTCCTGGGCGGCAAGAGCTTTCTCGGCCTCCTTGGCAAGCACCTCGAAGGCACTCTCACGGTCGACAGGCGTGTCGTACTTGCCATAGATACGACTCTGCTTGATGATGTCGAGACGCTGACCCTCGCTGACGGCACCTATCTGACTAAGTGGGAACAGTATCTTGGCGCGCTGTACAATAGCCGGGGCACCCTTCTCGTCAAGGAAGCTGACGAGGGCCTCGCCGGTCTCAAGGTTCATAATCGCTTCATCGGTCTTGAACACAGGATTCGGGCGGAAGGTATCGGCTGCAGTCTTCACGGCCTTCTGATCCTTCGGGGTATAGGCACGGAGAGCGTGCTGAACACGGTTGCCAAGCTGTCCGAGGATGACCTCGGGAATGTCTGTCGGGCTTTGCGTGATGAAGTAGATGCCAACGCCTTTCGAGCGGATGAGTCGGATGACCTGCTCAATCTTGTCGAGCAGGGCTTTCGACGTGCCGTCGAACAGCATGTGAGCCTCGTCGAAGAAGAACACGAGCTTGGGCAGCGGCAGGTCGCCTACTTCGGGGAGCGTGGTGTAAAGTTCGGAGAGCAGCCAAAGCAGGAAGGTGGAATAGAGCTTGGGCTGGAGCATCAGCTTGTCGGCAGCCAGGACACTCATGATTCCCTTACCGCCTTCAGTCTGCAGCAGGTCGTAGATATCGAACGAGGGCTCGCCGAAGAAGTGGTCGGCGCCCTGTGCCTCGAGCTGCAGCAGTGCGCGCTGGATGGCACCGACGGTCTGCGACGAGATGTTGCCGTACTTCGTGGTGTACTCCTTAGCGTGCTGCGACACCCAGTCGAGCATGGAACGCAGGTCCTTGAGGTCGAGGATGAGCAGTCCGCGCTCGTCGGCAATGCGGAAGACGATGTTGAGCACGCCGTCCTGCGTCTCGTTGAGCTGCAGCAGACGGCTGAGCAACTGCGGGCCCATCTGACTGACAGTGGCACGCATGGGATGTCCCTGCTCACCAAAGACGTCATAGAAACGGACGGGGCAGGCCTGGAACTGCGGGTTCTCGATGCCGAACTCAGGCAGTCTTTTCTCGATGAAACCGCTCATTTTGCCCACTTGCGAGATGCCGCTGAGGTCGCCCTTCATGTCGGCCATGAAGCAGGGCACACCTGCCTGGCAGAAAGTCTCGGCCATCACCTGTAGCGTGACGGTCTTACCCGTACCCGTGGCTCCGGCAATGAGTCCGTGCCGGTTGGCCATCTTTCCTGTAATACTGAGCGCGCCGTCGGCGCAGTGGGCGATGTAGAGCCCGCGTTCGTTGTCTAACATGTGGCTTTTGTCGTTTTAAGTTTTTGACTTCTTGTAATACTGATGGCAAAAGTACATAAAAAAGCGTAAAAAGCCAAAGTTTTTCCGTGATATTTTGTAACTTTGCACAGTTTTTCACCATTACAGACAAACTATGACAATAAGAAACTACCTACTGACCCTCTTCGTGCTGGCTGCCACAACCCTGCAGGCTGCCGACTATACGAAGTATTACCAGAATCTGCCGACGCCCGTGAAACAGGTGGAGGTCTTCACCATTCCGAAGAACGAAGTCATGCTGACGGACTTCGGTGCCGTGGGCAACGGTCTGACGCTCTGCACCGAGGCCTTCGAGAAAGCAATTTCAAAGCTGACCAAGCAGGGCGGCGGACGAGTGACGGTGCCCGAGGGCGTATGGCTGACAGGCCCCATCCGTCTGAAGGATAACATCGAACTACATCTTGAGAAGAATGCTATCATCTACTTCTCGCCCGACAAACAGCTATACCTTGATGCTGAAGGCAAGTCGAGCCGCGTTGACCCATGCATACGGGCCTCGAAGGCCCGCAACATCGCTATTACCGGCAGCGGCATCATCGACGGCAACGGCAACCAGTGGCGACCCGTGAAGCGCTCGAAGATGAGCGACGTGGAGTGGAAACAGTATACGGAAATGGGCGGTCAGTTGACCGAGAAGGGCGACCTATGGTACCCATGGCAGCTGAAGAGCCGCTTCCCCGACATTGCCGGCACGCCGCAGAAGCAGGAGGCCATGCGCAACGACCTGGTGCGCTTCGAGCAGTGTGAGAACATCCTGCTGGAGGGCGTGACGTTCCAGAATTCGCCCCGCTTCCACGTCCATCCCTGCTACTCGCGCAACATCATCATCGACGGTATCACCGTGCGCTGCCCGTGGAACGTTCAGAACGGCGACGGCATCGACCTCTCGGACTGCCATCAGGCGCTGATTGTCAACGCAACGGTCAACGTCGGCGACGACGGGCTCTGCATGAAGAGCGGTTCGCAGAAGAAGGACTGCGACGTGTGGGGCTGTCAGGACGTGCTCATTCAGGACAACACCGTCTACCACGCGCATGGCGGCTTCGTACTGGGCAGTGAGACCATCGGCGGCATCCGCGATATGGTTGTGCGCCACAACCGCTTCCTCGGCACCGATGTTGGCCTGCGCTTCAAGAGTGCACTGGACCGCGGCGGACGAACCGAGCGCCTCTTCATCAGCGACATCATGATGACCGACATCGCCGGCGAGGCCATCATCTTCCAGTGCGACTACGTGAACCGACACGCCGGCGACAACGGCAAGGCGCCAACCTATACCGAAGAGCAGCGTCGCCATGCGCCCAACTTCCAGGATATCCACATCAGCCGCATCGTCTGCCGCGGAGCCAAGACGGGCATCAAGGCCGCCGGCATTGAGGGACTCGACTGCATACATGACATTGACATCAGCGAATGTTCCATTATATATAATAAGGTGGCAACCGACATCGACGAGGCAACAGCCAAGCTGACCATGCGGGATGTCAAGACAACAGAGAATGTTTACTCAAAACCAGTACAATAACGCTATGAAAACAACTGTAAACCAAAACCCGTCTTTTCTTTATTTCATATGCGCCGTGTCGGCCATGGGCGGTCTGCTCTTCGGCTACGACTGGGTGGTCATCGGCGGCGCAAAACCGTTCTATGAGCTGTATTTCGGCATCGCTGACTCGCCTGTGATGCAGGGCGTGGCTATGTCGACGGCCTTGGTGGGCTGTCTCTTTGGTGCGATGGTAGCGGGTGCTGCTGCCGACCGGTTCGGGCGCAAGCCACTGCTGACGGTGTCGGCGGTTCTTTTTACCGTTTCGGCCATCGGCACGGGTCTGTTCAACGACTTCACCTTATTTAATATAGCCCGCTTCGTGGGCGGCATGGGCATCGGCGTAGCCTCAGCCTTGGCACCGATGTATATTGCCGAGGTCAGTCCGGCGGCCATTCGCGGACGGATGGTAAGCCTCAACCAGATGACCATCGTGCTCGGCATACTGGCCGCACAGATTGTCAACCTGCTGCTGGCCCGCGATACGTCGGTAGCTGAGAACCAGGCGTGGAATGTCGAATGGGGCTGGCGCTGGATGTTCTGGGCCGAGACGGTGCCGGCGGCGGTGTTTCTCGTGATGAGCTTCTTCATCCCGGAGAGCCCGGTGTTCGTGCGGATGAAGGCTGCGGCGACGCCACAGCACAGCGAACAGGCGGGACTGCGAGAACTTGCTCAGGCGAAATACGGGCGGGTGCTGCTGTTGGGGCTGGTCATTGCGGTGTTCCAGCAGTGGTGCGGCACGAACGTCATCTTCAACTACGCGCAGGAAATCTTCGTGGAAGCAGGCTTCGATGTCGACGGCATGTTCATCAACATCGTCATTACGGGCATTGCCAACGTGGTCTTCACCTTTGTGGCGCTCTATACCATCGAGCGGTGGGGCCGCCGCACGCTGATGCTCATCGGTGCCGGTGGTCTGGGGCTGATATACCTGACCTTAGGCACCTGCTACTTCTTGGAGGTAAAGGGCTTCGCGATGGTCTGCTTAGTAGTAACGGCCATCTCGGTCTACGCCATGACGCTGGGCCCCGTTACCTGGACGCTGCTGGCAGAGATATTCCCCAACCGTATTCGCGGTGTGGCAATGGCCACGTGCACGTTTGCCCTCTGGGTAGGCTGCTGCACGCTGACGTTCTCGTTCCCCTCGATGAACGCGGCCTTAGGTAGCAGCGGCACGTTCTGGATCTACAGCGGCATCTGCCTCTGCGCCTTCCTCTACCTGCTGCGCCGCTGTCCTGAGACGAAAGGCAAGAGCTTAGAAGAACTGGAAAAAGAACTTGTGAAATAATTCGAAAATCGAAAATCAGTAAATCGTAAATAATATGGTGGTAAAAGCCTGGAGAGAAATGGTGACCATCCCGACCTACGAGGTGGGGAAGGCCGAGAAGAACCCGATATTCCTTGAGAAGCGGGTGTATCAGGGAAGCAGCGGTGTGGTTTATCCGTACCCCGTCATTGAGTCGATAGCCGACGAGCCGACTCCGAAGGAGTGGCAGGCTATCTGGCTGGAGAATGAGTATATCAAGGTGATGGTGCTGCCCGAACTGGGCGGCCGCATCCAGATGGCGTACGACAAGGTGAAGCAGCGCCACTTCGTGTACTACAACCACGTCATCAAGCCGGCTCTCGTCGGACTGTGCGGACCGTGGATCAGCGGCGGCATAGAGTTCAACTGGCCGCAGCACCACCGTCCGTCGACCTACTCGCCCGTCGACTCGCTGATTGTGGAGAACGAGGACGGGAGCGTCACCGTCTGGGTGAACGAGATGGAGCGGATGTTCCATCAGAAGGGCGCTGCAGGCTTCACGCTGCGCCCCGGCTGTGCCTATTTAGAGATTCAGGGGCGCGTCAGCAACCGCACGCCGCTGCCGCAGACGTTCCTCTGGTGGGCCAACCCCGCCGTCGAGGTGAACGACCAGTACCAGAGCGTGTTCCCGCCCGACGTGAACGCCGTCTTCGACCACGGCAAGCGCGCCGTCTCCAGCTTCCCCATCGCCACGGGCACCTACTACAAGATGGACTACTCGGCCGGCGTCGACATCTCGAACTACCGCAACATCCCCGTGCCTACGAGCTATATGGCCGTCAACTCGAAGTACGACTTCGAGGGCGGCTACGAGAACGACTCGCACGGCGGCATGCTCCATGTGGCCAGCCACCACTTCTCGCCCGGCAAGAAGCAGTGGACATGGGGCAACGGCGACTTCGGGCGGGCGTGGGACAGGAACCTGACGGACCCTATTGAGAATGGAGAATGGAGAATTGAGAATTATGATTACCATCAAGGCGAACAAGCCACGAACAGTAATCATAATTCTCCATCCTCAATTCCTAATTCTCAATTAAGGAGGGGATACCGTCCCTACATCGAGCTGATGGCCGGCGTCTACACCGAGAACCAGCCCGACTTCACGTGGCTCATGCCCTACGAGGAGAAGCAGTTCGTGCAGTACTTCATGCCCTACCGCGAGATCGGAATCGTGAAGCAGGCGTCGAAGGACTTCATATTAAGCCTCTCCCCCGACCCCTCTCCAACAGGAGAGGGAAGGTCGGTTACCATCAAGGTGCTGGCTACGTCGAAGCAGGAGGTGCGCATCGTGCTGCGCCACGACGACGGCAAGGTGTACTATGACCAGATGGTGACGCTGTCGCCCGAGGAGGTCTTTCAGCAGACGGTGGATGTGAACGGCACGAAGATGGACCGCCTGACACTGACGGTGGGCAGTCTGACGTGGCACGCTGAGCCTGACGAGATACGCCCCATCCCCGACGCCGCCGAGGCCGCCCTGCCGCCTGAGGACACGAAGACCAACGACCAGCTCTACCTGACGGGACTGCACTTAGAGCAGTACCGCCACGCCACGTGGTCGGCCCTCGACTACTACGAAGAGGCCCTGCGCCGCGACCCCAACGACGTGCGCTGCCTGAACCAGACGGGACTGTGGTACCTGCGCCGCGGGCGGTTCGACAAGGCGGAGCCCTATCTGCGAAAGGCCGTGAAGATATGGCAGAAGCGCAACCCGAACCCCTACGACGGCGAGGCCATCTTCAACCTCGCCCTCTGTCTGAAGTACCAACGCCGCACGCAGGAGGCCTACGAGCTGTTCTGGAAGTCGACGTGGAACAAGGCGTGGGCCGATGCCGGCTACTTCGAGGCCGCCTGCATCAGCGTGAGCCAAGGCCGCTACGACGACGCCCTCGACGAGCTGGACCGCTGTCTCATCTTCAACAGCTGCAACCACAAGGCGCGGGCGTTGAAGGCCGCCGTGCTGCGGTTGGTTGCGACGGAGTCGCAACACACGAGGAAGGCGTTCTTGGAGGAGAGCATTCTGCTTGACCGCTTTAATTATGGCTGTCGATACGAACTGTACCTGCTGACGGGGGACGAGGACGTGCTCGGCGAGATGACCACGATGATGCACGGCAACGTCTATAACTACCATGAGCTGGCGCTCGACTACGCGCAGGCCGGACTGTGGCAGGAGTGCTCGGACGTGCTGAAGCTCTGTCCGGCGGAGCATCCGCTCACCTACTATTATTTAGGGTGGGCACAGATGGGGTTGGGCGACGCCGTAGCTGCCAACGCCGCCTTCGAACAGGCAGAGCGGGTGGACAGCTACTGCTGCTTCCCCAACCGCTTAGAGGACGTCATTGTGCTGACGATGGCCAAGACGATGAACCCCGACGGGGCACGGGCGCCCTATTACCTCGGTTGCCTGTATTACGACAAGCGGCAGTATGACGTGGCCATCGAGAACTGGGAGCTGTCGGCACGGCTCGACCCGCAGTTCCCGACCGTCTGGCGCAACCTGGCGCTGGCACGCTTCAACAAACAGGACAGGCGGGAGGAAGCATTGGCGTATATGGAGCGGGCCTTCAGCCTCGATGAGAGCGACGCCCGCGTGCTGATGGAACTCGACCAGCTCTACAAGCGCCTGCAGAAGCCCCATGACGAACGGCTCGTTTTCCTGCAGAAGTATCCCAAATTACTTCAGCAGCGAGACGACCTCCGGCTGGAAGAGATAACCCTCCTCAATCAGGTAGGCCTCTACGGCGACGCCAAGGTGCTGCTCGACTGTCACCAGTTCCATCCATGGGAGGGCGGCGAAGGCAAGGTGAGCGGGCAGTACCAGATATGCCGGGTGGAGCTTGCAAAACAAGCTCTCACAAGAAAGGAACTGGATAAAGCCGCGCGTCTGTTGGAGGAGTGTCTTGTCTTCCCGCCACACCTCGGCGAAGGCAAGCTCTACGGTGCTCAGGACAATGACATCCTCTACTTCCTCGGGCGTTATGAGGAGGGAACCGCCGGACCGACGGAGCCTGCCGCCGCCATGTACTATAACGACGCCAAGCCTGACAAGATTTTCTACGCCGGTCTCTGCTACCGCAAGTTAGGACAGGAGGACAAGGCGCGGAGCCTCTTCCACAAGCTCGTCAACTACGGCAAGCAGCACATCTTCGACCACGTCACGATGGACTACTTCGCCGTCTCGCTGCCCGACCTGCTCATCTGGGAAGACAACCTCGACACGAAGAACCTCATCCACTGTAAGTATATGCTCGCGCTCGGCTACTTGGGACTGGGCGACACAGAAAAAGCCCTGAGGTATCTCTCCGAGGTGGAAACCTTGGACATTAACCATCAGGGCATTCAACAGTTGCGAACGCTGATTGACAGCGGTCTGCTATAGCTACCCGGCTGCCGCCTTCAGAATCTCTGAGAGCGTGGGGTGAATATGTATCATGTCGCGGAGCTGCCCGAGGGTGGTTTCGCGACATATTAGTACGGAGACCTCCTGAATGATGTCGGCGGCGTGGGCACCGTAGGCATGGCAGCCGAGGATGAGAGACTCTTCCCCAGCCCCTCCCTGCGAGGGAGGGGAGACGAAGAGCTTCAGCATACCCTCGGTCTCGTTCATGGCGGCGGCCTTGCCGTTGGCACGCCAGAAGGACTTCTTACACTCGTAGGCGATGCCTTGAGCCTTCAGCTGGTCTTCGGTGGGACCGACGCAGGCAGCCTCGGGGGTAGTGAAGATGGCGGCGGGCATGACGTCGAAGCGGATGTTGTCCTGCTTGCCGAGGATGTGGTTGACGGCGCGGACGGCCTGCATCTCGGCGGCGTGAGCCAGCATCTGGCGGCCGTTGCAGTCGCCGATGGCGTAGACGGCGGAGGGCTGCGGCGACGCCGCAGCACAGCCAACTTGCGGGGAAGATGCGGGCGCGGCGGGGGGCTGCGGCGACGCGGCTACTACCTGGAAGTTGTCGTCGACGGGGGTGGGGCCGTTGGGGGCGGGGGGGATGCCGGCGGCTTCGAGGTTCAGGCCGGCGGTGTTGGGCCGGCGGCCGGTGGCCATGAGTATGACGTCGGCGTCGATGTCGGCGAGCGACTGTACGGCGGTCTTCATCCGGAAGGTGATGCTCTGTTTCTCCATCAGCTTGCGCAGACGCTTGGCAATATCGCTGTCGAGGGCGGGCAGGCACTCCTTCAGATACTCGATGACCGTGACCTCAGAGCCGAAGCGGTGGAAGACGGAGGCAAACTCCATGCCGATGACACCGGCGCCGATGATGGCCAGGCGCTTGGGCAGGGTGTCTAACTGGAGCAGGCCAGTGCTGTCGACGACGCGCGGGTCGCTGATGTCGGGCAGGGGGAGCCACTTCGTCTCTGAGCCGGTGGCGATGATGATGCTTTTGGCGGCGACACTGTCGCCGCATAGTTGACAGACGGTGTGGGTGTCGACGAACTGGGCGCGGCTGCGGACGAGGGTGATGTTGGGATGCGAGAGGATGCCTTCAACACCTGCACGGAGTTGGGGGATGACCTGGGCCATGCGCTGGCGGGCTTCTTCGAAAGAGGCAGCGTGGACGTAGGTCTTCGTCGGTATGCAGCCGACGTTCAGACAGGTGCCGCCTACCTCGCCAGCCTCGAAGATGGTGACCTTCAGTCCCTGCTTCGCAGCATATTCAGCGGCGCGGTAGCCTCCAGGCCCCGCGCCGATGATGATAAGATCAGTTTGTGTCATTCTTCAGTTGCTTATAAGTAGTTATCGGATGCTTGGCGGCCAGCACGTGGTCGACGCGCCCGATGGGGGTGTTATGCGGAGCCGACTTCACCCGGTCGGGGTCGGTCTTGGCCTCCTCGGCAATCTTCCGCATCACGGCAATGAAGCCGTCGAGCGTCTCCTTCGACTCGTTCTCCGTCGGCTCAATCATCAGACTCTCGTGGAACAGCAGGGGAAAGTAGATGGTCGGGGCGTGGTAGCCGTAGTCGAGCAGACGCTTCGCCACGTCCATCGTCGTGACGCCCGTGCTCTTGTCCTTCAGTCCGTCGAAGACGAACTCATGGCAGCAGGTGGTGTCGATGGGCAGTTCATAGACATCCTTCAGCGACTCCTTGATGTAGTTGGCATTGAGCGTAGCAAGAGGGCCGACATCCTTCACGTGCTCACGTCCTAAAGAAAGGATGTAGGCGTAGGCACGGATAGCCACAGCAAAGTTTCCGTGATAAGGCGACACCTCCGGGAAGAACGTCTCCAAGCCCTCGCGCACGCCGACAGGACCGGCACCGGGACCGCCGCCGCCGTGAGGCGTTGAGAAAGTCTTGTGCAGGTTGATGTGCATCACGTCGAAACCCATGTCGCCGGGACGGCAGACGCCGAGCATCGGGTTCAGGTTGGCTCCGTCGTAGTACATCAGTCCGCCACAGTCGTGGATGAGTGCGGCAATCTCCGGGATATGGGTCTCGAAGAGGCCGAGGGTGTTGGGGTTCGTCATCATCATGGCGGCGATGCTATCGCCGCATAGAGAACACATGCGGTGGAGGTCGTCGAGGTCAACGGTGCCGTCGGCCTGCGACTTCACCTCGACAATCTCCAGGCCACAGACGGCGGCTGAGGCCGGGTTCGTGCCGTGGGCACTGTCAGGAACAATCACCTTCTTGCGCTGCAGGTCGCCACGCGAACGGTGGTAGTTGTCGATGACCATCAGTCCCGTCAACTCACCGTGAGCACCTGCGTAAGGCTTGAAAGTGAAGTGAGCCAAGCCCGTCAATGCACAAAGCGAACGCTCTAACAGCGTGACAACTGCCTGGGCACCCATTACCGTCGCGGCGGGCTGCATAGGATGCAGATTCTGGAACAGTGGCAGGGCGGCTATCTCCTCGTTGAGCTTCGGGTTGTACTTCATTGTGCAGGAGCCGAGGGGATAGAAGCCCGTGTCAACGCCAAAGTTATTATTAGAAAGGTTCGTGTAGTGGCGCACCACGGTCATCTCGTCGCACTCGGGCAGTTCGGCGTCGTTCTGTCGGCGCAGTTCCTGTGGCACCTTGTAATCGCCGAAGCGGTTCTTGGGCAGACTGTAACCTTTGCGCCCCTCTTGCGACAGTTCAAAAATCAAGTTTCCATAAAGTCGGTTGTTCATAGGGCAGCAATCTTTACAAGGTTATCGATTTCTTCTTTCGAACGCTTCTCGGTGACGGCAAAGAGGAAGCCACTGCCATGACGGACACCACCAAGGAAACCGGCATCGACGAAACGCTGGCAGAGCGTATCGGCATCGCCGTCATAGTTGACGTAGAACTCGTTGAAGAACGGCTTGTCATATACCAGTGAAAAACGTCCCGTCTTCAGCAGTTCGTCGCAGAGATAATGGGCACCGGCGTAGCTCAGCTCGGCAGCCTCCTTCAGTCCCTGCTTACCCATGAGCGACATGTAGACCGTCACCCACAACGCCATCAGCGACTGGTTCGAGCAGATGTTCGACGTGGCCTTCTGCCGGCGGATGTGCTGTTCGCGGGCCTGGAGTGTCAGCACGAAGGCGCGCTGTCCGCGGTTGTCGACCGTCTTGCCGACGATGCGGCCCGGCATCTTGCGGATGAGCTTCTCAGTACAGCACATGTAGCCGACGTACGGGCCACCCCACTGCATGGGAATGCCCAGCGACTGGCCGTCGCCCACGGCGATGTCAGCCCCCCACTCGCCCGGCGTCTTCAGCACGGCGAGGTCGGCGGCCACGCTGTTCACGATCAGGAGTGCCTTTTGCTGATGACAGAGGTCGGCAAACCCGCTGTAGTCCTCGACGATGCCGAAGTAGTTGGGATGCTGGACCACCACACCGGCCACGCCGCCCTGTGCCAGCAGCGCCTCAAGGCTCTCCCTCGAGGTGACGCCGTCGACGGCAGCAACCATCTCCAGTTCGATGTCGTGGAAGTGGGCGTAGGTCTTGACGACGGCAAGCGTCTTGGGGTCGATGGTTTCAGAGACGAGCACCTTACGCTGCTTTTTTCCAGCGGCCACCGCCATCATCATGGCCTCGGCCGTTGCGGTCGTACCGTCATACATCGAGGCGTTCGAGATGTCCATGCCTGTCAGCTCGGCCATCATCGACTGATACTCAAAGATATAGTGCAGCGTGCCCTGCGAGATCTCGGCCTGATACGGCGTGTACGAGGTCAGCAGCTCCGAGCGCTGCAGCAGATTGGGAATGACCGACGGCGTGTAGTGGTCGTAGACGCCGCCACCGGCGAAGCACACGAGCGGCTTGTTCTGCTGGCCGAGCTTCTCGAAGAGCTGGCGCACCTCCAGTTCGCTCATCTCCGACGGCAGCTTATAGTCGCCGCGGAAGCGGATGTCTTCGGGAATCTGGGGGTATAAGGCATCGAGAGAATCGATGCCTACGGTTGAGAGCATCGCCTGCAGGTCTTCCTCGGTATGGGGGAAATACTTATAGGTCATTTCGCGCAGAATTCTTCGTAGGCCTTAGCGTCCATCAGGTTGTCAAGCTCTGCCTTGTCGCTCATCTCCACCTTGATAATCCAGTTCTCGTAGGCATCCTGGTTCACCAGCTCGGGCTGGTCGTCGAGGGCCTCGTTCACCTCAGCGACGGTGCCGCTGACGGGCGAAATCAGGTCGGAGGCAGCCTTCACGCTCTCCACGGCGCCAAACTCCTCGCCGGCTGTCACCTCGTCGTCAACGTCGGGCATGTCGACATACACCACATTGCCTAATGCGTTCTGGGCATAGTCGGTAATACCAACATAGCCATACTCACCTTCTACTCTTACATATTCGTGCGACTCCGAGTAGTAGAGTCCTTCGATTACCTTACTCATTTTTTATAGCTTTTGTTATAGAATTGCTTCTTGACAACCGTTCCGGGGAACGTCTTCTTGCGAATCTGTATCTGCACGTCGGTGCCGAGGGTGGCGTAGGCCGTGTCGACGAGTGCCATGCAGACGCTCTTGTCGGTAGAGATGGTGTGGTAGCCCGTAGTCACCTCGCCGATGGGCTCGCCGTCCATGTTGAGTACGGTGTAGCCGTGACGGGGAATCGCCTTGTCGTGCAGTTCGATGCCGACGAGCTTGCGGCTGACGCCCTCAGTCTTCTGCTTCAGCAGGGCCTCGCGGCCGATGAACTCAGGCTTGTCGAACTTGACGAACGCGGTCAGGCCGGCCATCACGGGCGATATCTGCTCCGACAGCTCGTCGCCGTAGAGCGGCAGTCCCACCTCGAAGCGCAGCGTGTCGCGGCAGCCCAGTCCGCAGGGCTGCACCTTGGCGGCAATCAGCTTCTCCCAGCACTCGCGGATGTAGTCGTGCGAGGCGTACAGCTCGAAGCCGTCCTCGCCGGTGTAGCCTGTGCGACTGATGATGACGGGAGCCCCCCCTACGGCCCCCGAGGGGGCTTCTATAGTTTTGGCGGTGTAGAACACGAGGTCGGCACATGGCAGAGCGAGGACTGTCTCGACGATGTGTTCCGATTCTGGTCCCTGAATGGCTATCTGACCGTATAGGTCGCTCTGGTTCTGCAGGTCGATGTCAAATCCGGCGGCATGCTCCTGCATCCACGCCCAGTCCTTGTCGATGTTGGCGGCGTTGATGACGAGGAAGAAGTCCTGCTCGTCGAGCTTGTAGACCAGCAGGTCGTCGACCGTGCCGCCGTTGTCGTAGCACATCATGCCGTAGAGGATCTTGCCCACGGGCATGCCCGTCACGTTGTTCGTGAAGATGTGGTTCACGTAGCGCTCGGCATCCTTGCCCTTCACGGTCACCTCGCCCATGTGCGAGACGTCGAACAGTCCGCAGTTGTTGCGCACGGCCAGGTGCTCCAGCTGGATGTTCTTGTACTGTATAGGCATCACAAAGCCAGCAAACGGAGCCAGGAAGGCACCCTCGGCAATGTGGTTCTCATACAGACACGTCCGCTTTTCTTTCTGTTTCTCTAACTCTTGTCTTATTGCCATAGTCTTATGTTAATTGATAGTTCTTCTCCAATGCCTCTATCCCGGCAACGTCGGCTGCCGTCAGCATGCGCTCGCCGCTGCAGAGCGTCTCGCGGACGAGCGCCTTCACTTCTTCAAGGGTCAGCGGCGTATATTCTTTTAATAAGGTGATGCGCTGGCGCACGCTCTCGATGCCCTTCTTCTGCAGTTTCTCCCGGCTCGGCGTGATGGCCTGCAGCATGTGGGCCATGTTGGTGTCGTAGAGCAGCGTACTGTGTACGATGCACCCTTGGGGCGTCGTCCTGCAAGCCGTGCCGCAGACCTTCCTGTCGCCTATCATGATGTCGTTATGACTGGTGCCCGTGGCCTCGACGCCCATCTTACGCAGCACCAGCAGAATCATGTTGACAAAGCGGTTGAAGGCGAAGTTCACGTTCTGCTCGGCGGTGACGAACGACAGCATCAGGTTGTCGCGGTCGGCATAGACGCAGCCGCCGCCGCTCTTCCGGCGGAACACCTCGATGCCGTGCTCGCGGCAGTAGTCGAGGTTCACCTCGTTCTCCAATACCTGATTGCGCCCGTAGATGACGGTCGGCTCCACCTGCCATGTAAAGAAGTAGTCGGGCTCGTCGAGACGGCGGGCCACATACTCCTCCATTGCTAAATGGAACGACAAACGTCGCTGTTTGTCATCGGGCAGCAGGATGTACTTCATACATTTCAGGTTAGCGACTGCAAATATATGAAGTTTTTATGTAATCTACAAGTTTTTCTCCAAGAATTTTAGCTCGGCTTCCAACATTTCCAGTTTCGGCATGCGGAAACCGGCCTCGCGGGCTATCTCTATCGGGCGCGTATATAAATAATGTATCTCCATCGGCCGGTGGAAGTCGTAGTCGAGGCGCATCGACGGCGAGTAGGGCGTCATCTCGTCGGTCATCTGGATCATCTTCTCGACAAACGCCTCGTCGACACCGCTCACGCCCAAGGCCCGCGACGCTCCGACCACCTCCATCATCTGGTCGCGGATGAGCTGGCGCGTCGAGGGATTCTTCAGCAGCAGGTCGGTCTGCGTGTGCAGGGCTACGGTCATGCCGTTGAAGGGCATGTTCCACACGGCCTTCTTCCAGCGTGCCTCGTGATACTCCACCAATCCCGTCTCGACACCCGCCTGCCGGAACTCATTGACGACAGCCTGCATCAGCGACTCATCCCGGCATGAGTAGTTAGCCAGGTTGATACTTCCGTAGCACTGGTGGTTCACACGGCCCTTTTCCGTCTTCGACGAGCAGATAAAGGCCAGACCGGCTGCCAGCTGCACACCAGGGAACATACGCTGCACGTCTTCCTCTACGCCGATGCCGTTCTGGATGAGTATCACCAGCGTCCGCTCGTGCAGCAGTGGGGGCAGCATGGTTTCCAGCTTTCTGTTGTTCACTGACTTCAGGCATACCAGCACCACGTCGCACTGGGGCATATCCTCCGTAGAGACATAAGCCTTAGCTTGAATATGGAATGAACCATCGCAGGAGTCCACCTGCAGTCCGTTTTCCCTGACATATTCATAATCTGACCGAAAGAGGAAATGCACCTCTTGACCGGCTCGTGCCAACTTACCACCATAGTAGCCCCCAATGGCACCTGACCCAATAACAGCGTATCTCATTCGTCTGTCTTTTTTAGTTTTTGGGTGCAAAATTATAAAATAATTATGAATTATGAATTATGAATTACGTTTTTTTTGTATCTTTGCACCCAAATGGAAAAACAAGAATTAGGGCTACTGAATAGCATTGACTATCCGGCTGACCTTAGGAAGTTATCGATTGACCAATTGCCTGAGGTTTGTAGGGAGTTACGGCAGGACATTGTCAGGGAGCTGTCGGTGAACCCCGGGCACCTGGCCTCGAGCCTCGGTGTGGCTGAGTTGACCGTCGCCCTCCACTATGTCTATGATACGCCCAACGACCGCATCGTTTGGGACGTGGGTCATCAGGCTTACGGCCATAAGATATTGACAGGGCGCCGCGAGCAGTTTGCCACCAACCGCAAGCTGGGCGGCATACGCCCGTTCCCGTCGCCACAGGAGAGCGAGTACGACTCGTTTGCCTGCGGCCACGCCTCGAACAGCATCTCGGCAGCGCTCGGCATGGCCGTTGCTGCCAAGCGGCAGGGCGAGAACCGCAAGGTGGTGGCCGTCATCGGCGACGGCGCCATGTCGGGTGGCCTGGCCTTCGAGGGACTGAACAACGTCTCGTCGTCGCCCAACGACCTGCTTATCATCCTCAACGACAACAACATGTCGATCGACCGCTCCGTAGGCGGCATGAAGCAATACCTGCTGGGCCTCAACACCAACAAGACCTACAACAGCCTGCGTTTCAAGGCCGGCCGGTGGCTGCACGGCAGGGGCATGATGAACGACGACCGGCGGAAGGGACTCATCCGGCTGTCGAACGCCATCAAGAGTGCCCTCTCCCACCAGCAGAACATCTTCGAGGGCATGAACATCCGCTACTTCGGACCGTTCGACGGCCACGACGTCAAGGAGCTGGTGCGTATACTCCGCGAAATCAAGGACATGAAGGGGCCGAAGCTGCTGCATATCCACACGCAGAAAGGTCACGGCTACGCGCCGGCCGAGAAGGACGTCACCACCTGGCACGCACCTGGCAAGTTCAACCCTGACACGGGCGAACGGCTGGTGGACAACGACCCCGACAAGCCCCAGAAGTATCAGGACGTGTTCGGACATACGCTGCTGGAGCTGGCCAAGCAGAACCCGAAGATTGTAGGCGTGACGCCGGCCATGCCCTCGGGCTGCTCGATGAACATCATGATGAAGGAAATGCCCGAGCGCACCTTCGACGTGGGCATTGCCGAGGGGCACGCCGTCACCTTCTCGGGCGGCATGGCCAAGGACGGCCTCATTCCCTTCTGCAACATCTACTCGGCCTTCGCTCAGAGAGCCTACGACAACATCATACACGACGTGGCCCTGCTCGGGCTGCACGTCGTCTTCTGCTTCGACCGCGCCGGACTGGTCGGCGAGGACGGCCCCACGCACCACGGCGCTTTCGACCTGGCCGCCCTGCGACCCGTTCCCAACCTGACCATCGCCTCGCCGATGGACGAGCATGAGCTGCGCCGGCTGATGTACACCGCCCAGCTGCCCGGCCAGGGGCCGTTCGTCATACGCTACCCCCGTGGCGGCGGCGTGCTCAAGGAGTGGCGCTGCCCCCTGGAGGCCGTCAAGGTAGGCACGGGCCGATGCCTGCTCAGCGGCAACGACGTTGCCGTGCTCAGCATAGGCCCCATCGGCAACGAAGCCCTGAAGGCTGCCAAGGAGACGGGAGCCGCCATGTACGACATGCGCTTCCTGAAGCCCCTCGACGAGGACATCCTCCACGAGGTGGGCCGCAGGTTCAGCCGCGTCGTCACCGTCGAGAACGGCGTCAGGGACGGCGGTCTCGGCTCTGCCGTCACGGAGTGGCTCTCCGACCACGGCTACTCCACGCGTGTCACCCGCCTCGGACTGCCCACCGACCACTTCGTGGAGCACGGCACCGTCGCCGAGCTGCACCACCTCTGCGGCACCGATGCCGAGGGAATCGCAAGAGCAATTCAAGCCCCCTGAGTCAGGGGGTTGGGGGTCTGAACAAGCGCAGGCTCCTATCACACATAAATACCATTAAACGGTCTGAAACTAACACGCTTGTTCAGACCCCTATCCCCCTAACTTAGGGGGCAAAGATATGAAGATAGTCATTGCCGGAGCCGGGGCCGTGGGCACCCATTTGTCGAAACTGCTGTCGGGTGAGCACCAGAACTGCGTGCTCATCGACGACAACGAGGAGCGCTTGGAGGGTGTCGCCGAGTACGACGTGATGACCTACAACGCGCTGCCCACCAGTATCGGTGCGCTGAAGGAAGCCGGGGCCGACAAGGCCGACCTCTTCGTCGGTGTCACTACCGAGGAGACCACCAACATCACGGCCTGCGTCATTGCCCACGCCCTCGGTGCCAAGAAGACGGTGGCGCGCATCGACAACTATGAATATCTCTCACCCCAAAACCAGAAGTTCTTCCAGCAGTTGGGTATCGACTCGATGGTCTACCCCGAGGTGCTGGCAGCCATCGACATCACCAACGGTCTGAAAATGTCGTGGGTGCGTCAGCGCTGGGACGTCCACGACGGTGCCCTCGTCCTCTTGGGCATCAAGCTGCGCGAGGGCTGCGAGATTCTCAACCAGCCGCTGAAGAACCTCTGCGGCCCCGATGACCCCTACCACATAGTGGCCATCAAGCGCAATGACGATACCGTCATCCCCGGCGGTCTCGACCAGCTGCAACTGAACGACCTCACCTACTTCATGACTACCAAGGAGTACATCCCCTATATCCGCAAGATTGTGGGCAAGGAGCACTATGCCGACGTGAAGAACGTCATCATCATGGGCGGCGGCAAGACCTCCGTCCGCGCCGCGCTGACCATTCCCGACTATATGAACGTGAAAATTATCGAGAAGTCGGCCGAGCGCTGCGAGAAGCTGAACCAGTTGCTGGCTGAGAGCGACACGATGGTCATCCACGGCGACGGCCGCGACCTGGGACTGCTCGAAGAAGAAGGCATACGCACCACCCAGGCCTTCGTGGCACTGACCGGCAATGCCGAGACCAATATCCTGGCATGTCTGACGGCCAAGAAGCTCGGCGTGCGCAAGACGATTGCCATGGTCGAGAACCTCGACTACGTCTCGATGGCCGAGAGCCTCGACATCGGCACCATCATCAACAAGAAGACCGTCGCCGCCAGCCATATCTACCAGATGATGCTCGATGCCGACGTCCGCAACCTGCGCTCGCTGATGCTCGTCGAAAGCGAGGTGGCCGAGTTCGTGGCCTCCGAAGGCTCTCGCGTGACGAAGCACTTGGTAAAAGACCTCGGACTGCCTTTCGGCGTCACCATCGGCGGACTGGTTCGCGACGGTCAGGGTATGCTCGTCAGCGGTAACTCCCAGATTCAGGCGGGCGACTCGGTCATGGTCTTCTGTCACGAGCAGAAGCTCAAGCACCTCGAGAAGTTCTTCAAAAAGTCCACCCTCTTCTAACCTCTTACCTCTTACCTCTGAATAATATGGTCAACTTCCGCATCATCAACAAGATTATCGGCTCGCTGCTCTTCATCGAGGCCCAGTTCATGGGCTGGTGCCTGCTCATGGCCTTCTGCCATCATGAGGACGACGTGCTGGCTTTCTTGACGTCGATGCTAATGACCTTCGGATTCGGATTCCTGTTCCTCTTCCTCGGACGCGGAGCCGAGAATACCCTGAGTCGCCGCGATGCCTACGTCGTGGTGACAGCCGTATGGGTCATCTTCTCCGTCTTCGGTATGCTGCCCTTCCTCATCCACGGCAGCATCACCAACCTCACCGACGCCTTCTTCGAGACGATGTCGGGCTTTACCACCACGGGGGCTTCCATACTCGACGATGTGGAGTGCCTGCCCCACGGCATCCTCTTCTGGCGCTCGCTCATGCAGTGGATAGGCGGATTGGGAATCGTCTTCTTCACCATTGCCATCCTGCCGTCGCTCGTCGGCGGTAGCGTCAAGGTGTTTGCCGCCGAGGCCACCGGCCCCATCAAGGCCAAGATGCACCCGCGGCTCACCACCTCGGCCAAGTGGATCTGGTCTATCTACCTCCTGCTGACCGTCGGCTGCGGCCTCTCGTTCTGGGCCGTCGGCATGGACTGGTTCGAGGCCACCAACTATTCGATGACCACCACCGCCACGGGCGGCTTCTCCATCCACAACAACGGTACGGAGCACTTCCATCAGCCCGCTGTCGACTATGTGGCCATCTTGTTCCAGTTCCTCTCGGGCATCAACTTCACCTTATTATATATGAGTATCTTCAAGCTGCGCATCTCGGCGCTCTTCAAGAACTCTGAGTTCAAGCTCTACATCGCCGTCGTCGTCGGAGCCACGCTGTGGATTATGTATCTGCTGCTCACCCGCATGGACTATTCATTGGAACAGTCCTTCCGCAACGCCCTGTTCCAGGTGGTCTCGTTCATGACCACTACGGGTATGTTCAACGACGAGGTGGGACTCTGGCCTCACATCACGTGGGTCATCCTCGGCGTCGTCATGTTCCTCGGAGCCTGTGCCGGTAGCACCAGCGGCGGCTTCAAGTGCATCCGTGGCGTCATGCTGCTGCAGGTCGTGCGCAATAACTTCCGACAGATTCTGCACCCCAACGCCGTGCTCCCCGTTCGCATCAATGGCCAGAGCATTCCGCAGTCGAAGCTCGTGGCGCTGTTCGCCTTCTTCGTCCTGGCCATCTTCATGATGATCTTCACGGCAACGGCCATGATGGTCGGCGGCGTCGACAATACCAACTCGGTGACCATCGCACTGAGCTGCGTCAGCAACGTCGGTCCCTCGCTCGGCACCAAGATCGGCCCAGAACTGTCGTGGTCAGTACTCCCCGACGCCATCAAGTGGCTCCTCTGCCTCCTGATGCTCATGGGCCGTCTCGAAATCATGACTGTTCTCGTCCTCTTCAGCCGAGCCTTCTGGAAGGAGAACTGAGGCCGGGATAAAGATTTTCGGCCATTTATTTGGAGGATTCGACTCTTTTTCGTATTTTTGCCGACAGAAATACAATGAATGCCATTATGCGAGGAAAATACCTGGATCCGAAGGCTGACCTGACCTTCAAGCTGATATTTGAGCACGAAGACTTGCTGATTAGTCTGCTCAACGCCCTGCTGCCCCTTGACGAGGGCAAGCAGATAGAGCACATAGAGTACCTGCCTGCAGAGCTGGTGCCTGAGAACCCCGGCAAGAAGAACAGCGTGGTTGACGTGCGCTGCCGCGAGACCGGCGGCCGCCATTTCATCGTGGAGATGCAGCTGAACTGGAACAACGAGTTCCGCCACCGCGTCATCTTGAATGCCGCCAAGGCAGTGGTGAAACAGCTGAAGCCCGGCGAGGAGTACAAGCTGGTGCAGCCGGTCTATTCACTGAACCTTATCAACGACACGGGGTTCGAGTCGGCCCCCGATGATTTCTACCACGACTACGCGATAGTGGACGTGGCTCATAACGACCGCATCATCGAAGGCCTGCGGTTCGTGTTCATCGAACTGCCCAAATTCAAGCCCAAGACCATCGCCGAGCGGAAGATGGCCGTGCTGTGGCTGCGCTTCCTGACGGAGATAAACTCCACCACCGAGGAGGCTCCCGCCGAGCTGTTGGAAAATCCCGAGACGGCTAAGGCGCTCAAGCTCTTAGAGAAGTCGGCCTACAATGAGGGCCAGCTGGAGGCCTACGACCGCTTCTGGGATGCCGTCTACCGTGAGCGCGTGTTCTACGATGACGGGTACAAGAAAGGACAAGCCGCCGGTTGGGCCGATGGCCGAGAGGCTGGCCTGGCTGCTGGCCGGGCAGCTGGAATGGCAGAAGGCCGGGCAGCTGGCCTGGCGGAAGGCCGAGAGGCTGGCTTGGCGGAAGGCCGAGAGGCTGGCCTGGCAGAAGGGACGGATAAAGCCAACCGCGACAATGCGCAGAAGATGAAGGCTAAAGGCTTTGCCGTTGAAGATATTGCTGAGATTACCGGCCTCACTATTGAAGCCATCAACAGCCTATAGAACTGAGCAATGTTGTTTTAGCATCCGTCACATCCGTCATAACCTTGAAACCGCCTCATTTTCAGTACGTTCGGTGGCGACGGATTGAGGTGATGGGTGACGGATAGCCCATGCTGTCAGTGCTACCGCCACGACTGAAAAGAATCACGGCCAGTGAACAATCATTCACGGCCAGTGAACTATTGAAAAAACGAATACGAAGATGAGTAATAACGATGGCATGTTTCCGCCAAACTGCCCATCCGTCACCCGTCACAGCAATCCGTCACCACAAAACGCATTGACAGTAAAGCGATTACAAGGAAATGAAGGATGTGACGGATATTTACTGAACTTTTTTGGGCTTTTAGCCAGATATTCCAAAAAACGGTTAAATAATCGCTTCCCTTTGAAGATTTTCGGCAAAAGAGGAAACGGAGTCAGTTTTTTTGTGTAATTTTGCCAACAAGTATCGCCCGTAGCCGTCGGTCTGACCATACGGCAGGACTCCCTGAGAGCAGGGTGGCGGTATGACTTTCGTGGAAAAACAATAACAACATGAGCAGTTATTAGAAGATATAGAAACGTGAGAAATTTCTTAATCAAATCGAAATAAGGTAATTGTGAATGTTCGCGCTGATAGCGTGGACGTCACTTATCTTTCGATTGGGCAATCTCACGGCCTCTATATCTGGTAAGGAGCGGACACGCTTTTTATCGTATATAGAGGTCTTGACGAAGCCCAAAGAGTTCCGATAAGTGCTTTTGTCCTAAGCTATAAGCGCAAAGAATGCCAGACAAAGACGCTGGTCCTTCCTGCATTGACGTCAGGGAGGACGACCTGCAGGCATTGTCGCCAGAGGTGCTTGATACACTGCTGCGCGACCATACCACAGGACGAAACATCTTCTGGGCTACTCACGACTATGAGGCGCTTGGAAGTGAATACGGTTATCATGCTCAGATATTGCCAAAACTGATTACAGGCGAACGGGGGATGGTGATCCGCCCCCGTGTGCTGAAATCGAAGGAGGAGCAGACGGACAGGGTGAAGGACATGGCCGAAGTGTTCACACCATCGCGGGTGGTGAAGATGATGGTCGACTATGTGGACATCGACATCGGCACCCGCTGTCTGGAACTGACCTGCGGCGAAGCACCCTTTCTCGTTTCGCGCTACGATGCCACGACGGGCGAGCCTATTGCTGTCAATGAGCGTGTTGGAATACTCGACCGAAAGCTCCGAATGATACTCGACCAGCAGCTGGGTGATGACGACTGGCTCGCTCAGGTGCGACTGGCGTTCCAGACGACCTACGGCTACGAGTGGCAGGGCGACAGTCTGCTCTTGGCACGCGAAAACCTGCTATACACTTTCATCGACCATTATGAGGCACACTATGGCAGCAAGCCCGACATTCGGCTGTTGCAGGAGTTTGCCGACATCATCTCCTGGAATCTCTGGCAGATGGACGGACTTTCCTACCGCATTCCACAGGAGAAATCGGAGGAGAAGCCGCAAGCACAGCTCTCCCTCTTCGACGAAACTCCAGCCAAGGCTCCCACACCCCCTTGTAAAATTATGGACTGGCAGAAAGGAAAGTCCATCAAAGTAAACGACATCAAGAAACGACAAACTAAAAACCAAAGCAATATGAAGTTCGATGTGATTATTGGGAATCCGCCGTATCAGGAGGAAAGTGTTGGAGACCAGAAAACTATGCAGCCCCCTGTTTATCATCATTTTATAGATGAGGCATATAAATTGTCCGACATAGTGGAACTTATCCATCCAGCTCGTTTTCTCTTTGATGCTGGTGCGACACCACATAAATGGAACATGAAAATGCTTAAAGACACTCATTTGAAAACGATTTGGTATGAGGAGAATTGTAAGGAGGTGTTCCCTAATCAAGATATCAAAGCAGGTATTGTATGTACATACCATAATAATACGAAGGATTTTGGCCCAATAGAAATATTCACAAAATACGCAGATCTCAATACCATTATACATAAAATAAAAAATAAGGTAGGCTTTAATAGTATGTCTTCAATCGTAATTTCACGTACAGCATATCGGTTTACTAATGTAATGCATAAAGATCATCCAGAAGCAGAATCTCAGTTAAGTAAAGGACATGCTTATGATGTTTCTACCAATATATTCGAAAGACTGCCACAAATCTTCCATGAAACAAAGCCGATAGATGGTAATGACTATATAGGTATTTATGGAAGAACAGAAAACGATAGAACTGTAATGTATGTAAGACGTGATTACATCAAGCATGTCTCAAACTTGGATAGTTACAAATTATTTCTTCCTAAAGCCAGTGGTACAGGCGTATTTGGCGAAGCAATAACAGTTCCCGTCATAGGGGATAAAGCTGTAGGCAATACAGAAACCTTTATAAGTATTGGTAACTTTGAAGATAAAACTCAAGCTGAATGTTGCAAACTCTATATTTGCTCAAAATTTGCAAGGACACTTTTAAGTGTCCTCAAGACGACTCAAGACATAACTCCTCAGAAATGGGCTTACGTTCCCCTTCAAGACTTCACCTCTTCCTCTGACATCGACTGGAGCAAATCTATTGCCGAGATAGACGAGCAGCTGTTCGACAAGTATGGCTTGGACGAACGTGAGCGCGATTTCATCAGGACAAAAGTAAAGGAGATGGTATGATGCAGTGCCTATTTCTCCACCCAGTCAACGCATTGTATGCCAGGCATCTTACTAAAATGCTTGGTGTTACGACCATCATTGCGATGCTTCATCATCTGATAATACTCTTCGCCTTCAGCATCGTCAGACCAGATACCAGCCAGACGCAAGAAACGGGCTTTACGCTCTTCTGCCGTAAGTTCAGGCGTAGCTTCTTTAGTTGTCATAAGCCAATTTGATTATTTTGCCTGCAAAAATAAGCATTATTCTTCTAATCTCCAAATAAACAAAGGAAAAAAACGACAGAACCTCCAAATAACGACTATGATGGAAAACAAGACCCGAATCAGCAGCTACCGGCGCGTGGTGCCGATGATATATGCCTACCAGACACCCGGCTACCCCAAGCACGACGGCTGGACGAAGATAGGCGAGACCAAGAACGGCGTGGAGCGGCGCATCCACCAGCAGGTGCATACGGCCTGGATAGACTACGAACTGCAGTGGCAGGACAATGCCCTGTTCAAGGACGGCAGCGGCGAGTACTTCAGCGACCACGACTTCCATGACTTCCTGGAACGCCGCAAGAACGTGGAGCGCAATCCCGGCACGGAGTGGTTCCGGATTGACGGGCAACGGTCGCTCATGTACTTCAACGAGTTTGCCTCGCGGCAGTACCCCAAGATGACGGTCGGCTCTACATACGTGCTGCGCGACAAGCAGGAGGAGGCCGTCAGGCTCACCTTGGACTACATGCAGCAGGGGCGCGACCCCAAGTTCCTGTGGAACGCCAAGCCCCGCTTCGGCAAGACGCTCACCGCCTACGAGCTGATACGGCGCATGAAGGGCGAAAAGCCGCTCAACGTGCTCATCGTGACCAACCGCCCGAGCATTGCCAACTCATGGTACGACGACTTTGAGCGGTTCATCGGCTGGCAGACGGGCTTCCGCTTCGTCAGCGACAATGAAGCCCTGCGCGACGCCCGCGACGTGATGAGCCGCCAGCAGTTCGTGCAGTGGATCGGCACGCCCGGAGCCCGCGACGGCTTCGACGGCCAGATATGCTTCGAGAGCCTGCAGGGACTGAAAGGCTCCGTCTACTTCGGCGGCACGTACAACAAGCTGGAGTGGATGCGACAGCTGAAGTGGGACCTGCTCATCATCGACGAAGCCCACGAGGGCGTGGACACGCGGCGCACCGACCGCGCCTTCGACAACATCAGGCGCGACTTCACGCTCCACCTCTCAGGCACGCCCTTCAAGGCCATTGCCGGAGGGCAGTTTGCCCGGGAGCAGATCTTCAACTGGAGCTATGCCGAGGAGCAGGAGGCCCGGGAGGCGTGGGAGAGCACAGACCACAACCCCTATGAAGACATGCCCCGATTGAACCTCTTTACCTACAGGATGAGCGACATCGTGCGCGACGAGGTCAGGAAAGGCATCAGCCTTGACGACGACGAAGACACGACGGAATACGCCTTCGACCTGAACGAGTTCTTCAAGACCGACGGCGGGCGGTTCGTCTACGAGCAGGACGTGAGGAAGTTCCTGCGTGCATTGACCACGCAGGAGAAGTTCCCCTTCTCGACAGAGGCGCTCCGCACTGAGCTGGCCCACACACTCTGGCTGCTGAACCGCGTGGAGAGCGCCAAGGCCCTGGCCCGCCTGCTCCAGGAGGAGAGCTCGGGCTTTGAGGACTTCGAGGTAGTGCTGGCGGCCGGCGACGGGCGGCTGAGCGAGGAGGCCGAGACGGCCAAGGCATATAATAAGGTGAAGGAGGCCATCGCCCACCACCCGAAGACAATCACCCTGAGCGTAGGACAGCTCACCACGGGCGTCACCATACCGGAGTGGAGCGGCGTACTGATGCTGAGCAACATGAAGAGTCCGTCGCTCTATATGCAGGCGGCCTTCCGCGCCCAGAACCCCTGCGACATCACCCGCGACGGACAACGCTACCGCAAGGAGAATGCCTACGTGTTCGACTTCGACCCTGCCCGCACGCTCATCATCTTCGACGACTTTGCCAACAACCTGCGTACTGACACGGCAACGGGCGGCACGCCTGCCAGCAGGGAGGAGAACATCCGCCGACTGTTAAACTTCTTCCCAGTCATCGCAGAGGACGAAGAAGGGAAAATGGTGGAACTCGATGCCCGCAAGGTGCTCTCCATACCCCGCAGCATCAAGTCGCAGGAGGTGGTCAACAGGGGATTCCTGTGCAACTTCCTGTTCAAGAACATCGCCAACATCTTCGGCGCCCCGGGCGTGGTGCAGGACATCCTGGGAAAGCTGGACAAGGCCCGCGAGGACCGGGGCCAGAACACGAACGCCACGCTCGACGAGGCCGGAAAGGTGCAGCTGGACGGCGAGGGAGCGGTAATCGTGCCCGAGGAGATCATCATCGGACAGGAGCAGGACGTGTTCGGCGGCAAGGTGTATGAGCGTTTTGAGGCCATTCAGGAGGCCTGTACGGACATGGCCCGCGAAGACGTGATGAAAGGCATCGACAAGATTGAGGCCGACATTGCCAAGACCATCGAGGCGAGCATCGTCATGCCCGCCGCCGACAGCTACGGACTCAAGAAGAAGGAGGCCGACCGGCTGGCCAAGGAGGCCACCAAGGAGGTTCGCGACAGGATTGACAAGATACGCGGCGACTACCAGCAGCAGGCCCGCATCGCTGAGGTGAAGCGCCAGGAAGCCATGGGGCAGGCCGACAGCGAGGAGGCCGTCAAGGCCGCCGATGCCGCATTCAGACAGGAGATGGAGCAGGCCGTGAATGACCTGACCAGCTCGCTGAACAAGCAGATAGAGGAGGTGGTGAAGGACAAACCGCGCGAAGTGATAGAGCGCATAGAGACCAACCGCGCCAACCAGAAGAAAAAGGACATCGAGGAGGAGGTGCGTGCCCACCTGCGCGGCTTCTCACGAACCATTCCGAGCTTCATCATGGCCTACGACGACGGCACACTGCGACTCGGCAACTTCGACCGGGCAGTGACGCCAGCCGTCTTTGAGGAAGTGACCGGCATCACGCTCGAGGAGTTCCGGTTCCTGCGCGACGGCGGCGACTACACGGAGGACGGACAGCAGAAGCACTTCGACGGCGACCTCTTCGACGAGGTGGTGTTCGACGACTCGATAGAGACGTTCCGACAGAAGCGCGACGCGCTGGCCAACTACTTCGACGAGAGTCTCGGCGAGGACATTTTCGACTATATTCCGCCGCAGAAGACCAACCAGATATTTACGCCCAAATGGGTGGTCAGGAAGATGGCGGACCTGCTGGAACAGGAGAATCCCCACATCTTCGAAGACCCGCAGAAGACGTTTGCCGACCTCTACATGAAGTCGGGCCTGTATATCACGGAGATTGTGCGCCGGCTGTATAACAACGCGGAGATGCGCCGCCAGATACCCGACGACCGCGAGCGCATCATGCACATCCTACGCCACCAGGTCTATGGCTTCGCCCCGACGGAAATCATCTACCGCATCGCCACCCGCTATATTCTCGGCTTCGACCCCACGCTGCAACCGGAACTGAGCCACCTGCGACAGGTGGACACTGTTCCCTACGCCAAGGCAGGACGGATGGAAGAACTCATAGAAAAGGAGTTCGGCTAAGGTGTGGGAGCCAGATACTGCCTTACGTCGTCCTGTAGGCGGCGGAAGGGTTCGGACTGCAGGTAGCCGTTGTTTTTCTTGAGCATGGTCTTGACGTCCTGGAGCGAGTTTTCGTAGCAGGTCATCTCGTTACGCTTCTGCGTCTTGTGGGCCGAGGCGTGGTAGATTTCGTTCTGTCGCTCCTGACGTAGAAGGTTGCAGACCTTTGAGAGGATGGGGGCCACGATGGTGTCGAAGAGATGATGGCCCTGTATATATAAATAGGTGGTCTGCGGCGTGACGCCGAGGGTCTTTATCTCGTCCTTCAGTGCGAGGTATTCGTCCTTGGCATCGGGGAACAGCCGCTGCAGGTCGTTAATCTTGGTGTGGACCTTGCGCCTGACGTTGGCTAACGACTTCTCGGGGTCGGCCACGTTGAAGCCGCCGGGGTCGGCGATGCGGTTGAAGTCGGAGATGGAGAATTTCGAGTAGTTGCCGTTGCGGTAGAGCATGATGCTCCAGACGAAGAGCGGGAAGATGGCCTCGCTGAAACGGGCGAAGTATTCGCGGAAGTCGAAGATGCGGTGGTCGTTGAGGGTGACGGAGACGCAGACGTTATGCAACGACGGGGCGTAGCACTGGAAGTTCTCAATGGCATAGACGTAGGTATGGAAGACATACGGGCTCTGCAGCACCTTCTTCGACTGCGCCGTACGGCCCTGGATGAGGTAGTCGTAGTCGGCATCGACACAGGCAATCATGTCGCGCCCCAGCGGCTCGCCCTCGAGGAAATTCATCAGCACCGACTTCTTGCCGCGCGTCAGGTTGGCCTTCGAGGGCAGCATCACCTCGAAATAGCGGTGGTCGTCCTCGAAGTCGCTGAGCACCGTGCGCCAGAAGTAGATGTCGTCGTAGGCCTCGACGTAGGCCACAATCCTGCGCCGTGCCTGCTTCGACTTCAGGGCGTTGGCAGCCTCGAAGTAGCGGCTGTTGATGTTATCACTCAGTTTCTTGGCCATGTTCGTCAAAAGATGCAGCGGACTACAGGACTTCAGGACTTTCCCGGGGGCTTGCAACGTAGTCGTTAAGTCCTGTAGTCCGCTGCAAAATCATATCGTGATGTCAGTTACCTCGGTGACGCTGTCTATCCAGCCGTTCATGACGACGGCGGGGGAGTGGGTGGTCAGTATGATTTGCACGTTGGGGTTCAGTTCCAGACAGAGGTCGATGAGTCGCTTCTGCCACTCTATGTGCAGGCTTACCTCCGGCTCGTCCATGAAGAGTACGTAGTGCTGGTCATCCTCGACGAGCACCGTGAGCAGGATGGCAAGCATCTGCTTTTCGCCCGACGACAGCTGATAGGGTACGAGCACCTCGCCAATCTGCGAGAAGCGTATTTCGTTCTCCGTCCTCACAATCTTCTTGCCCGTGTCGGTGAACAGCTCGTCGACCATGTCCTGGAACCGCTTCTTCTTCAGCGACAGGTGCTGGGCGGCCTCGGCATTGCCGGCCTGCAACTCGGCGATGATGCGGTTGCCGATGTTCACCTGGTAGTCCAGGTATTTGCGCTGCAGGTGGTAGAGCTGGAAGTCGAGAGCCGACGAGATGCGGGTGTCGACATGTGCCATCGTGTCGAGGTCGAGCACCGGCGAGTCGAGCGAGCGGATGACGTCGTAGCGTATCCACTTGGCGTCTTCGGGCACGACCTCGAGCTTCACGCCCTTGAGCATGTGGCTGGGAAACTCGCCGCCGGCGGCCAGTCCTTTCACCACCTTGTTCAATATGGTGCTCTTGCCCACGCCGTTGATGCCGCTGAGAATGTTCACACGGGGCGACAGCTCCCACACGATGTGCTTCTTGCCGCTCCACAGAGAGTCAATCTCTATCCTTCTGATGTAGTCCGCATACTTTTGCATAGTTCTAAGTTTTCGGCAAAGATAGTAAAAAATCCCGAATACCGTATCAGTATTCGGGATTTTTTTATTAAAATACTCAAAAACAGCATTACCAGTGACGGCTGGCCCACGGCTCCAGACTCTCAGAACCGGTAACGAAGTCTATCAGGGCCACGTCGAATATCATGACGCTGTAGGCCGGTATGTTGAGGTAATCAGAGGTTCCGTATCCCAGCTGGTAGGGGATGTAGATACGCCAGCGGTCGTCCAGATGCATGTGCTGCAAGGCGGTGGCGAACCCGTCGCGGAAGTTGCTGACTTTATTGTCGACGATGCCCGTAGTGCTACGGCTATAGTTACCCTCGTAGGTCTCGTCGAAGACGTAGCCTTGGGGGTGGTTGGTGGTGGGTATCAGCCGACCACGGTAGCTGACGCGCACGGAGTCGGTATAGAGCGGACTCATGGTGCCATCTCCCTGCTCCAATACCTTAATATATATATAGTCGGCATTGGTCGTCGCAGTATTTTCGTCCTTGGTGAATAGCTTGATTTTCTTCCAAGCGGAGCCGCCACGGCTGAGCGAGTCTTCGAGCGTGGCAAAGTAGGCCTCGTTCCGGGCCTGCCAGTTGCTGAACTCGTTGTCCGTGACTTCGTCGGACTCGCTACAGGAAATGAGAAATGAGCAATGAGCAATGAGCAATGCTGCGCAAAGCAACATCCTCAGTCCAACACTCTTCATTCCACACTCCTCTTTACTCTTTCCACATTTCTCATTCCTCATTTCTCATTCCTCATTTCAAAGTTTCTTCAGTAAACTGGCAATGCTCACCTTGTCCTCGATGATGGCGTTGAGCTCGCTGATGGGCACACGCTCTTGTTCCATGGTGTCGCGGAAGCGCAGCGTGACGCAGCCGTCGTTCAGCGTGTCGTGGTCGACGGTGACACAGTACGGCGTGCCGATGGCATCCTGGCGGCGGTAGCGCTTGCCGATGGAGTCCTTCTCGTCGTACTGGCAGGTGAAGTGATACTTCAGCTGGTCGATAATCTCGCGGGCCTTCTCGGGCAGGCCGTCCTTCTTGACAAGGGGCATGACGGCACACTTGACGGGAGCCAGGGCAGCGGGCAGACGGAGCACGACGCGCGTCTCGCCGTTGTCGAGCTTCTCCTCGCAGAAGGCGTGGCACATGATAGAGAGGAACATACGGTCGACGCCGATAGAGGTCTCAATGACATACGGCGTGTACGACTCGTTGGTCTGCGGGTCGAAGTATTTGATGCTCTTGCCTGAGAACTTCTCGTGCTGCGACAGGTCGAAGTTGGTGCGCGAGTGGATACCCTCTACCTCCTTGAAGCCGAACGGCATCTTGAACTCGATGTCGGTGGCGGCATTGGCATAGTGGGCCAGCTTGTCGTGGTCGTGGAAGCGGTAGTTCTCAGCGCCGAAGCCCAAGGCCAGGTGCCACTTCATGCGCGTCTCCTTCCACTTGGGGAACCACTCTAGCTCCGTGCCGGGCTGCACGAAGAACTGCATCTCCATCTGCTCGAACTCGCGCATGCGGAAGATGAACTGGCGAGCGACAATCTCGTTGCGGAAGGCCTTACCAATCTGGGCGATGCCAAAGGGAATCTTCATGCGGCCCGTCTTCTGCACGTTGAGGTAGTTGACGAAGATGCCCTGGGCCGTCTCGGGACGGAGGTAGATTTTCATCGAACCGTCGGCGGTGCTGCCCATCTCGGTAGAGAACATGAGGTTAAACTGGCGCACGTCGGTCCAGTTGCGGGTGCCGCTGATGGGGCAGACAATCTCCTCGTCGAGGATGATCTGCTTCAGCTCGTCGAGGTCGGGACCCTGCATGGCGGCGGCGTAGCGGGCATGGAGGGCGTCGCGCTTCTCCCTGGCTTCCTTCACGCGTTCGCTGGTGGCCAGGAACTGCTCCTCGTTGAAAGCATCCTTGAAACGCTTGCGGGCCTTCTCCACCTCCTTCTGGATTTTCTCGTCGTACTTGGCAATCTGGTCCTCGATGAGAACGTCAGCACGATAGCGCTTCTTCGAGTCGCGGTTGTCGATAAGGGGATCGTTGAAGGCGTCGACGTGTCCCGAAGCCTTCCATATCGTCGGGTGCATGAAGATGGCCGAGTCGATACCCACGATGTTCTCGTGCAGCATCGTCATGGCCTTCCACCAGTATTGCTTGATATTGTTCTTCAACTCCACGCCGTTCTGACCGTAGTCGTAAACGGCGCCTAAACCATCGTAAATCTCACTTGAGGGGAATACAAAACCGTACTCCTTGCAGTGGCTCACGATTTTCTTAAATACATCTTCTTGTGCCATAATACTTATTTAATATAGAAATTTGCGTGCAAAGGTACATATTTTAATTGAAATTGCAAAAAAGTTTAGGCGTTTTTAAACCTTTCGCTTTCTGCTGCGTCAAAAGAACAGAAACAGGATAACAAACTTATCAGGATAACAAACAATAAAATCAGGATAACAAAAAAAGAAAGGAACAAATTATGAAAAAGATCATTTTGACAGTAGTAGCCGTAATGACAATGACATTAGGTTATGCAAAGACACAGAAAACCACTGCAGTGAAGAACGTTGAGAACTACAGCATCACATTCGACCTTCGCAGGTTAGCCGTGACGCTCGACTTGACTTCCGACCAGATGGAAGCAGTAAAGGTTATCAGCGACAACATGAACGAGGAACTGACATCGGCAGCTACGGCAAGGAGATTCGAGCGCCCCGCACTCATCCAAAAAGCCATTCAGAAGGATGTACACAACATGCGCAACGTATTGAACGACAAGCAGTATGAAACCTACATGAAGCTTTTGGGTGCCACGCTCCAAAACAAAGTCAGAAGGTAAAAAAAGTAGTTTAACGGCCGTCGCGAAGAAATTCACGACGGCCGTTGAAACGTTAAAAATATATAAGCAAAGGCAACTTTTCACTTTTCACTCATCGCTTATCACTTCTTTTTTGTACCTTTGCATCCGCTAAAGAAGAAAATAGGGGCATAGCCCAGTTGGTTTAGAGCGCTGCAGTCACATTGCAGAGGTCCCCGGTTCGAGCCCGGGTGTCCCTACTAAAAAGGCAGGTCACAGGCACGTGACTTGCTTTTTTTTTCGTTAAATAATGTATGTTTTCCCGTCTTTTCAACTTTTTTTAGTAATTTTGCCTCTCGAAAATGACTAAAAACATAATATGGACGACGAAATAATAGAGGAAAGAGAAGAGAGGAGAGAGGAGGGTGAAAGCCATTCCGACTATCAGCCAGTGAACCGGTTCGACGCGGCGGCGGTACACCACCTGAGCGGTATGTACCAGAACTGGTTCCTCGACTATGCCTCGTATGTCATACTGGAACGTGCCGTTCCCAACATCGAGGACGGCTTCAAACCCGTGCAGCGCCGCATCATGCACTCCATGAAGCGCATGGACGACGGGCGCTACAATAAGGTGGCCAACATTGTGGGCCACACCATGCAGTTCCATCCCCATGGCGACGCCTCTATTGGCGATGCCTTGGTGCAGTTGGGCCAGAAGGACCTGCTCATCGATACACAGGGAAACTGGGGCAACATCCTGACCGGTGACCGCGCCGCCGCCCCCCGATACATCGAGGCACGCCTGTCGAAGTTTGCACTCGACACGGTGTTCAACCCCAAGACAACAGAATGGCAGCTGAGCTACGACGGCCGCAACAAGGAACCCATCACGCTGCCCGTGAAGTATCCTCTGCTCATAGCACAAGGTGCCGAGGGTATCGCCGTGGGCCTCAGCTCCAAAATCCTGCCCCATAACTTCTGTGAAATCTGCGACGCAGCCATCAGCTACCTGCACGGCGAACCGTTCCAGCTGTATCCTGACTTCCAGACCGGCGGCAGCATTGACGTCAGCAAGTATAACGACGGCCAGCGCGGCGGTGTACTGAAGGTGCGCGCCAAGATTGAGAAACTGGACCAGAAGACACTGGTCATCCGCGACCTGCCATTTTCGAAGACGGTGGAGAGCCTCATTGAGAGCATCAAGAAGGCCATCGAGAAGGGCAAAATCAAGGCCAAGCGCGTCGACGACCTCACATCGGCACAGGTGGAGATTCAGATACATCTGATGCCCGGTGTCTCGTCGGACAAGACACTTGACGCCCTTTATGCCTTTACCGACTGTGAAATCAATATCTCGCCGAACTGCTGTGTCATCAGCGACCAGAAGCCGCAGTTCCTCACCATCTCCGACGTGCTGCGCCACAACGTGGAGCGCACCAAGGGCCTGATACGCCAGGAACTGGAAATCCGCAAGGGGGAGCTGCTGGAGCAGTTCCACTTCTGCTCATTGGAGAAGATATTCATTGAAGAGCGCATCTACAAGGACAAGAAATTCGAGGAGGCTCCCAATGTCGACCGCGTCTGCGAGCATATCGACGACCGGCTGACACCCTATTACCCCACATTCGTCCGTGAGGTGACGAAGGACGACATCCTGAGACTCCTGGAAATCAAGATGCAGCGCATTCTGAAGTTCAACAAGGAGAAGGCCGACGAGCTGATGGCGCGCATCAAGGCTGAGATTGAGGAGATAGACCGCGACTTGGCGAACCTCACTGAGGTGACAGCCGACTGGTTCCAGTTCCTGAAGGACAAGTACGGCAAAGACCATCCGCGACTGACGGAAATCCGCAACTTCGACACCATCGAAGCTACGAAAGTGGCCGAGGCCAACCAGAAGTTGTACATCAACCGCACGGACGGCTTCATCGGCACCGGTCTGAAGAAGGACGAGTACGTGTGCAACTGCTCCGACATCGACGACATCATCATCTTCTACCGCGATGGCAAGTACAAGGTGGTGCACGTGGCCGACAAGCTGTTTGTGGGCAAGAACGTGCTCTATCTGCAAGTGTTTAAAAAGAATGATTCGCGTACCATATATAATGTAGTGTACCGCGACGGTAAGAAGGGGGCCTGCTTCATCAAGCGGTTCAACGTCACCTCCATGACCCGCGACAAGGAGTACGACTTGACGCAAGGTACGCCTGGTTCGAAGGTGATGTACTTCACCGCCAATCCCAACGGTGAGGCGGAGATTATCAAGATTACACTCGACCCGAATCCGAAGTTGAAGAAGATTTTCATCGACAAGGACTTCTCGGAGGTAATAATCAAAGGACGTGCCTCAAAGGGCAACCTGCTGACGAAGAACTCCGTTCACCGTATCGGACTGAAGAGTCACGGCCATTCCACACTGGGTGGACGCAAGGTGTGGTACGACCCCGACGTCAACCGCCTGAACTACGACGAACACGGACGACTGCTTGGCGAGTTCTTCGACGGTGACCAAATCCTGGTCGTACTCGACAACGGCGACTTCTACCTGACGAACTTCGACGTCAACAATCACTATGAGGCCAACATCCTGCGTATCGAGAAGTTCGTGGCCGATAAAGTGTGGAGTGCCGTCCTCTGGGATGCTGACAACCAAGGCTATCCATACGTCAAACGCTTCATCATGGAAGCAACCAAGCGCAAGCAGAATTTCCTTGGCGAGAACCCACTGTCGAAGCTTATCCTGCTCAGCGACCAGGCGTTCCCCTTGATTCGTGTTGCCTATGGCGGAGCCGACGAGTTCCGCGGTATGGAGGAAGTGGACGTTGAGCAGTTCATTTCCGTCAAGGGTTTTAAGGCGAAGGGAAAGCGACTGTCGACGTACCAGATTGAGAGCATCACGGAACTGGAGCCGACCCGTTTCCCTGAAGAACAGGAGGTTCAGAATGCTCCTGAAAGTCCAGACGACCCAGACGAAGACCTCGACCCCGACGCCGGTAAGAGCGAACAGCAGGTCATTGACGAGATAACGGGGCAGACAAGCCTCTTCACAGATGATGACTTTTGACAAACAGAATGCCTGACATGACGATAAGAACGACAATACTCTTACTGATGGCAGCAGCTTGCCTCAGGCTCTCGGCCCAAAGTCAGACGGTCAGCGTTGAACGGTCGACAGCCATAGGCATTGGCGGTACTAACATACTTGACACCTACTTGTCACAGGAGAAGTTCCAGGGAACGGGGCTTACGCTGCTGTCGGCTTCTGTCAGACAACTGCCAGAGAGCCCGTGGACAACTGTCTTTCAGCATGAGCTGAACTTCACTTCGGCTGACGATCGTGCCGAAACGGTCAACGAGCTACAGGGCGACTATACTTTTTTCGTGGGACGCTACTATGGGTGGAAGCCGGGGAAACTGACCTTGCGAGCCGGTGCATTGCTCGCGGCTAACGTCGGCTTCATCTATAACACCAGCAATTCCAACAATCCGGCGCAAGGAAGGGCCTCGCTGAATCTTATGCCGTCAGGCATTGCCAGTTACGATTTCCAACTGCTTCGCCAGCAGTGGAGGGTGAGCTACGAGCTGGACCTGCCCCTCGCCGGACTGATGTTCAGTCCTAACTACGGCCAGTCGTACTACGAGATTTTCTCATTAGGCAACTATGACCACAATCTGGTTCCTACAACCTTTGTCTCTACCCCTAACCTGCGTCAGCAGTTGTCGGTCGACTGTAATGTCAGTCGTTCCCTGACTCTGCGTATAGGCTACTTGGGCAACTACCAGCAGGCCGACGTCAATAACCTGAAGTCGCACATCTACCATCACCGGCTGATGCTGGGTATCGTGAGATACTTAGAAGTAAAAAGTAAGAAGTAAGAAGTAAAAAGTATGATTACCCATTTGTCCCATAATTCCCATACCCATTACAGCCCTCGCACCACCGTGTGCCAGGTAGTCATATTTCTTACTTCCTGCTTCTTACTTCTTTCTTCCCTCACATCCTGTGTTGACGAAGAGGAGTTCTCCGACACTCCGCAGGGCAATTTTGAAGCTCTCTGGAAAATCATTGACGAGCACTACTGCTTCCTCGACTACAAGCATCAGGAGTACGGGCTCGACTGGCAGCAGATACACGACAAATATGCCAGTCAGATAAATGCCGGCATGACGGACGGTCAGCTCTTTGAGGTGTTCGGAAATATGCTTAGCGAACTGCGCGACGGTCACGTCAACCTGACTGCAGCCCACGACATGGCCCGCTATTGGCAGTGGTATGAGAGCTACCCCGCCAACCACAACGACTCGCTGGAGCGCATCTACATGGGCACCGACTACCGCATAGCGGCAGGTATGCGCTACAAGATTCTCGACGACAACATCGGCTACATACGTTACGAATCATTCAACGCGGGGGTCGGTAGCGGCAACCTGACCGAAGTGCTCATTTATTTCATGCTCTGTCGCGGACTCATCATCGACATACGGAACAACGGTGGCGGCGACCTGACCAACGTCGAGAAGATTGCCTCGCGCTTCACCAACGATAAAGTCCTTGTGGGCTATATACAACATAAGACCGGTCCCGGCCACAGCGACTTCTCCAGCATGGAGCCACGCTATTTGGAGCCGGCGGCAAGCTTGAGATGGCAGAAGCCTGTCGTCGTGATTACCAATCGCTATGTGTTCTCTGCCGCCAACGAGTTCGCCATGTACATGAAGGCTCTGCCACAAGTCCGTATAGTAGGCGACGTCACCGGCGGCGGTGCCGGTATGCCCTTCTCCTCGTCGCTGCCCAATGGCTGGGTAGTGCGCTTCTCGGCTGTCCCGTTGTACGATGCCCAGCGCCATTCCACGGAGTTCGGCATTGTCCCAGATAAGTATGTAGCCTTGCGAACTGAGCATCTAAAACGGGGAAAAGATACAATAATTGAGGTGGCAAGGCAACTTTTATCGAAATAAATTTGGCCGTTTCAAAAAAAACTATTACCTTTGCACCCGCAAAACCAATAACGCGATGGATTTGACGTCGTAGAAGTCGCGCCTGTGGCGGAATTGGTAGACGCGCCAGACTTAGGATCTGGTATCTTACGATGTGCAGGTTCGAGTCCTGTCAGGCGCACAAGAGTCGGCATAGCTCAGCTGGTTAGAGTATCACCTTGACATGGTGGGGGTCCTTGGTTCGAGTCCAAGTGTCGACACAGAAGATGTTTTTGGGAGCTACATCCTATGGATGTGGCTCTTTTAGATGTTCATGAAAGGATTATGAAAAAGATTATCACATGCTTACTGGCCATTTTGGGAATTACTTCTGCCTGCGGCCAACAGAACTACGAGAACGCAGATGTTAAAGGCTTCTCAGAGCTGACTGAGAATCCCGGTGTTATACTGCTTGACGTCCGGACGGCTGCCGAATTTGCAGAAGGACACATTGAGGGAGCTATTAACATAGACCAGGGTCAGCCCGGTTTCGTGGAGAAGGCCAAGGCTGCTCTGCCGGTTGACAAGAAGATTGCCGTTTATTGCAGAAGTGGCCGCCGCTCTGCCAATGCAGCCGGAAAATTGGCTGTGGAGGGCTATCAGTGCGTGAATCTTAAAGGTGGCATCCTGGCATGGAAAGAGGCCGGTATGCCAGTTACAACCGATACATACGAGGTTGATGTCTTCAAGACTAAAAGCGGAAAGACTGTGAAATTCCATGCGCTCGTTCATGCCAGCATCCGTATTGAATATGACGGTCAGGAGATTGAGATCGACCCTGTGCTGAAGTTAGGCAGTAAGGTGATTGACTATGCTGCCATGCCTAAGGCCGATTATCTTTTCGTGACCCACGAACATGGAGACCATTTCGACAAAGAGGCTATCAAGGTGCTCACTGGCGAAAAGACACTCTTCATTACCAATAAGCGGTGTGCCGAGATGTTTGGCTCAGGTCGAGTGATGGCAAACGGCGACAAGATGCAGATAGCAGAAGGCTTCGCCGTGGAGGCTGTGCCTGCCTATAACACGACGGAAGGACATCGACAGTTTCACCCCCAAGGTCGTGATAACGGCTATATCCTGACCCTTGACGGACTGAGAATCTATATTGCCGGCGACACGGAGGATATTCCCGAAATGGCATCCGTCAAGGATATCGACATAGCCTTCTTGCCTTGCAACCAGCCCTACACAATGACCACGGACCAACTGGTAAAGGCTGCAAGGACGGTCAAGCCCAAGGTATTGTTCCCTTATCACTATGGACAGACTGATTTAAGTGGTGTTCCATCTCAGCTTCAGGGTGAGGGCATTGATGTTCGGATTAGGCACTATGAATGACAAAAACGGGGCACTCCCTTCACACGACATTGACAGGAGTACCGCTGAGGAATGCCCTGACATTGTCTGTTGCCACCTGTAATAGTCTGATGCGGGCTTCCTTCGTAGCCCAGGCAATGTGAGGGGTTATGAAGGCATTCGGCTGTTTCAGCAGCGGATTGTCAAGGCGTGGCGGCTCTTCAGTAAGTACGTCGGCACAAAAGGCAGCCAATCGCTTATCGGCCAGTGCGTCAGCTACATCCTGGTCGTCCACCAACGGTCCTCGGCCTGTGTTGATGAGAATGGCTGTGGATTTCATCTGTCGCAGCGTGCTGGCATTGATCAGGTGATGGGTGCTCTCTGTCAGCGGACAGTGCAGTGAAAGCACATCCGATGTTGCCAGGATTTCTTCCCAAGAAGCTTTTTCGATACCAGCAGGCAGGACTTCCGCTGCCTTGCTCGTCAGAGCCTTCACCTTCATGCCAAAGGCGAGGGCTATTTGGGCAACACGTTGCCCGATATTGCCCAGTCCCACAATGCCGAAGGTCTTGCCTGCAAGTTCTGTGTGCGGAAAGTCCCAATAGCAGAAGTCGGGATTCTTGCTCCAACGGCCATGACGGTTCTGAATGGCATAGTGCTCTGTACGGTTTGTGACGGTCAGCAGATGGGCAAACACCATCTGCGCCACGCTCTCTGTGCTGTATGCAGGAACGTTAGTTACCGTTATTCCCCGTTCATGCGCCGCCTTGATGTCTACTACATTGTAGCCCGTAGCCAGCACACCTATATATTTCAGACGTGGCAACTGGGCTATGACCTCTCTGCTGATGATGACTTTGTTCGTCAATACGATCTCCGCATCGGCAGCCCTTGCCACCGTCTCACTGGACTTGGTGCGTTCGTACACCGTCAACACTCCCTGTTCCTCCAGCCCCTTCCACGACAAATCGCCAGGGTTGGCTGTAAATCCGTCTAATACTACTATCTTCATATCTCAATTGATTGGTGTTACAAAATGTGATGTCAATCGGCTGGAGGTTTCGCCGATATTTCGTCTCGCCACCTCTTTCTGCATGGCTTCTTCAAGGGTGATGCCGTCGGGGTTGATACACGCCACTTGTGCGAAACCTGTATCCAGAAGCTCTTCGTGGTTGCTGACACGACCGGCTATCAGACAGACGGGAACATCACCTGATTGCTGAAGAATCCCCATGGGAAGTTTGCCCATCAGTGTCTGATGGTCGGCGGAGCCTTCGCCGGTAATGACAAGGTCGGCGCCCCGAACCAGTTTTTTGAAGCCGATGGTTTCGAGCAGCAATTCGATGCCGGGCTTGCAATCCGCATCCAGATACTGCAGGAAGGCATAGCCGAGTCCGCCGGCAGCTCCAGCTCCCTCTGCACCGGAGCGGTCATAACCGAAACGCTTGGCTGAGATTTCGGCAAACGCCATCGCCCTCTTGTCCAAAGCCAGTATGTCTTCAGGCGTAGCCCCCTTTTGCGGTGCAAAGACGTGAGCGGCACCGTTTTCACCGCATAGCGGATTCTTGACGTCGGTGGCAATCGTGAATCGGACATGCTTCAGCTCCTGATCATGCAAGCAGCTGTGTTCGAGTGCCTGAAGCATCCCCATTCCGGCATCGCTCGTAGCGCTGCCGCCGAGACCGACGATGATGTGCCTGGCTCCTTTGCAAACGGCATCGGCCACTAACTGCCCCGTGCCATAGCTTGTGGCTACCATCGGATTCTGCTCTTCTAATGTCAGCAAGGTCAGACCACTGGCTTGGGCTGTCTCAATCACCGCTGTCTTGCCCTTTAGCAGATACTTTGCCAAGATAGGTCGCATCAGCGGGTCTTTCACGGCTACCTCCACAAACTTCCCACCGATGGCTGCGTAAAAAGCCTCTATAAAGCCTTCGCCGCCGTCGCTGACCGGCACTTGCACAATTTCCGCATCAGGACAAACCGCCATGATGCCATCTGCTGCAGCCTGGTTCGCCTCCATTGACGTCAGACAATCCTTGAATGAATCTATCGCAACTACTATTTTCATAACAGCAAACGTTTCCCAGATGTTCCGGAATAAGGAAATCAGCAAGCTGCGAATAATCGTAACTTGCTGATTCCTGGTAGCGGGAGCCGGGATTGAACCGGCGACCTCATGATTATGAATCATGCGCTCTAACCAGCTGAGCTATCCCGCCATCTTTTGTTTTGCGGGTGCAAAGGTACACTTATTTTTTGAATTTGCAAAATTTCTACGGAAAATATTTTCTGATTCACGAAAAAAGTTGTAATTTTGCCCCAAAATAGTAATACTAACCTGGTTTATTATGAATACAAAGAAGCAAAAATTGTATTTAGAATACCCATTGGCGACAAAATCCCACAATATCGTTTGGGAACAGATAAGTACTGCGCACGGACTGGAAAGATGGTTGGCTGACCATGTAGAAGACATGGGTAACAATGTCATTTCGCTGACGTGGGGGGAGGCTTGGACAGATCACCATACGTTAGAGGCACGGATCATGGAGCGCAACCGGAACAGCCACATAAAATTACAATGGGTCAACGAAGATGACCCTGAGGCATACTGGGAAATGCGAATCGGGAAGAGCGAGATTACGGACGAGCTCTGCCTTTATGTAGAAGACTTCGCCCTACCCGAGGATGTTGACGACCTTCACGACCTTTGGGATGACAATATGGAGCGGCTGCATCAGGTGAGCGGAATCTGAAGGTGCGGAAAGTGAATGAGTGAAAAGTGAATGAGTGAAAAACGATTGTTAATAATTGTAGTGCAAAAGCAACTTTTACTGCTCTTCACCATTCATTTTCACTTCTTTTTTGTACCTTTGCACCCCAGATTATGTTTCGCATCAAGAAATTAGACATTTTTGTGGCCAAGCAGTTCATGCAGCTGTTTGTGGGTGCATTTTTCATCTGCCAGTTTGTGCTGATGATGCAGTTTCTTTGGCGATACGTCAATGAGTTAATCGGTAAGGGCCTTTCACTGGAAATCATGGCCCAGTTCTTCTGGTATATGGGACTGATGCTGATGCCTCAGGCTTTCCCGCTTGCCATCCTTCTTTCGTCGCTGATAGTCTTTGGTAACTTAGGAGAGAGTTCTGAGCTTACAGCCATCAAGGCAGCCGGCATTTCGTTGCTTCAGGCGTCGCGTTCGCTGATAGTGATTGTCATCCTGATAGCCGGTGTGTCCTTCTATTTCCAGAATATTGTGGGACCTGCAGCCAACAAGTCCTTTTACCAGCTGTTGCTCTCCGTCAAGCAGAAAAGTCCTGAGGTGGAAATACCTGAGGGTGTCTTCTACGACGGTATTCCCAACGCCAACCTCTATGTCCAGAAGAAGAATCTGCAGACGGGTATGCTCTACGGTATCATGATCTACCGCCGTACCAACAGTTACGAAGATCAGGCCATCATCCTGGCAGACTCTGGCATGATGCAGACAACGGAAGAGAAGAAGCACCTTGTCCTGACGCTCCACAATGGCGAATGGTTCGAGAACATGCAGTCACAGGAGCTCGGAGGCTCTGCCAATATTCCATACAGGCGTGAGTCATTCTCGCAAAAGCGCATCGTGCTTGACTTCGACAGCGACTTCAATCTTGCCGACGAGACCGGTATTGCTGCCGATGCCCGCTCGAAAAGCCTTGACCAAGTATTGCAAGACCTTGACTCGATCATCATCTTCAATGACTCTATTGGCCGGATGTTTGAACGCGAGGCGCGCTACAGGACGTTCTGCCAACCGGCTATTGACAAGAAAGACTCCCTGAAAGCCTACTCGCAGGCCGCTTCCGGCAAGGTGTCCTTCGACTCGCTCTACAGCAAGCTGGCCTCTGACGACAAGCGCAACGTCATGCGGTGGGCTACGGAAAAAGCCCAGTCAGAGTCGTACGACCTCGGTATGAAGGAAGACTATTCGTTCGACATCAACCGGCGCGAGCGTCTGCACAAGATGGAGGCCATCAACCGTTTTACCGTTGCCCTGTCCTGCATCATCTTCTTCTTCATCGGTGCGCCTTTGGGGGCAATCATCCGCAAGGGTGGATTGGGTGTGCCTGTCATTATCTCCGTATTGGTGTTCATCATCTTTTATATCTTTGATGCTTCAGGTTATCGTATGGCCCGTGCCGATGAATGGACTGTTTGGTTCGGAAAGTTGATTTCCACGATGGTGCTTGCTCCGATGGCCGTCTTCTTCACCTACAAGGCCAACAATGACTCTGTGGTGTTCAATATCGACCTATACAAGGACCTGTTCAGACGATTCCTCGGTTTGCGTGTCAAACGCAACATCATGCGCAAGGAGGTTATCATCGAAGACCCGAAGTACATGCTCGACGTACAAAAGCTGGACGATGTCAATGCACGTATCGGCCAATATTCTGAGGAGCACAAGCTCCTGCGTATGCCGAATCCTGTTAAGGTGTTCTTCAACGCCAGCGACGACCACGAGATAGAAAAGATTGACGAAGTGCTGGAGGAGGCCATCGAAGACCTGGGCAACACGCGGGACCGTCTCATACTGTCGGAGTTGAACCACTATCCCATCATCATGACCCGTGCCCATACACGTCCGTTCCGCCGGAAGTGGATGAACGTCGTGACGGGACTCGTTCTTCCCGTTGGCCTTTTCTTCTATCTTCGTATGTGGAGATTCCGCGTGCGGCTGTACAGAGACCTGCATACCATCAGGCAGGTGAGTGGCAAGATAGTGCCGCGGGCTATGGAACTGGCAGCACCGAAACCGTCGCCCGCGCCGGTGCCTCCTGACGATTCCCTATATATAAATAAGGTATAACATGAACTACTTTAAACTGAACACGATTGAAGAGGCCGTCAGCGACTTCCGCGAAGGGAAGTTCGTCATCGTCGTCGACGATGAAGACCGCGAGAATGAGGGCGACCTGATATGCGCGGCTGTGAAGATCACGCCCGAGATGGTGAATTTCATGTTGAAAAACGCCCGCGGTGTGCTCTGCGCGCCTATTACTATCAGCCGCAGTGAAGAATTGGACCTTCCGCGCCAGGTTGCTGACAACACCTCGGTTCTGGGGACGCCGTTCACCGTCACCGTCGACAAGCTTGAGGGCTGCACCACCGGTGTCTCGGCTCACGACCGCGCCGCAACCATCCGTGCCCTGGCCGACCCCGCCTCGACGCCACAAACCTTCGGGCGCCCCGGACATATCAATCCCCTCTATGCCCAGGACAACGGCGTGCTGCGCCGTTCGGGCCATACCGAGGCCGCCGTCGACCTGTGCAAACTTGCCGGGCTGTACCCTGCCGGAGCGCTGATAGAAATCATGAACGACGACGGTACGATGGCCCGGATGCCTGAATTGCAGGTGTTTGCCAGGGAGCATGGCCTGAAAATCATCACCATCAAGGACCTCATCGCCTATCGCCTGTCCAAGGAGTCGCTCATCGAGGTTGGCAGTCAGGTAGACATGCCCACCCGCTACGGCCACTTCCGGTTGATTCCTTTCCGTCAGAAGTCGAACGGCCTGGAGCACATGGCACTCATCAAGGGCACGTGGACTGAAGACGAGCCCGTACTGGTGCGCGTCCACTCCAGCTGTGCTACTGGCGACATCCTCGGCTCCATGCGCTGCGACTGCGGCGAACAACTTCACAAGTCGCTCGAAAGGATTGAGCGCGAGGGCAAGGGTGTGGTTATCTACATACAGCAGGAAGGCCGTGGTATAGGTCTGATGAACAAGATAGCAGCCTATAAGCTGCAGGAAGAAGGTCTCGACACTGTCGAGGCCAACGTCCACCTGGGCTTCAAGCCCGACGAGCGCGACTATGGCTGCGGCGCCCAGATGCTGCGCTACCTGGGTATCCACAAGATGCGTCTGATGACCAACAATCCCACGAAGCGCGTCGGACTGGAAGCCTACGGTCTTGAAATCGTCGAAAACGTCCCCATCGAGGTGATGCCCAACGAGTACGACTACCGCTACCTGAAGACCAAACAAGAGCGCATGGGACACACCCTTCATCTGAAATAACAGTCAAAACGTCACTAATTTGCCCTGTTGAGAGAAAAAGTGACACTTTTCTTTGCTGAAAAAGAAGTTTTTGCTTAATTTTGCACGGTAATTAACACAACAAGATAAAATGGCACAATTATCCAACCGCCTGCAAAGGCTTGCACCGTCGGCCACACTGGCCATGTCGCAGAAGAGCTCAGAGATGAAAGCTCAAGGCATTGATGTTATAAACATGAGCGTCGGAGAACCTGACTTCAATACTCCCGACGCCATAAAACAGGCCGCCAAGCAGGCTATCGACGACAACTACTCGCGCTATTCGCCCGTTCCGGGCTATCCCGAACTGCGCAAGGCCATTGTCAACAAGCTGAAGAACGAGAACCAGCTTGGCTACACGGTCAACGAGATATTGGTATCCAACGGTGCCAAGCAGAGCGTCTGCAACACCATCATGGCACTGGTTAACGACGGCGAGGAAGTCATCATTCCTGCTCCCTACTGGGTCAGCTATCCCCAGATGGTGAAGCTTGCCGGCGGTGAGCCGGTCATCGTCGAGGCCGGTTTCGAGCAGAACTTCAAGATGACCGCCGAGCAGTTGGAGGCGGCTATCACCCCCAAGACCCGTATGATTATCCTGTGCTCACCGAGCAACCCTACCGGCTCCGTCTACAACAAGGAGGAACTGCGTTCGCTGGCTGAGGTCATCCTGCGCCATGCCGACCTGTTCGTGCTTGCAGACGAGATTTACGAGCACATCAACTACGTGGGCCACCATGAGTCCATTGCCCAGTTCCCCGGCATGAAGGAGCGTGCCATCATCGTCAACGGCGTCTCCAAGGCTTACGCCATGACGGGCTGGCGCATCGGTTATATCGCCGCTCCCGAGTGGATTGTCAAGGGCTGCAACAAGCTGCAGGGCCAGTACACCAGCGGTCCCTGCTCCGTCAGCCAGAAGGCAGCAGAGTTTGCCTATGTCAGCGACCAGCAGTGCGTCGAGGACATGCGCCAGGCCTTTGAGCGCCGCCGCGATCTCATCGTGAAACTGGCCAAGGACATTCCCGGACTGGAGGTCAACGTGCCCGAAGGAGCCTTCTACCTGTTCCCCAAATGCAGCAGTTTCTACGGCAAGCAGACGCCGGCCGGCAAGACCATCAACAACTCTACCGACCTGGCCATGTACCTGCTCGAGGAGGGCCACGTGGCAACTGTCGGCGGCGATGCCTTCGGCGATCCTGACTGCTTCCGCATGAGCTACGCAACGAGCGATGAAAATATCGTCGAAGCCATGCGTCGCATCAAAGATGTGTTGGGTAAACTGCAATAGTTTTTACTTTTTATGAGTTAAAAGTTATTAAATAGGCTTGAAGTACGTCATAAATTAGTATCTTTGCGGGGTAATTTGTAATTCTGAATCTTGTAATCTTATATTATTTAATAACTAAAAATTAAAAATTTATTATGGCAACAACAACAAAGGCTGCAGCCCCAGCCAAGAAATCATCGGGCTTCAAAGGCGTAAAGGATGCATGGATCATTCTCGTAATCTGCTGTATCATCGCTTATTGTTTCTACTTCTTCGTACTTGGTGACCCCAGTCACTTCCAGGGCGGCGACCGTAGCGGCCATCCCGCTGACCTGATGGGTACAGTCTACAAGGGTGGCTTTGTCGTAGGTCTTATCATCACCCTGTTGCTCTCTGTCATCGTCCTCGGCGTGGAGCGTTTCTTCGCTATCAAGTCGGCTTCTGGTAAGATGAACCTGGCCAAGTTCACCGCTCAGGTCAAGGATGCCATCAAGGCTCAGGACTTCGGCAAGGCTAAGGACCTGTGTGCCAAGATGCAGGGTTCAGTCGCCAATGTGGTGCTCGCTTCCATCAACATGTACGAGACCGTAGAGAAGGACGACACCCTGAAGAAGGCTCAGAAGATTTCGAAGATCCAGCAGGCTCACGAAGAGGCTACGCAGCTTGAGATGCCTACCCTGACGATGAACCTCCCGATGGTAGCTACCATCGTTTCTCTCGGTACTCTGACTGCTCTGTTCGGTACGGTGCTCGGTATGATCGGATCATTCCAGGCTCTGTCTGCCGGTGGTGGCGCTGACTCAATGGCTCTGTCTGCAGGTATCTCTGAGGCTCTGGTTAACACGGCTTCTGGTATCTTGACATCATGGGTTGCTACCGTGGTTTACAACTACTTCTCAAACAAGATCGACAAACTGACGTTTGCCCTCGACGAGGTTGGTTACACTATCGCTGCTACTTACGACTCTAACCACCACGAGGCATAATTTGTTTTACCTTTTAATTCCTTAGACGATTATGGGTAAAATAAAAATTGAGAAAAAAGACATCTGGATCGACATGACGCCTATGTCGGACGTGATGACCCTGTTGCTCTGCTTCTTCATGTTGACATCAACATTCCTGACGCCAGAGCCTATCAAGGTCAACACCCCGAGCTCCGTGTCCGAGGTCAAGGTGCCCGAGAACGATGTGCTCAACATCCTGGTATCGCCAGAGGGCAACATCTACGTGGGCTCCGAGAACAAGAACACGATGCAGGAGATGATGGAGACCGTGACCGGCAAGTTCGGCGTTTCGCTGAACAGCACGCAGCTCAAGCATTTCCGCGAGGACGCCATGATCGGTGCCCCTATGAACGTGTTCTCAGACTACTATAGCCTGGAGCAGGAGAAGATGGGCGAGGAAATCCAGAAGCTGTCTATCCCCCTCGACAGTATCGACGGCGGGAAGAGTGAGTTCCAAGAGTGGGTCACGGCTGCCCGTGAGTCCAACGCCGACATCCGCATAGCCATCAAGGCCGACGCCAAGACGCCTTACGCGGTCATCAAGAAGATGATGTCGGAGCTGCAGGACATGAACGAGAACCGTTACCAGCTGATTACTAACCTTGACACTAAAAAACAGGGGGAGATCTAAGTTATGGCAAAGAAAGCAGCAAGTAAGCAGAAAAAGATGGACACCCGCGTGAACTTCACGCCGATGGTGGACATGATGATGCTTCTGATTACGTTCTTCATGCTCTGTACGACGCTGAGCAAGCCTCAGGCTATGCAGCTGACGATGCCGAGTAATGACGAGAACATGACCAAGGAGGACAAGTCGGTGACGAAGGCTTCGTACACCATCACGCTCTACCTTGGTGGCGACGACAAACTGTACTATGTCGAAGGTCTTCCCGAGTATGAGAATCCTGATTGTCTGAAGGAGACGACCTGGGGTAAGGACGGCGTCCGCAAACTGCTCATCGAGCACGTCACTGAGGATGGCTTCAGCCCTGTGGCCCGTGTCATGATGGCTAAGAAGAAGCTGGACGAGAAGAAGGCCCAGATGGGCGACAAGATGACGAAGGAGGCATACGACAAGGAGCTGTCGGACATCCGTAATGGTAAGACGGACGAGTTCATGGCAGAGTTCGGCGAGAAAGGTATGCAGACGCTGACGGTCATCATCAAGCCCATGGACATTTCTACCTATGACAATATGGTACAGGCTCTTGACGAGATGTTGGTTTGCAGTATTGGTAAGTATGTCATTGACAAGGTGAACGAAGACGACGAGAAGCTTCTCGCGTTGAAGAACATCAAATTCAAGAACGAATAATGACAATGACAATTAAAAGAAAGGAAAGACTATGGGAAAGATAGATCTTATTAACAATGACTGGACCGACCTCGTATTTGAAGGAAAGAACAAGGAATACGGCGCATACGTTCTCCGTAAGGAAACCGGAAAGCGTAACGTCAAGGCTCTCATCTGGGTGCTGATAGGCATTGCTGCCATCTTCGCCATTGCTTACGCCAATCTGGCCATTCAGAACGCCATGAAGCAGAACGCCACCATCGATACCGACGTGGAGCTGTCGAAACTGGCACAGAAGAAGGAAGCCAAGGTTGAGCGCAAGGAACCCATCAAGGTGGAGGTCGAGCAGAAGGTCGTTGAGAAGGTGAAGTCCTCAGTGAAGTTCACCGCACCTGAAATCAAGAAGGACGACGAGGTGAAGCCCGAGGACGAGATCAAGTCTCAGGACGACCTCTCGAAGACCAACACCGCCATCGGTACCTTCGACGTGAA